>NZ_JACJOK010000041.1:0-81822 GCF_014695505.1 Trichocoleus sp. FACHB-90
AAAAAAGTGAGTATCTCTCATCTCTAGCAGATTTCACTCGATTGAACTTGCCTGTGCTAGCCTTCGGTTCCACTGAATTATCCGCTTGTGACAATCAAAGGGCGGAATGTGGGGGTAAGTCAGCAATAATGATTTCGTTGGCTGTGTTTTCAGAATCGGGGTCAAAAAGAGTTAAGCCTGTGCCAATTGTCCCTATCGTTCCCACTAGGACGCGCATATCGTCTGATTTACGGAAAGAATCTAGCCGTTTTTGGCGTTCTTCCTTGGGGGTTTGTCCGTTAATATGGGCAACTTGATTAGGGAGAAATTCTTCTAGGTATGCAGTAATTTTATCGGATACGTCATCAGTTAGGTAAGTCAGGATGAGGAGCTTTCGCGCTTTTTGTACCTGTTGCTGTAGATAGGCAAGTTTAGCGTCTGTTGCTAGTTTTCGTAATTCAATTAGTTGTTGTGTGGCTCTCGATTTAGACCATTTATGAATATCTAGCATTTGGAGTGCGATCGCTCCCATTACTGGGATGTCCACTTCTAAAAGATCACAACTCGGTAGATGCAGCAATACTTCGGGTTTGCGGCGACGGATGATGTGGGGAAGTAGCGCTTCAAATACATCAGCAATATCGCTAAGGCGACGGCTACTCAGTCGGGAATGGTCAAATTGAGGCGCATCGTTACTGAGAGTTTGCAGCAATGACATTGGCTCGGCTAGTTCATTAATTAGCGGCGTTCCTGTTAGCCCAATCGCTGCACCAGCCGAATTACGTAAAGTTTGCAATGTGACTCGGCGCTGGCTGCTTCCTTGTTCGGCGCGTTGTTTAATGAAGTGAATTTCATCAAGGCAAAGGCAATCAAAAGACTGTTCTGCCAATGCTGCAACTGCCTCTGATTTGAGTAATTCCTCGTAATGCAAAACGTAGAAAGTGAGGCGAGAAGAAGGAGAAGCGGTTAGCGCTTGCTCCAAACCCCGCACAATATCAGCATGGGGAAGACAGCGGCGGATTTCACCATTTTTACTGCACCAAGTATCATCAGCCACAGTTTTAGGAGCAATTAGGACAACGCTGCTAGTACCAGAAGCACATACAGCAGCCAGAAACGAGGCTGATTTGCCCATACCAGGATCGTCACCATTGAGCAGAAACGGATAATCATCATCTTTGTTGCTCAACACTTCTGCCATTCTCCGTGCTGCGTCAGCTTGGTGCAAACGCAAGCGGAAACCATGCCAACCATCATCTGCTAAAGATGCGGCAAAGTTGACAGCTTGCTCAACTTCGAGAGTGAACTGTGCCGCAGCCTCAGCCACAAATTCATTATCTCTATGTTCGGGATAGGTGCGGAGAATGGCAGCTTCTACATCTTCAGCCGTGACGTTTTGGGCAGCGTCTAGCCCACCGTACCAGTTGTACAGCCGTTTGTAGAATGCTTGCCACAACAGTTTAGACGTGAGGAGTGTCAAAACTTCATCGAGGGGTAAGCGCAATTCACCTAAAGCGGAGAGTCCACGAATTACCGCCTGTTCTCGCTGGGTGTCAGGTTCAGTGGCAGTTGATGTAGATTTTACCAACGGTGGATTTTCAGATGTTTCTAATCCGCTGCTTACCAGTGCTTCGACTTCTGCTGTTGAGATGTCTTCGTTTTCCTCAATTTTGATTGGTTCGGTAGCAAGTTCTTCTCTCGTGCTGGCTAGTTGCGTAATGGCAGATTCAATCTCTTCATGTTTGCCGCGTGCGAGACTAGCGTTTAGTTTCACTACTCGCTGATTGCGGTATTCCAGCAATCCCGCACGCCGCAGAATAACCATCACTTGTGCGCCACTCAGAAGGTCGGATTCTGCTAAGGGTTGAATAGCACGAGCGGTTTTTTCTACATCGGCGGCAGTGCGAGGGGTGATGCGTTCGAGACTACTGTAGATAAGGTTAAGACAGTGCGCTACTGCCAGACATCCACCATGCTGCTGTATAGCGCCTGCCAGAGCGCTCTGTCCAGATTGAAGGAGTTCTCTGTTTGTCGGCATTACGCCGACAGTACCGAATTCTTGAATAAAGGCGAAAACCTCACGCTCAACATTGGAAAAATCTTTCCAGTAACCGTGCTGTTTTTTAGCATAAGTCAGCCCTAATCTTTCGGCTACTATCGAAAACCCACCGTGCTTCCTCATAGCATTTTCAAGATCGCTTCGTCCAGCTTCTCTGAGTTCATCACCCGTTGGCATCACGCCGAAAGTACCGAATTTTTCAATAAAGGCGAAAACCTCACGCTCAACACTGAGAAAATCTTCCCAGTAACCAGACCGTTTTTTGGCATAAGTCAACCCCAATCTTTCGGCTACTGACTGCCATCCCCCATGTTTCTGTACAACGCTTGCAAGCCCGGTGCGTCCAGCTTTCATGAGTTCTTCATGGGTTGGCATCACCCCAAGAGTGCCGCTCTCCTGAATAAAGGCAAGAATCTCACGCTTAACATTAGAAAAATCTTCCCAGTAGCCTATCAGTTTTCTTGTATAGCCCAACTTTAAACCCAAGCTTTTAGCTACTTCCGGATATCCACCGTGCTTCTGTATAGCGCCTGCAAGATCGTTGCGCCCAGCTTTTAGAAGTTCTTCATGGGTAGGCATTATTCCAACAGTGCCACTTTCCTGGATAAAGCTGAAAATTTCACACTCCATATTAGAAAAATCTTCCCAGTAGCCTACGAGTTTTCTTCTATAACACAAATTTAAGCCTAGTCGTTTAGCTACTTCCAAATATCCACCGTGCTTGTGTATAACGCTTGCAAGATCGCTTCGTCCAGCATTTGTCAGTTCTTGTTTAGTAGGCATGACACCAAGAGTGCCGACGTTTTGGGTAAAGGTTACAATTTCGCGCTTAACATTAGCAAAATCATCCCAATAGCCAAACGGTTTTGCTGTATATGCCAACTCCAACCCCAGGCGTTTGGCTACAGCAGGTAATCCACCATGATTGTGTATGGCTCTTGCTAGATTACTTCGCTTGGCGCAAAGGAGTTGAGAGTTAGTTGGCATTATGCCTGGTGTGCCATGTTCTTCAATGAAGGCGAGAAGCTCACGTTCAAGATTGGCAAAGTCATTCCAGTAACCATTCGGTTTTCTCTTGCTATCCATAACTCCACTAATACTGTGTTCTTATAGCTTACGTTCCTTAGAAGACTCTACCCTCAAAAGCCAATCGCCACAGCAGCGATATTAGGGAAAACTTTTGAGTTATTACCTAGCTTAGAGTTAGACATATGAGGAATTCTCAAATGCGATTTCAACAACAAGCCATCACTTACACAAGCCAACCTGGAACAACAACTCTACCGATTGATCCGACTTTGTTATTACAGTACGGAAATATTCCAACTGCAATTATTCTGGCAATTGCCATCTTGCTTTGGGTTCTGCGTCCACTAATGCTAAAAAATTCAGGGTTTTCTAAAAAACGGAAATAACTCAATAAATTTAGCCGCTATATCAAATGAGTAACTATATGGACGACTTTACCCGTTGGGAGGAGTATGCTCCTCAAGCCTACGAAGCTATTCGCCAAGCCGATGATGTAGGGGAAATTGCCCGTAATACTGGGGTACCAGAGTACCGCATCCGGCGGATCAAAAACCACCTGTTCTACCGCGAACACCAGCTTGATGATAGAGCTAGGCGCTTCGATCCTGACCCGGATATTGCTGATGCTTGGGAACGGTTGTGTCGAGGGGAATACACCGCCGAGGATCTGGCTCTACTAGAACATGAATACTTTGAGTCCCGGTTTGAAGGCATCTTCCGTACCGACTACCGTACTGCTCACGAGGCGACAGTACGTTCTGGCCGAATCTGGAACCCACCCCTGCCACCTCTGCCATAGTGAAACTGATAGGCTAATAGCAGTCTGTCAAAAATCCACAACAGGAAACGAGGAAAATAGGCATGGCTTTTTATGTGTCGCTTTGGAAAGAAAGTGAAGACGATACCAGCGTCGTCTACTGTTTTGGAATCCATGAAAAGTTATTTGGCAAATTATGGTTAGATAAAACCAGCGGGGTAGTCAAAGAAATCGAGTCTGTTCCGAGTGATAACTCAAAGGCTTTATTTCCCAGAGCAGCAGTTAAAATCCGCCAGCATTGGAGAGAGGGGAAATTTCCCGAAAAAACTTGCTGGGCATCCTAATGTAAGGCTGACGGGAAAGACGATGAAATCCTAAAATCCGATGTATCCGAAATATCAATTGGGGTCGATAGTCCTCAAGATGAAACCCAAGGGAAAGTTTGATGAACTGACAATTCGGGAATTGTTTTGGACTGAACCCATAGCTGCTAATCCAGCCAATGGTTACGGGTGTTATGAAGTTACAGACTCTTCAGGTTCGTTTAAATTAAATAAGCAATAGTTGCAGCGAGAAGCGCGATCGCTCCCCATCTAAATAGCGATCACTGTTAAAATCAAAATTTCTAGCCGACTCTGCAAGTATTATGGGCAACACTTTTGGTCATCTATTTCGGATTACCACCTTTGGCGAATCCCACGGCGGCGGTGTCGGGGTTGTTGTTGATGGGTGTCCACCGCAACTGGAAATTTCCGCTGAAGAAATCCAAGTAGAATTAGATCGGCGGCGACCGGGACAAAGTAAGATCGTCACACCCCGCAAAGAAGCTGACACCTGCGAAATTCTCTCTGGCGTGTTTGAAGGGAAAACGCTGGGAACGCCAATTGCGATGTTGGTGAGAAACAAGGACACTCGCTCCCAGGATTATGATGAGATGGCGCAGACCTATCGCCCCTCTCATGCCGATGCTACCTACGATGCTAAATATGGGATTCGCAACTGGCAGGGTGGTGGCAGATCCTCGGCGCGTGAGACAATTGGAAGAGTAGCAGCAGGCGCGATCGCTAAAAAAATCCTTAAAACAGTCGCCGGAGTCGAAATTATCGGTTACGTTAAGCGCATCCAAGACTTGGAGGGTGTCATAGATCCCAACAACGTTACCCTAGAACAAGTAGAAAGTAACATTGTCCGCTGTCCTGATGCAGAATGTGCCGAACGAATGATCGAAAAAATTGAGCAGGTGGGGCGAGTTGGCGACTCCATCGGCGGCGTTGTAGAATGTGTTGCCCGTCATCTACCCAAAGGGCTAGGTTCTCCAGTATTTGATAAACTAGAAGCAGACCTGGCTAAGGGTGTCATGTCCTTACCCGCAAGTAAAGGATTTGAAATAGGATCGGGTTTTGCCGGGACATTGCTGACTGGCAGCGAACATAATGATGAATTCTCTATCGCGGAAAACGGGGAAATTCGTACTACTACGAATCGCTCCGGCGGAATCCAGGGGGGCATCTCTAACGGAGAGAATATCATTCTCCGCGTGGCGTTCAAACCAACAGCGACGATTCGCAAAGAACAGCGCACCGTGACCCGCGATCGCGTTGAGACTAGACTAGCAGCTAAGGGGCGGCACGATCCTTGCGTTTTGCCCAGAGCGGTGCCTATGGTTGAAGCAATGGTCGCTTTAGTGCTGTGCGATCATCTGCTGCGCCATCAGGGTCAGTGCGGTACTTTAAAGCCTTGAGAGTGAAATGGAAATCAGCCCTTCTTCAGAGTTTGTGGTTCAGTTTTGGGGTGTGCGAGGCAGTATCCCCTCCCCTGGAAAAGATACAGTTCGCTACGGTGGCAATACCTCCTGCGTGGAAATGCGTGTTGGCGGAAAACGCTTGATTTTTGATGGCGGCACCGGATTAAGAATGCTCTCCAAAGATTTGCTCAAAGCTAAGTCAGTGGAAGCTTATATGTTTTTTACACATTACCACTGGGATCATATTCAAGGAGTGCCGTTTTTTGCTCCCGCATATCTGGAAGGGAATTGCTTCCACATTCACGGGGCAGTTCCACCGGATGCAGACTCAATGAAACAGCATTTCTGCGATCGCGTGCTACACTCAAATTCCCCAGTGCCGCTCCAAGAGTTAGCGGCTGACCTGAAGTTCTACGAATTGGTCTGTGGCGATACCTTCAAGGTGGATGATATCACGATTGAGACTGCCCCGCTCAATCATCCCAACGGGGCGATGGGATATCGAGTGACGTGGCAGGGACATACAGTTTTCTACTGCACGGATACGGAACATTTGCCGGATCGCCCAGATGAAAATGTGCTGCACCTAGCCCGCGAAGCCGATGTCTTGATATACGATGCGATGTACACCGACGAGGAATATCACAACCCCAAATCGCCGAAAGTCGGCTGGGGACACTCCACTTGGCAAGAAGGAGTGAAAGTAGCCGAGGCTGCTGGTGTCAAGCGTCTCGCTATCTTTCACCACGAACCAAACCACAGCGATGACTTTCTAGATCAGATTGAAACGCACGTCCAAGAAGTCTCTCCAGGTGGGTTCCTGGCGCGTGAAGGGATGATTGTGCAAGTAAATTAAAGAGTTATGAATTAGGAGGCGAGGAGTTATGAGTTAATAATTCCTCGCCTCCTAACTTTTTAGCGCGATCGCTCCCAACGTGAAATTTCGACTTAGGATGAAAATTGACTTCTAAGTTCGTAGGAGGTAATCTATGCGATTACAGTATAAAATCTTGGGAGCGATTCTCACCATCGGGGCATTGGCAATGCCCGCCTTGTCGCAAACTGATGCCCAAGTAGGGGCCTTAGTAGAAGCGCTACGCAAGGCAGCACCCCAAACCGGAAAAGTAGACGATGGACTCTACAGCGATTGGCAAATTAAACCAGCCAACATCCCCCGGTGGTCGAAACAATGTATTGGGCGATCGCTCTCCACCGCAGAATTTGAAGCCAGCCCCTCGACAGCACGGACAATCCTCGTGTGCGTCATGCGCGATATCTTCCGAGAACAGTATCGCGCCAGCGGCAACAATGAATCTCTAGCAGTGCGACGCGCCGCCGCCTGGTGGATGACTGGCGACCCCAACCGTCACAACAGTAAAGACATCGCCCCTTATATCCAGAAAGTTTCGGGTTTCTACCAGCAGCAGCGCTCTAATCCATCCTCTGTGCCGCCTGCTTCTACCCCCTCTAGACCCCCAGCCCAACAATCTCCCTCACCAAGGCCTACACCCTCACCAAGTCCCACACCTTCACCAAGTCCTACACCTTCACCATCCCCAACCCCCACACCTTCACCATCGCCAACTCCAAGTCCCACACCCTCACCATCGCCAACTCCAAGTCCCACACCCTCACCTACCTCTAGCCAGCCACCAGCAAAACCCCCAGCCCCGGCTGCTACTGCCCAACCTGCCCAGGTAACGGACATTCAGATAGGGGCGCTGGTGGAAGCGCTACGACAGGCAGCGCCGCAAACCGCAACTCCTGACGATGGACTCTTCAGCGAGTGGCAAGTTAAGCCAGACAACATCACCCGCTGGTCGAAACAATGTATCAACCGGGAACTGACACCAACGCAATTTGAAGCCAGCCCAGTCACAGCACGGGGCATCCTAGTGTGTGTCATGGGCGATGTGTTGCAAGACGAATATAAGGTTAGTGGCAACAATGAAGCTGTCGCTGTGCAACGCGCTGCTGCTTGGTGGATGACTGGCGACCCCACCCGCTACAGTAGCAACCCTACCGCCCCTTATACGGAACAAGTTCTGGGCTTCTACCAGCAGTTGCGCTCAAATCCATCTGCTACAGCGCCTGCTTCTACTCCGTCAGCCGCAAAACCAACCGTTGATCTGAAGTTACTTCCACATCGCTAAAGAGATGAAAAAGTAAAAAGTAAAAATGAGTAATTCTGCAATTTTTACTTTTTACTTTTACCAGACTGAGGCGCTAAACCGTTTTTTTTTTAGCGCGATCGCTATATATTAAACTATCTTTGAATTGCCTAAAATGAGGATAATTTAAATGTTATAATTTAAAAATAATTTTTTAAATACTGTTTAATAGTCATAAAACAATAGGCAAAAAGAGATATAGCACTATGCAAGCGACAGCCAGCCAAGAAAAAAGTACCGAAACCCGGCTAAAGTTTCTGGCTCATCTTTATTTCCTTCAAGAATACTCGACCCAATTGGATGCTACTGTAAATGAACTAACCGTCTATCCTCATAAAGCTTTGCGTCTGTCTGAGCGGGACTGGGAACTTTTCATGTCAGTCATGCTAGACCCGCCTGAACCTAATGAAGCTTTGATTTCACTATTTAGAGAGTACGGCAGTTCAAAAGAGTAATGCCTTGTGGATTGGATTATTTCTCCCCTAAATGCCATAGGGCGCAGTGTGAGTAGTCTCAAGAAAGACCCATTTAATTCTGGATTTCTAGACTTAGATAGATATCTCAAACAGTACGCCAAGAAAAACGATGAAAAGGGGATTGCCAGAACTTATGTAGCTTTTGCATCCCAAGACAGTCAAATCATAGCTGGTTATTACTCTTGTTGTGCCAGTGTGGTTGATCATGAAGAATTGCCTGCCGAACTACGGGAGAGCCTTCCTAGATACCCTAGTCCTGCCATACTGATTGGAAAACTTGCTGTGGATCAGTCGAGGCAGGGAAGAGGTTTGGGAAAGAGGCTGTTGTTCCACGCTTTAGAAAATGCAGTTGATGTATCCCAAAAGGTAGGAGTCTATGCTATTACGGTTGATGCCATAGATGAAGAAGCAAAGAGTTTTTATAAAAAGTACGGTTTTCTAGAATATCAGGATACTCCGCTTTCGCTTTTTATTTCTATGACAACCATTAAACGAGCAATTGATATCAGGCGATCGCAATCAGACGAGTAGAATAAAGATTGTCCATCATGACTGCATTTGGTAAACCTTGAGCGCCTTATTCCAGAGATACATCGTTATGCCATTGTGCAGAAGCGCATCTCTTAATTGCCATTCCCAGGCAAGAAGTAACGCAACCGCCATTGTCCTTTTGTACGCACAAAACTGACGCGGTAATCTGTTTCTTGATCGTAGACATAGCGATTGAGAATCCAGCCTTGCTGACCATTTTGCAGCTTCACTGGTGTCCAACCATCAACAACCTTTTCTTTAACTGCCTTCTGCATACGCTCAGGCAAACTGTTAAAAGTGTTGCCGTCAAATGCTACAAATTCGTGAGACACTACCCCGACAATTTTACCACCCGCTCCCGGCTCAGAACGAACATTAACGTCTTGTCCTAAAATTGCCAGTTGCCCGACATTGGGTTTACTTGGTCTAATAGACTCCAGCGCTTTTTTGACATCTGGACAAATCCAGACATCAGAACCAGGTTCTTTGTTGGCAACTTTACCCTGATTGTCGATGGCACAATCTAAACCGGCTGCCTTATTCATATACGCCCAAAACTCAGAGTTCTTGTCGTCAATGTTGTAAGAATCTAAAGTTAGCGTACCGCCATAATTCCATTCAGTTTCTGGTGTTACAAGGGAGCGAATAAAGTTAGCATCCCGCCGATTAACGGCATCTACAAGACGCAGGCGAAATTGGAAAAATGTACTTTTGTCAGGTTGATTATTTTTAATTATACTTGGTTCTGTGGTTGGTACACTTGGTTCGGTGGTTGACGGTGTAGACGGTGAGGGAGATACGACTGTAGCTGGGGGCGTGGGATTCTCGGTTGTCGGTGTTGGGGAAGGTAGAATGTCAGATGCGGGTAGAGGTGAGTGGCTGTTGCGATAGCCAATTGTTGCTAAAGTAGAACCAGCGATCGCGCCCATTGCGATCGCGCATATTATTATAATGTTATAAAGCTTCATCGTTATCCTCCTCTTACTTATCCCAAGTTCCTAAAATTCAACTTCTCTGATACTGCTGAATGTGAGTTAGTCTTTTTTTCGCATAACAAAACCTTCACCATTTATTTTTAGTCTGGTAAATTATTTCTAATATTTATTCAGGCTTTCAGGATAATTTAGCGTACAAAATCAAGCGCCATTTTTTTATTTCACGCGATTCATAGCTCTTTTACGGCAATAAAACTATTTTATTTATGGACAATCCAAACAATAACCTTAGCTTTTAGCTTTGACCATGTACTACATTCAAACCAAATAAAACTAGGATTGTTTTAATTTTTATAAGAATTTAGACGTTGCTCTCAGATGCAGGTTCCCCAATGACGGCGTTGACAACATTAGAGTAGCAGCCGAGAAAAATTACTTAAGATGATGTAGCAAAATAAAGAATAAGGTTTAAGCATATAAACTGGCTACTGGTAGGGTGGGCAATGCCCACTCTACTTGCTAGATGGTTGAATTAACCCATGAGAATCACGGTATCAATAACGTGAATGACACCGTTATCAGCTTCAATATCTGCTGCTAGAACTGTGGCATTTTTTACCTCAAAACCATCAGAGCAATCAATCCTAATGGGTGAACCTTCAACTGAGGTGACAGAATTAAGTTTTGCTAAATCAGCCTTCATTAACTTGCCGGGGACGACATGATAGGTGAGAATCCTGGTTAACTGGGGAATATTTTGTACTAGGGTTTGTATAGTTCCCGGTGGCAGCTTAGCAAAGGCATCGTCATTAGGTGCAAAGACAGTGAAAGGGCCAGGGCTTTTCAGCGTGTCTACCAACCCGGCAGCTTGGACAGCCGTTACTAGGGTTTTGAAAGAATCGGCGCTAACTGCAATATCAACAATGTCAGCCATGTGTTTCAACTCATCAGTCGTAAAAACTCTAGTAACAGTTTAGAGTGGAGAATGCCCACCCTGACTTGAAAAAGTGTTGAGTGCTGATTTGGAGAGTTATCGAGAGGGAAGAAGAGGAATAGCGATCGCGTCTTTCTGGCAAATCTTAAAGCAGCTTAACGTGGGCGCAAAGACTATCCTGAATCTGGGAAGGCAGTTAAATCAAAGCTACCAGGCATCTCCTGGCAAGATTTTAGCTGCTGCATCGGGTTCCCCATCATGCTTGCAGCAACCCAGATTACTTCCAGCCAAGTGACTCCAGAGGATTAGTATAGAAGCGATCGCTTTACCGTCCGCAGCCCCTATCTAAAATCATCGGAGTCCGAGAAATTCCGACCTGCCAAAATCTAAAATTCAAAATCATATCCTCAAGCCTCGTACAATTAACATATTGTTTGCTTTGATTCAGGAACTGATTCTATGCCCCAGGCCGTGGGAACGATTGAAACATTGGGTTTTCCGGCTGTACTAGCAGCCGCAGACGCAATGGTTAAAGCTGGCTCAGTCACGCTAGTTTATTATGGACTCGCGGAAAAAGGTAACTTTATAGTTTCCATCCGAGGAAGAATATCCGAGGTAAATATCGCCGTTGCAGCTGGAATTCAAGCAGCCGAAAAAGTCTACGGCGGCGAAGTTATCACCCACTACATCATTCCCAATCCGACTGAAAACATTGAAACTGTGATGCCCATCAACTTTTCGCCGAAAGTTGAACAGTTCCGTATGTTGTAGTTATATAGCAGTCCTAAATGATTCTTGAAGGCAAGATACCCGACTTCTTACAGAAGTCGGGTATCTCAAGGGCTGGTATCTCACCCCACGAAAGCCAGCGATAATTAGATCCGTTTTTCCAGATACTGACCAATCATCTGCTGTTCGCCAGCACGAGAAATGATGGTTTGGCGGGTGCGGTAATTGTCACCAATCAGTTTTAATTCTTCTTCAAACACAGAGCCGTTGTACTCAGTCCGCAAGCACAAAGTTTTAGGATTAGTGAAGGAATACTGGGCTGTCACTGGCTTGGGGGTAGCAAAGCCGCGATCGCGATACAATATTTTTCCCAAAGCACCAAATATTGTTGAACCCTTAGATTCTTTGCGGCCTGTCACTGAGTTTGTACTGTTCCATTCAACGTAAGAACCGCAAATCATCGCCCCTGGATCTTCCATTTCGTGCATCTTGCCTAAACGCACGAGTTCGGGACAACCTTGTTCCAAAAACCGGATGGCGATCATACTTACCATCTCTTTAGTTTCTCCATCCGGTAGCGTGTAGTAGCGTCGTTCAGAACGCCAGTTCCCTTCGGATTCCCGAAAAAAGGCTGTGATTAGGGATTCCTCGGCTGTTTGGGTAAATTGTATCAGTGATGTCACCAGTGCCAGTCCTCACCAAAATGAAATGAACGGTTGTGCTTAGTGTCTAGTTGAAGATAAGTAGTTTTTTTTGTAGCATTGGCTACCTCTATAACGTACTTACCCTAACTTTTTTCACCCTAGCTAGAGGCATTTGACTTATAGCTCTAGCTACTTTTACTCGCTTTTAGTTGCCAGTCGCTTTTTCTAGTTACACGTAATCTAGGTAACTCAGTTTAGTGGCACCCGATCGCATTCCTTTCTGGCACCACCCTATGAAGGGAGCGACCTCTAACCTAAAAGGCAAGCTTCTGTTAACATTCTTAATATAGCTAAAAATACCTAATATATGCTCTACCATGCGGAATAATGTTAAGATTCGATCAGCACTAGCTTGCGAATAGGCATTTGTGTGCTGTGGAGTTGACTAAATAGGACAACTTTAAGCAGAAGCTTCCAGGCCGCTAGCGAAAACACAGATGGAAACGCCATCTGTATTGCCATTACTATTTTTCCTTGTCGGACAGAAAAAATGGCACCACGCAGTTCTAAATAAGCTTGTAAATCCTGAAGGTTAGGAATAGAAGACTTGCGCTTTTCACTGACTAACAGATAAAGGAATAAAATCTTGATATCCATCTGTTTTTGGTAAGAGCGCTTTTTGCGGGGAATTTTGAGTAAAGCAACTGTGCCGAAAAGCTTCTGTGTAACCTGCGAAAACACAGTGTCGAAGACAAGTTTAATGGCGCTGAAAATCTTTTGTTGATTGAAAGCTGCCATTCGATCAAATTTAAAATTAATCGGCAATTCTTGGCTGTAGGCTGGGTTGGGTTGATAATTTTCATGGATGACGTCACCAAGCCTTTCAGAGAATAAAATTTGCTTCTTTAGATTTTTTTGTTGAGAATAAGATTGATTTTTTGATAGTAAGTTATTTCTGGTTAAAAGCTTCCAGGCAAAGGGATTGAAGACCGCTATTCCAGCAAGTTCGCAAGCAGTTAAAATCTTTTTTTGCTTGAGAGCTACCAGACTCCAATGAAGTTTTAGATAATTTTTAATATTTTGAAATGATGGAAGATTAGCCTGATGTTCTTGACTGACAAGAGCATAGATTTTTTCTTTCATTAAGATATTGATATCTAGCCGCCTTTGCAGGGCTGATTTTTGATTATTTCCTCCAGTCCAAATCGTGCGATAGGCAAGACATTGATTAAGAAAAACGGCATCGCCAAATTGGGCGATTCTAATCCAAGAATCAATATCATCGCAGACATCTAAAGTAGTATCCCAACCCCCGGATTTGAGGAAAGCATCGCGACGAAAGGCAACTTGAATAGGGGTGCCAAAAGGGACAAGTTCCAGCAACATCCCATAATGAATGTCTTCTTGAGGAATATAAAAAGCTTTTCCTGGGCCAGCTGGTTTGGTTCTGGTGATTTCAACTTCATTGACATCAACCTGAGCAGCCTGACAAGAACAGATTACTGCGTTTGGACACAACGCGATCGCATTGTACATCTCCTCTAAACAATTGGGTGCCAGATAGTCATCATCATCAACTGGCTTAACCCACTCACCTTTGGACAGCTGCACCCCAGCATTCATCGTTGCGGAGTGACCGAGATTCACCGAGTTGCGGTGATAAACCAGACGTTCGTCACCTGACTCACGCAGCTTTTTCGCCAAACTACTCACATAAGCTTCGGTTTCATCCGAGGAGCAGTCATCAGCAACAATTACTTCACAGGGTAATGTTTGGGCAAGAGCAGTGTCAATTGCCCGCCGCAGCAAGGAGAGACGGTTATAAGTCGTAATAACGATGCTGAATTTCATCCCAGTTCCACTTGGGATACTTCAGCTAACTTAGCCTGTCTTGATGAAAAAAGAAAACGTGGAAAGTACCAGTTTCTCAAATTTTTCAAGCCCATTTCTTTGTCTCGTTCCCAGACTCGCGCCTGGGAATGTTGTCTCTAGAGGCGACCGCCTCCAGTTAAGTTAGAAATTATAACCCTTCGACCCATACTGAAAATGACCAAAGCAGAGCCTCTGTTTAGGCGTTCCCAGCCAGAGACTCTTAACGAGGAAGGGTATTATTTACTCGGTGCAAAACATTGGGACGTGAAATTGCCATGCAACCCGTAAGGGACATGATGCTTCAAGTGCAGCCGCGCCACTGGCCCTTTATTCAAGTCGCCAGCATCCAAAATTACTACATCAGAACGGTGATGAGTGGAGTCGTAGACAAAAGCTAGCAGCCAGCCTTCATCTTCACCTAATGTACCCGGACGGGGAACAAATACAGGTTCGCTGACAAAGCCTTGCGGTGCAACACTCCAGAGTTGACGCTCTCCCGTCTCTAAATCCACCTTCAGAATAGCTTGTAGAGGCGCATTGCCAGTAGCATTATGGGCAGCACCCATATATAGGTAGCGATACGGTCGTCCGACCCGTTCCGGATGAACGCTGGGAAACTCGCAGCAACGACCTTCTAAAAGTTTACGCTGTACTGTTTTATCATTCAAATTGAGCGTAAATCGCCACATCTGCCCTGGTGCAAGTTCCTCAAACTTCACCTCACGATAATCGGAATCCGCTTCCACAGATGGAAAAGACTCATAGCAAATCGAGTCAATGCAAATCTTATCGTCTTGCTCAAAAGCATTGGCATGGTGAAAGACAAAACCAGACTCGGTTTCTAAGATTTGCACCTTCCCTTGTTGGGGGTTGCGGGGAATTACTAAAATCTTGGTGGGTTGGTCAGGCTGAAACTGCACACACTCCCCAGCACCGCGAACTCCAAACACAAAAGGTAGGGGATTGAAGCTTACCGGGTTTTGAAAGAACAGGCAGTAGTTAGGCGTAATGGCGAAATCGTGGATAAAGGCGAAGCCAGGAACGCTGTGAGCGTGACGCTGTACAACTTTGCCAGTCGAATCTAACTCATAGATAGTAATAGTAGTGGAAAGACCCGGTTTAATCGCAAAATTTACCAGTCTTTCGCCGTCAATTCTGGGGTGGGCGGCGAAAGCATCACCGTTGTGTAAAACGCCGTCCAGGTAATCTTTCCCCAGCGTTTCTAGAGTTTGGGGATCTAATTGGTGGGGTTCTGCTGCTTCCCACAAAGCTAAGAGTTTGTCACCCCAGTAAATAACGTTAGTGTTGGCAATGTTTTTGAGTTTGAGGTCAAAAGCATTTGCCAGCCAACCACCGGGCTTTTGGGTGCCGAAAACACCGCGATAGAGGATTTTACCAGCTGCTTGTTCTTCCACATAGCCCTGTGTGCGGACAAAGCGGTTACAAAAATGGGCGCGGCCGTTGGAGAAGGCGACTCTACATATCATCCCATCTCCATCAAAGGGGTGATGGATACGTTGCCCGTTTACATCCAGCAATCCAGGGCCATTCCGGAAAAGTGTCCCTTCTAACTCTGCGGGAATCTGTCCTTCAACATCATCAATCCAGTAGTCAAACTCTTGTGGCAAGGATTCATAACCTTTTTGCCACTGTTTAAGGTGGTAGGGAAGTTCATCAAGCGCCTCTGTTGGCACTGGAAAGCGTTCTTGAGTGGGCAAGTTCTGCATAAAAAAGGCAAAAGGCAAAAATTAGCTTCTAGGTTGGTTTGAGCGATCGCGTCCAACAAATGTAGGATTAATCTTGGGTAAGGTTCCTCAAACCAACCTACTGAGTTTATTCGGCTGGTTCTTCTACTGTGGGGATGAGTTCGGGCATAAAGTCGGGAATAAAAGGTATGTCCCGATGATGATTGGGAATTGATTGGCTACGCATAACCGATGCTGTTGCAGGTTGCAAGGCTGGCACCTCCCCTTCTACTGGTGCCTCGTGGGCTTTTGCTGCTGGTAGCCAACCTATTAGTGGCAGGGGCAGCAGCGTTGATAAATTTGTAATTACTACCAGCTGCCATAGATTTTCAAAGTTGGTTTCGGTGACACCTAGCCAATAGGTAAGGACTGCTCCTAGTTCGTGGGACAATAGCCCTGCTAAATTTGTCACCGACATCAGCAGCGCAAATAAGGTGGCTTCTACACCAGGGGGACACAGCCGTGCTGCGAGTACCAACACGGGCATATAGGCAATTTGTCCCATAACTGTCAAAATCAGGCTGTCTCCCAAGCTGAACCAGCGATCATCGATGCCGAGACTGCGGTTAGCATGAGTTACCAAAATCAGCATAGTCATGCCAAGGACAGCTGATATGACATTTGTCCAGGCGAAAATGGTACGGAAGGGAACGGCTTTGAGAAAGCGTTGGAAAAGGAAAACCCCTATTAGGGAGGCGATACTGGTAACTAGGCGCACCCGTCCCAGAAACTCTGGCTCAAATCCCAGTTCGTTAGTGGTGAAGAAGAAGAAGGCGCTATCTGCCGAGGGTGTGGCTTGCCAGAGGAACAGAAAGACGGTTGGTAGCCAGATGGCTTTTTGGCTAACGGCTTGCCGCAGTTGTTTTATCTGGTGCAAGACGGTGGAAGCGTCTCTGTCCTCGCTTAGTGGTTCTTCTGCAATTAACCACGCCACTGCTGACACAATTAGCGGGAAACAGGCAGTAATCGCAAATATGGTATGGTTGCCGAAGTGTTGCAGTAGTGAACCGCTGAAGTAAGCTGTTAGCAAGCCTCCGAATGATGATGCTCCCCAGCACAAAGATTGCAGGGAACCAGCTTCGCTCTGAGACTCGGCTCTGGCTCGTTCTACCACTAGGGAGTCTACAATTACGTCACTGACAGCAACTGAGAGGGATGAAAGCGCGATCGCAGCTGTTGCTGCCCAAGCTGTGTGAACTATTGTTGCTAAACTTACCCAGGACATCGTTCCCAATATCCCCGATAAAATTAGGTAAGGTCGCCGCCTATAGCCAAAAATCGGCAAGCCATCCGAAAGAAAACCAAATAACGGCTTTACCACCCACGGGATGGCGGCAATACCCATTAAAGCTGAAACCTGAGCCGGAGAAAGCGCTAGTTCATCTTTGAGAAAAAAGCTGACTGCCAAACGCGCCAGCCCCAAGATTCCCTGCACCAAATACACTACTAAAATCGCAGTTAACTCAGGAGTAGGCTCGTGACCAAAAAACACCTTTTTCAAGAAGGAGTCTTTTTTCGGAGACATACCAGAGGTGGAAAGCTGCATTGATTAAGTTATCTTAAGATATTTCAACATTTATATAATGATAGCTTCCTATCCTGGAGGCTGTAGCGAAGTAGGGAAAGTTAGAAGTTGTAGGAGTGGGTGAGAAACCCGCCCGTATTGAGTTAAAAGTTATTTTCGGGAGTCCGGGAGTGAAACGAGAAATTCTCCCGATCGCCCAATGTCTTGAAGTTGAGGGGCATAGCCCATCATTCCCCAAATGCCATAATGTGGTGAGCAAAAATAATTCAGATGTAAACGGCTTTTTAGAATCCAAGATATCTGTGCTATCCAAGCTGGCTGATGACCTTAAGAGTAAATTTCCAGACATTGGTGGCGTGCGAGTAGTAGCGATCGCGTGCCTTACCGTCAGCAGCGTCATACTAGGAGTGCGCGAAGCAGGCTGGTTACAACCTGTAGAAATTGCCGCATTTGACAAGCAGATGCGCCTGCGTCCAGATGTAAGCCCCGACCCCCGGCTGCTAATTGTGGGCATCACAGAATCCGACATCCGCGCTCAAAATCAATGGCCTTTACCTGACCGAGTTTTGGCGCAGCTCTTGACAAAAGTGCAATCATTAGAACCAAGACTCATTGGTCTAGATATACATCGCAGCACCCCACAAGAGCCAGGAAATGCTGAACTCAGGGCTAGACTCCAAGACCAAAACATTATCGTTATTAAAAAGTTTGGTGATACAAATCTCGATTTTGTGCCGCCGCCGCCGGGAATTCCCGATAAGCGCGTTGGTTTTAACGACTTTGTACTCGACCCTGATGGTGTCATCCGCCGTAACCTGTTGTTTGTCTCCGACGGTAAAAAAACTTCTTTCTCCTTTTCCCTACGTTTGGCTCTTGCCTATTTAAAGAGTCAAGGCATCTCATCGCAGCAAAGCCAGCAGAATCCTGAATATATGCAGATAGGGCCATCGGTATTTGTCCCTATAAAAGCAGATTCTGGTGGGTATAAAAAGATTGATGATCGAGGCTACCAAGTTCTGCTCAATTACAGATCGCGGATTATTGCACGGGAAGTTACTCTTACCCAAGTATTGCAAGGGGAAATTGACCCCAGTTGGGTAAAAGATAAGATTGTGCTAATTGGTACAACTGCACCCAGCGCTAAAGACGTTTTCGGCACCCCCTACAGCCCAGCCGAACAGCAGAACGCGAAGATGGCGGGAGTTGTGGTTCATGCGGCGCTGGTGAGCCAGTTTCTCGACGCGGCAACTGGCGCAAGACCCCTATTTGGGTTTTGGTCTGAGAGGAGGGAAGTGCTGTGGATTGTCGGCTGGACGTTGTTCGGTGCTAGCCTGGCTTGGTGGTGCCGTCATCCCCTAGTGTTGATTCTGGGCTGCGGCATTGGTGTAGGAATTTTGTTAGGTAGCTGCTTTTATTGGTTTACCCAGATGTCTCTCTGGGTGCCTTTTTCGTCTCCAGTGTTAGGATTTATCCTGGCTAGTGGCATAGTTATTACCTACCGCTCTTATGATGCACAGCAACAGCAAAAAATCGTCATGAAGTTGTTGGGGCAGAATACTTCGCCGGAGGTTGCCAAGGCTCTGTGGAGAGGACGCGATCGCTTGCTCAAATCCGGTAAACTACCCGGTATCAAGCTAACTGCGACAATGATGTTTGCTGACATCAAAAATTTCAGCACCATCTCTGAACAAATGCCGCCGGAAGCTTTGCTGGAATGGCTAAATGAAATGCTGGATGTGTTCGCCCACCAAGTGCTTAGCCACCAAGGGATTATCAACAAGTTTACGGGCGATGGCTTTATGGCTGTGTTTGGGGTGCCAATGAATCGCGTTCACAAAGAGGAGATTGCAGAGGATGCGATTCGGTCGGTAAAATGTGCTTTAGCAATAAGCGATCGCCTAGAAGAACTGAACCAAAATTGGAAATCTCGCGGTTTGCCAGTCATTCAAATGCGACTCGGAATTTATACGGGCCCCGTCGTCGTAGGGAGTCTAGGCGGCAAAGACCGCTTGGAATACGGTGTCATTGGCGACAGCGTTAATATTGCCTCCCGCCTCGAAAGTTGTGAAAAAGACCGACAAGAAAGTAACTGCCGCATTCTCATCGGTCACGAAACCTTCGTTCACCTTCACGAACAGTTTCTCGTTGAATCCTGGGGGCCATTGCCACTTAAGGGTAAGCAACAAATGGTTGATGTCTATCGAGTGGTGGGACTCGACAGAGCGGGAGAGTCGGAGAGTCGGAGAGTGGAAGAAGGAAATAAATATTAACAAAAATATTAATCCCTTCATTAATAAATTTTGTCAGATGGGTTGAGGAACCAAACTCAGCATACAGATCATCGGAAAATTTAACATTAATTCATTAATAATTTTTGCATTAATCTAAGCTGTGTCATAAAACGTTAAGTTTTTACTGCGATATCAGCAGTATGCTTAATTATGAAAAGCCAGTAAGTAAATAAAACGACTGCTATAAATTGCAGTTATCATACCCTCATTAATTACGTGATTAATTGGGCATGAAATCTATAAAAGCAAAGAGATTTTTCTGAAAAAGAGGCACTTCAATGATTGAAAAAATTTTATTAGCCGACTCTGGAACCGGACAATCTAAAGAAATGCTCAAGGCTTTGATGGAACTGCCTTCAATCCAACGAGCCTCAGTCAGCATATTACACGTTGTTCCTTCCCAAGTTACCAGTGAAGCCTTGACCGCAAAATGGGAAGAAGGGGGCAGAATTCTCGCTACTTCCATGCAGACATTGAACCTCGACCCAAGTCGCGTTTCTACCATGCTACAACAGGGCGACCCAAAGACTACAGTTTGCCAGGTAGCTGAAGACATTAATGCTGATTTAATTATTATGGGTTCGCGAGGCCTGAAGCGCCTAGAGTCCATTTTAGAAAATTCCGTCAGCCAATATGTTTTCCAGTTGTCCTCTCGTCCGATGTTATTGGTTAAAGACGATATTTACGTCAAAAAAATTAACCGCATCATGGTAGCAATGGATGGCTCTGACTCCGCAAAACAATGCTTAAGTCTGGCTATGTTCCTGTTGCGAGATATTAAGGGAGGAATGCTGATATTGGCTCACGTCAATAAGGCGCGGACAGCCTTTGCTGAAGAATCACAAGCTAACCCAGAAAAAGATCCCGTCCTTGCACCAGCGATCGCAGAAGCGAAAAAACAAGGCATCGCTTACAAGTGTGTCACGGGTACTGGTAAGCCGGGGCCACAAATCTGTCGTTTGGCAGAGGAATTAAATGTCGATCTACTAATGCTAGGTTCCCCAGACCGTCGTCCCTCCATCGCCAAGGGTTTACCGGATTTGGATCGGCTGCTGGGAACTTCCCTATCCGACTATGTACGGGTTTATGCGAATTGTCCCGTGTTGTTAGGACGCACAGCTACTGCTTAAAGCGATCGCCTAAAAAATAGCAAAACCCCCTCTAGCTAAGGCTATGGGGGGATTTTGTTTGACGCAGACTATTAAGGATTCTTGTTGCTTTCGCGGCTAGCAGTTTGGATGTACAGAATCAACAAGAAAACTGTGGGAACCAGCACAAACAGGATGCTGGCGACAAAACCAAGATCGTTAACTTGCATTGAACCCAGCCTTTAATTAACTTCTAAAGCACCACCTTTAAGAATATCTCATTTCAATCCCTAATAGGGAGCTTAAGTAAGATAAAACCGCCACTAGATTCAAATACACGCCCCAGCCGACGCGGGTCAACCCAGTTCACCAGCAACCGACTAAACAAAACGCCAATCTCGCTACAATCAATATCTGACAGCCCCATAACCTTATTCCTATTTTTGGGACTCGTTTTTGTCTAGATATAGTTCGCTGGTCTTAATAACTTTGGTTTTCAAGCATTGAGCTGTGGTTGGTCAATCCAGGTAGGGAAAGTTTTGGTCATGTTGAGCCTATTAGCTTTAAAAAGAAAAGAGTCTCTAACTTAAGTAAGGTTGCCTATTTGCGATCGGCCCGTAAGTTAACTGACTGGTTTCTCTGGGAATTTTCCAGTGTGATAGGTGGTTTCCTGAAGCAAATGGCTAACCAGGAGTTTGAGAAAGAACAACGGCACAAACCATTCCAGACCAAGCGTGGGGGTCACGACGTAGCGATCGCCCAGCAGCGATAATCCGTAAAGCCCCAGAGCAACCGGGCGCTGGAGATACAAAGGCGATCGCAAAATCAAAATTGATGCCCCCAGCAGGTAGCCAGATGTGCCAAGCCAGAACCCCCAATCTCCTCCCCGAAACAGCACCGCTACGAGTAAAACATGGATGAGATGGAGGGACACAAATGCTAGATGCTGCCGCCAACCCTGTCCAGGGCGATGATACCAGCGTTTAGCAGTAGATGTGGCATTAGTCAGGACACCCCCGACTAAATCGAGCGCCAAAAGCGCGATCAGTCCTAATTGCAGGGGTGTCCACTGGGCGGGGAGGGTTAGCGCATAGGCTGGAGCCGCAACCATCGCTACCAAGGGCGGCACAAATTGCAACAGCAACTCAGCTTTTGTTGCCCCTGGCCCGGTCAAGCGATCCACCAGACCGCCCAACCCGTTGCGGGGCGAGACATCTCTCCAATCGGAGTCCATAGGACAACCTCATAACACTTGTTATGCTCAAAAAAATAACAACTGTTATGATAATGTGTCAATAGGATTGCCCCCTGTTTCAGTTCCCTTGATTGTCATGTCCCAACGCGATCGCCGTCTTGAAGTCTCTGAAGCTGCCTGGCGGGTCATTGTCCGAGAGGGGTTAGATCGCACCAGTATGCGGGCGATCGCTCAGGAGCTTGGTTGCACCACAGGAGTCGTAACCCACTATTTCCGAGATAAGCAAGAGTTAATTCTCTTTGCTCTCAATCAAGTTACTCAGTCCCTTCTCAAGGCAATGCAGGCCCAGAGAGCGCAGGAGCTTGGAGTTGATCGCCTCCTAAAGATGGTGTCAGCATTTTTGCCCCTTGATGTTGAACGGCAAGCTGTTCTCAAGGTCTGGTTAGCCTTTTTGGGATACGCCGTTGGACGAGATTCCCTGATGGCTGAACACCAACGGAGTGCTGCCCAACTCCGTGAGGTAATTATGCAAGAGTTACAAACTCTTCAGTCAGCCAAACTGATTCGAGATGATGCAGACCTTGAGTTAGAAGCCAACGCCCTCTTAGCCGTTGCCAATGGAGTTAGCCTAGACTTCCTCATTCAAGCCAAACACCTCAGCCCGGAGCAACAGCAACAGGTTATCCGACGCTACGTTGATGAGTTGCTGTCTACTCATATCAAGTAATGGTTATGCCGATGCAAAGCAGTATGACATTTAGCAGCATTGTTGCATTATTCAGTGCCATGATTGTTCTGGCTTCTATTCCCAGCGTCAGTGTATTAGCTGTCACCACAAGAGCGGCTACATCTGGATTTATTCATGGTGTTTTCACAACCGTAGGAATAGTGCTTGGTGACATCATTTTCATAATGATAGCTATTTGGGGGCTGTCGTTTCTTGCTGAAGCGATGGGAAGCTTATTTGTACTAATAAAATACCTGGGTGCGGCTTATCTTATATTGTTGGGAATAGGGTTATGCAGGTTAAAATCAAAGAATGTTGAGACACCAGAGGTTGTAAAATCTTCTTTGGTGTCCAGTTTTTTGACTGGATTGTTGATTACATTGGGCGACCAAAAAGCGACTTTATTTTATCTTGGGTTTTTTCCAGCTTTTCTTGATATTTCCAAAATATCTTATTGGGATACGCTCATCATTATCGCAATTACTACAGTAGCCGTAGGCGGTGTAAAACTTGGTTATGTGTTCCTGGCGGATAGAGCTAAATTTTTTATTAGTTCCAAAATAAGAAAAAGAATAAACATTGCTGCTGGCTGTGTAATGATTGCTGTTGGAGTATTTTTACTAACAAAAGCTTAATTAAGTAGATGGATTTAATTATTTGTAGGATGGGTAGAGCGACTAAGCGTTACCCATCAAACCCATGTCAACATTGGGTGAGGTTACTCAACCCAACCTACATTACTCATCAAAACAATAAGTCTTAGAAATCCCAAAGATAATTGGGGAATTGGAAATATTTTTAGCCAAGGGAGAATGAGATTAAAACAAATAAATGGCAAACTAATTAAAGAGAATTTATTTAAAATGTTTAATCGCCGCGAGTATCCCCAATTTATGGGAAAATTAGCTCAAAGTTCCCCATAAATTGGGAAATTAAGTAGTTTTTCCACCGTCTAAGCGTCTCGATTATCACTTTTGGGATATTTTAGAAAGGCCCCTACTGGCCTTTTCACCATATTTTGAACAGGTGTAGAGACGTTTTATACAACGTCTCTACATTGCTGTGGAAATTAAGAAGAAGCCTATCGGGGCTTTGTTTTCACGCTTACTGGGCCATTTACCACCACTTGACAAGCTAAACGGTAGGTTTCTGGTTTTTTCTTCAGTTTCCGGGTTTCAAAATCAGTCCGAGGCGAAAGATTTTCCATACCTTCCTGAATTTCCACAATACACGTAGCGCATTGACCGTAGCCCCCGCAGTTCATCATCTTTCCCCTAAGGGTATAGATATCAATGCCATTCTCTAGGGCTTTTTCTCTTAAGTTAGCCCCATCAGCTGCGATCGCTTCCCGATTTTCGTTGACAAACGTAATATTAGCCATCAGCCCTTTTCGCTCACATCGTTCCTATTAAGAAATCTTAAAAAATTTTACGAAGTTAGCAAAGGTGATATGTACTGAAACTGAGAACAACGTTTTGAGACACAGTAGGGGCAATTCATAAATCATCCGATTTAGTTTAGGCTGGCACGGTCGGCAAATCCAGAAATTTTCTTGTAAGCATTGCCCCTACCCTTCTTGTCTCACCCTCTTGCAAACTGAAACAAAACCTAAGCAATGCTTACCACAGAGGCGATTTATCACCTCTAGAAAAAGTTAGCTCAGAATGACATAATTACCTGGTTTGACAGAATCGGTCTACAAGGGGTTATCAGAAAGTTCACTGCCTGGGAGGTTGCTAATATTGCGTTGGAGAGCTGCCAAAGAACGATTGTAATCCAGAACAGCTCTGAGTCGGTTGACTCTAGCGCGGGTAAGCTCAGTTTGAGCGCTAATGACATCAGTCTGCGTACCGACACCCGATCGAAATCGTAACTCAGCCAAACGCAAGCTTTCTTCTGCCTGAGTAACGGCGAAGAAAGCAGTTTGAATGTTCTCCGCATTCGACCTTAAATTGAAATAAGCTCGTTCCACCTCCAAGCGGATTTGGTTGCGTTGGTCAGCAAACTGAGTTTCTGCGATCGCAATATTAGCTCTCTCCTGCTCCGCTCTGGCTCTGGCGGCTCCCCCATCAAAAAAATCCCAGCGAAATCTTGCCCCTAAGGTTAAGCCATCGGCAGGCCCCAATTCATCATTGAACACCCCTAAAACGTCGTAGGTCGCAAACAAACTTACTTGCGGACTTGTGCCAGCCAGCGCAATACGCCGTTGCTGTTCGCTGATGTTCCGCCGAGCCAAGAGCTGTTCCAACTCTGCCCGGTTCTTCAGCGCCAGGATAATACTCTGTTCTAGTGTAAGATTCCACTCCCCTGCAAACTCAACTTGGTCTGCCGCGGCCACCTCAGCCCTCTGAGCTAAACTTAACAATTGGGTTAACTGCCTGCGGGCAATACTTTGTTGACTTCTAGTGCGAGTTAGGTCTTGGACGGCATTCGCCAGCTGCACTTGAAACCGCAGTACATCAAAGCGCGTTCCCAGTCCAGCTTGTTCTAGCAACTGAGCATCCTCAAGACTTCTAGCAGCATCTCTCACCGCCGCATTAGAAATCTCAACTTGGGAATCTGCCTCTTGCAAATCGTAGTAGGAATTCGTAACATCCAAACGGACTTGTTCGAGTTGGCGTTCCAAATCTAACTGATCGAAACGCGCCTGTTGTTCTGCTGCTTGGATACGCGCTCCCCGTCTACCAGAGGTAAAGACGTCATAGCTGACTTCAAACCTGGTGTCAAAGCTTGTCGAGGCAGTATTATTGTCATCCCCCAGTAATTGCCGTTGTCTGGCATTTGATAGCTCAGCACTGGCAGAATCCGATCGGGTGAAATCGGCTTGCACGCCAATGTTGGGATACTCAGCCGCAAGAGCTTCTCGCAGAGCCGCCCGACTGCGCTCTGCGGTCAGAAGTGCAACTTGTAAATCCCGATTGTTACGCCGCGCCAGTACAATAGCCTGTTCCAATGTTATCCGCTGGAAGTTTTGAATTTGTACTTCCTCTGGTTTGGTGGGAAATAGCAGGGGATTGGCGCTGGGGTTGAGGTATTCGGGGGGTAAAGGAGGGTTCTGAGTTTTGGTTTCTGAGCCTTGTTGAGTTACGACGTTACTCCCGTTCCCTGTTTCCTGCGCCTGTTGGTTCTTCTGAGGAGCCGATGGAGCCATACCCGCGTTGCCAGAATTAAGCATAGGCGAGGTAGGACGAGTTTCTGCTTCGTCCTTGTTTTCCTGTGTGCTGATTTCTGACCTGGGAGTTTCAACTTTTTGACTTGGGGGGCTTTCTTGTGCAGCACTCAGCTTTGCATACCCCAAGGTGAGCGCAAGACCTGCACCCACAGCCATGAAACCAGTTCCTACCCAATGAAACGGATGTCTAGAAGTTGGCATAAGTTTTTGAATTTGGTCTTTTGCTCTTAGAAAAACTTTTCTTCAGCTTCAAGCAACCTTATGCAGAATACCGGGTTGCGATCGCGGTTGGCAAACGAATTTTTATTAATTGCTCCCCATTGCTTGATAGCGCCGCCCATTCTGCCCGATTCTGATCCATCCTTAATCTAGTGGCGGCTGGGGACTGTGGACTGAGTATCACGAGGAATTGTTTCTCTTGGTCTCTTCTGCCAGCTGTTCGCTTAACCATTGAATTTCGTCTTGAATCACCACTAAACACCTTTGTAGGACTGCTATTTGGTAGGGATCTGCTGGCAGAGGTTCTGTTTGTTGACTTTCCAGACGCAATCGACAAACCATTAAGCGATGCTCCACCAACTTGATTCGGATTACGGGTTCTATGTGACTAAAAAAGAAAAACTTGATTGTAAAGCGAGAGCGAGCGTTCACCCAGCTTTCATGGGGGTGTTCTAGCATTTGTTGCATCCATAGCTCGCGCCCTTTATCGCTGATGCTATATATTTTGCGAATTGAACCTGCCTCTCCTTCCTCCTCTACGAGTACGCTGATAGCACCCCGCTCCTCCAATCGTCTCAAGAGAGGATATATAGCGCCGTAGTTGGCACTGATGCAACCACTCATAAACAGTTCTAGTTGCTGCTTCAGGCGATATCCATGTAGCGGTTCGCGTTGCAGTAAACCTAAAGTAGCCAATTCAAGCATTTTGTATCAAACTGATATAAATATCTGTTGCATCTGTTGCATTCGATTTTAATATGTATAGGTATTGCCTTGCATCTGCATTGAGAATAGAGCGTTTGACCTCTCCCCTACAAGGGGAGGCGAGTTTAAGCATAATAATCCCTCATTTGAGATGCACACTCTTGCCCCAACCCCTCCCCTAAAAGGGAAAAGGTTGGAGGTTTTTTATGGGTGATGGTGTAGGAAGCTTTTCGTGATTGCTGCGATCGCTTAATAACCTATGCACTCGTCAATAAGCAGCCACGCAAGAGCGACAGTTGTTAAAGTACCGCCAGCTTTGTCAAAGGAAAGGAAACGAAGATGTCCGATCATTCGTCCCCTGAATCTCCAGTTCCACTTAAGACACAAGAAGATACGCTTTTTGAGGAGCAAGCTTTAGAAGACGAGTCCGTTGCAGTTGAGCCATTTCAGCCAGGTCAAAGAAAGCGGTGGGCGATCGCGTTGTCAATCGTCTTGTTGATTGTCGGTGGTGGTTTCGGTTGGCGTTGGTGGCAAAGCCGTGCCAGTAATGCTCAACCTGCACCAGGAGCAGCAGGTCAACCGCAAGGAATACCTGTCAAATTAGCAACTGTAGAAACAGCCACCCTCCAAGAAGCTTCCGAGTTTGTGGGTTCCCTGCAAGCTGCACGGAGAGTGGTAATCAAGCCGGAAATTGAGGGGCGAGTCAGTCAAATTTTGGTTTCCGAAGGCGATCGCGTTCCCGCCGGAAAGACTTTAGTACAACTTAGCCCAGACAAGAGACAAGCAGAAGCCGCCAGCGTGTTACAGAGTGTCAATGCTGCCCGTGCCACCAGCGCCAATGCTGCCTCCCAAATCAAAGCCTTAGAAGCCGAAAGGGCTTCCACTGTCGCTGAACTGGAACTACAACAGGAAAACTATCGACGCACTTCTACCCTAGTAGGACAAGGTGCATTGGCGAGAGCCGAACTAGATCGAGTTACACGCGATCGCCGTGCTGCCCAAGCCGCCTTAAATGCCATCACCCAACGCATTCAAGCCGCCCAGTCAACCCTTGCCCAAGCCCAAGCAGGTTTACAGCAAGCCCAAGCTAACGTCGATCTTGCTAACGCAGAACTTAAAGATGCCACAATTGTCGCCCCCATCGCTGGCGTTGTCGGAGCTATCCCAGTCAAGTTAGGAGATGTCGTCAGCAGTAGCGACACCCTCACCACTATCATCCAAAATCAATCTTTAGAAATAGAATTGTCTATTCCTTTAGAAAGAGCGCCAGATTTACGCTTAGGGCAGACAGTAGAGGGAAGCAATTCCCAAGGAAAATTACTAGGCACAGGTACAGTGAGTTTTATTTCTCCCCAAGTAAATTCCAGTTCTCAAAGCATCCTTATCAAAGCTAGGTTTGACAACTCACAAGGACAACTGCGGGATGGACAATTTATCAAAGCCAATCTGATTTGGCAAGAACGTCCGGGAGTTTTAATCCCAATCAACGCCATTTCTCGCTTGGGTGGAGCAACTTTTGTTTTTGTGGCGCAAACACAAAAGCCTCAACCAGGACAACCAGAACAATCAGGACAACCCAAACTTGTCGCTAAGCAAAAGCCGGTGAAATTGGGTCAGATCCAGAAAAATAACTATCAAGTGCTAGAAGGATTAGAACCAGGAGAAAAAGTTATCATCTCAGGCCTTCAGAATTTGTCTGACGGCGCTCCCATTCTTCCTGAGTCTAAGTAATCAGTAATGGGTAATAGGTAATGGGTAGGATAATGGAGAATCTTCTCCACAAATCTCTAATATCTAATACTTAATACCCACTAATTACCAATTACCAATTATCAACAATATGTTTGCAGATTTCTTCATTAAGCGACCAGTCTTTGCTACAGTCTGCGCCATAGTTATTTTGCTAGTGGGAGGAATTAGTATTCCCACTCTACCTATCGCCCAGTTTCCAGAAATTAGCCCGACTCAAATCAACGTTACGGCTAACTACAGCGGAGCTAGTGCTGAAGTCGTAGAAAACGCTGTGACCAACATTTTAGAAAGGCAAATTAATGGAGTCGAGGGATTAAAATATCTGAGTTCGAGCAGCAGTAACGATGGCACCAGTACAATTACAGCTACCTTTGACTCATCCCGGAACAAAGATATCGCCGCAGTCGATATTCAAAATAGAGTTTCCGTCGCCCAACCGCAGCTACCACAAGCCGTACAGCAAACTGGGGTCACGGTAACCAAACAGTCCAGCAACATCCTCTTAGCAATTGGTTTGTACGCCGAAAATAAAGAGTACGACAACATATTTTTAAGCAATTACGCAGACCTCTATTTAACAGATGCTCTGAAAAGATTAAAGGGCGTTGGTGACGTGCAAATTTTCGGTGAACGCCGATATTCTATGCGTTTATGGCTAGACCCGAATCGGCTTGCTAGTCGCGGTTTAACGGCTCAAGATGTAGTCAATGCACTCCAAGAACAGAACTTACAAGTCGGTGCTGGGCGAATCGGTCAGGAACCTGCTCCAGAAGGGCAAATGTATCAAATTGATCTGCGTGCAGTCAGTCGGCTGACAGAAGCTTCTGAATTTGAGGAAATTGTCTTAAAAACGGATACTGATGGCACGCTTGTCAAACTTAAGGATGTGGGGAGGGCAGAATTAGGAGCGGAAAATTACAGCTCTTTTCTGCGATTTCGAGGCAATGATGCTGTAGGTTTGGGTATCTTTCAGCTTCCCGGTAGTAATGCTTTGGATGTTGCTAGAGCAGTGAAAGCAGAAATGGCAAAACTGGCTACTCGCTTTCCGCCTGGTTTGCAATATCGGGTGGCTTTTGACACAACTTTGTATGTTGAACAATCGCTCAAAGAAGTAGTTAAAACACTATTTGAAGCGATTGTTTTGGTCGTATTGGTTATCTTTGTTTTCTTGCAAGATTGGCGAACAACTCTGATTCCAGCGGTGACAATTCCCATTTCCTTGATAGGAACTTTTGCTTTTATCAAGGTATTCGGATTTTCGATCAATAGCTTGTCTCTGTTTGGTATTACATTAGCTACTGGTTTGGTGGTTGATGATGCGATCGTTGTAGTTGAGGATATCGATCGCTTGATCCAGCAAAAGGGGATGACTCCTCGTGCAGCTGCAAGTGAAGCGATGCGGGAACTTTTTAGCGCCTTAATTGCAACTTCACTGGTGCTAATGGCGGTGTTTGTTCCAGTTGCCTTTTTTCCCGGAACAACGGGAGCGCTGTACAAGCAATTTGCCTTAACAATTGCTTTTTCAGTTGGTATTTCTACCTTTATTGCTATTACACTGACTCCATCTCTTTCAGCTTTGTTATTGCGTCAGGGACAAAAGCCTGGAGGATGGCTTGGCTGGATTTTTGACCGAATTAATGGAGCGATCGACTGGACGCGGCGAGGATACAGACGATCGCTTAACTTCCTGACACGCTTTCAAGGCTTCGTAGTCGGGTTGTTTATCGTTTCTTTGGGAATAACTGCTTGGCTTTATCTGAGCGTACCTACAGCGTTTCTTCCCGAAGAAGATCAGGGTTATTTCATCACGCTTGTCCAAGGGCCAGAAGGCGTTTCCCTGCAATATACAGGCGAAGTTATGGACAAGGTAGAAAAAGAAATTCTTAAAAACCCCGAAGTAGTCGGAACTTTCGTAGTAGGTGGCTTTAGTTTTAGCGGTAATACTTCTAACAATGGGATTATATTTACTACTCTCAAACCTTGGGAGGAACGCCATAAAAAAGAGCAGTCAGTGCAGGCGATTATTGGCAGTTTGTTTGGTACGCTATCAGGTATTACCGAAGCAAGAGTCTTACCCGTGAATCCTCCAGCAATTCAAGGTTTGGGCAGTTTTGGCGGCTTCCAATATCAGTTGCAAGACCAACGCGGTAATAGTCCCCTAGAGTCTTTGGTTCAGTCAATGGGTCAACTATTAGGTCGTGCTAACAAAACACCTGGATTGCAACAAGTATTTAGCACTTTTGCTGCAAATACGCCACAGCTACTAATCGAAGTTGACCGCAACAAAGCTAAGGCGTTGCAAGTTTCGGTAGACGATATTTTTAATACACTGCAAACATTCTTGGGTTCGCAATATGTAAATGATTTCAATTTACAGCAGCGAAATTATCGGGTGTACGTGCAAGCAGACAAACAGTTTCGATCTAACCCGGAAAATATTGGTAATCTGTACGTCCGCTCCCAACAAAATCAGATGATTCCTTTGAGCAATTTGGTAAAAGTTACTCCAACGACTGGAGCGCAAACTATTAATCACTACAATCTATATCGCTCCATTGAAATCACTGGTTCTGCTGCTCCTGGCTATAGCTCAGGACAAGCAATTAAGACAATGGAGCAGGTATCCAAAGAGGTTTTACCAGTTGGTTTAGGTTATGAATGGTCGGGGACTTCACTAGAAGAAATTGAGTCTGGCGGTCAAGCACCAATAATTTTTGGTTTGGGACTTATTTTTGTGTTCTTGGTGCTGGCTGCTCAGTATGAAAATTATGTTGACCCCTTCATTATTCTGCTTTCAGTTCCGCTGGCAATTTTAGGGGCATTGTTAGCTCAATCGATGCGCGGGTTGTCTAATGATGTTTATTGCCAAATTGGTCTAGTAATGTTGATTGGTTTGGCGAGTAAAAATGCAATTTTAATTGTAGAATTTGCCAACCAACTCCGAGAAAGCGGGATGTCAGTAACCAAGGCGGTGATTGAAGCTTCCCAAGAGCGTTTGCGACCAATTCTAATGACTACTTTCGCCTTTGTCTTGGGTATTGCTCCTCTGGTAAATCCCGAAGGAGCAGGAGCCGCCAGCCGACGTTCTCTGGGAACTGCGATCGCAGGTGGTACCATTGTCTCCACTGTCTTAAGTTTATTCATTGTGCCAGTTCTGTATATCGTAATTGTGACGGCACGCGATCGCTTGAAGCCTGGCGGTAAAAATAAGAAAACTCCGAAATCGGCTCCTAGTCGAGAGTTGAAAAGTCCTGCTATCACCCGTTAAATTGAACCTCTCTCCTAAAAAGCTTTCAGCGGAGGTTTTCTCCGCTGAAAGCTTTTCACTCCCCAACCTCTGCCCACCTTCCCCTGCTTAAGGTTTTCCATGCTAAAGCTTTATCACTATAATATTTCTCCCAACTCCCGGAGGGTCTGGGTGTCGCTACTCGAAAAACGTTGTACCTTGGTTGCCAAGGGGTGGCGTGTCCTTGAGTGACTATCCCAAATTGAATGCTTGGTGCGATCGCATTCAAGCACGTCCTTCTTGGCAAGCTACGGAAGCTACCCCAGAGATAGTGGAAGCGTTTAAGTCTCGCATGGCAGCAGCACAGAACTACTAAAGATTCATGCAGACAATCCCCGCGGCAAGAAGCGCGGGGATTGTTGACTGCAATATCGAACAATTTCTTGAACCCAATACGGCACTATTTGTGTAGCCACACCCAAATGGGTGTGGCTACACAAATACTTTTGCAAAAAATCTCTTCTTTGTCTAGGAAGCTACTTTCGCAGTAGAACGGCGGCGACGTCTTCCAGCAAGCTTAGTAGGCGGTTCCTCCGGAGCTTGCAGCAAGAACACTAGCAGAGGGCGACTCTGGAATTCACGCCGCAGCAGACGTTGTAGCGCTGATTCCAGTTGAGTTTGGACTCCTGCCCAGTCAACTTCTAGCGGTTCATCTTCCAAGACACGGGCGAATTCTGACCAGCGATCGCTCAAAATTCCTTCTAGAGTTTCGCGTACCAAAGTTTGTAAGCGATCGCGTTCCATCGTTGTCACCACACCCCGCAGGTGAACTTCCGGCTTAGCCGTCAGCTTACCTTCCCAGTCCATCGCCGCAGCGATCGTCACAACACCATCTTCTGCCAATTGCTGCCTTTCTTTCAGCACATTAGCTTTCAGCACGCCAGAATTATCGACTAATTCGATACCGGCTGGAACCTTACCCGCCACTTTGATGCTATCTTCTGACACCTCTACGACATCCCCATTGTCAATGATCACCATATTTTCCGCAGGGATACCCATGCTCTGGGCAGTCTTGGAGTGCTGGATAAGCATCCGATGCTCGCCGTGAACTGGTAAAAAGAACTTCGGACGAGTTAAGGCAATCATCAGCTTTTGGTCTTCCTGACAGCCGTGACCGGAAACGTGAATCCCCTTGTCACGACCATAAACCACATTTGCACCCTGCATCATCAGCTTGTCGATGGTATTTACCACCGCAATTGTATTTCCCGGAATTGGGTTTGCCGAGAATATCACCGTATCGCCCGCACGGATTCTCACTTGTCGGTGTTCGCCGTTAGAGATACGAGTCATTGCTGAAAGAGGTTCACCCTGAGAACCGGTAGTTAAAATCAATACCTTCTCATCTGGCAGTTGGTGAATCGATTGCAAAGGCTGGAACAAATTATCGGAACATTTGATATATCCTAGATTGCGTGCCTGAGCAATCACATTCAGCATCGAGCGACCTACTACGGACACCATCCGCCCGTGCTTTTGCGCTAGTTCCAGAACCATATTGATTCGGTGGACTGACGAAGCAAAAGTGGTCAATAGTACCCTTCCCTTTGCCTGAGAAATAAAGCGGTCGAGATTCGGAAAAACTGATCGCTCAGAAGGCGTGAATCCTGGTACTTCCGAGTTAGTTGAGTCGCTAATCAGGCATAAAACGCCTTTCTCGCCGTATTCAGCCAGTCTTTGTAAATCAAAAAATTCTCCATCAACTGGCGTGTGGTCAATCTTGAAGTCACCTGTATGGATAACGACACCAGCGGGCGTGTGGATAGCGACGGTGAAGCTATCAGCAATAGAGTGGGTGTTGCGAATAAATTCGACGAAGAATGAAGCGCCAATTCGCACCATTTCGCGGGGTACTACTCGTTTTAGGGTCGTCCGATTGGAAACCCCAGCTTCTTCCAATTTACCTTCTAGCAATGCCATTGCTAAACGCGGGCCATAGATGACTGGGATATCAAATTGCTTGAGGTGATATGCTATCCCGCCGATATGGTCTTCGTGACCGTGGGTGACGATCATGCCTTTGATTTTGTGGCGATTTTCCCGCAGATAGGTCATGTCGGGGAGGACGATGTTCACGCCGTGCATGGATTCGCTGGGAAAAGCTAATCCCGCATCCAACAGGATGATTTCATCGTCATATTCAAACACACAGGTATTTTTCCCAATTTCATGCAGTCCGCCGAGGGGAATAACTTTCAGAGCGGGTGCGGATTCGTTCTTAGTCATGTGGTTCCTTGTAATAAATCAAGATCGGTCAATACAAAACAGTTGAAAATTTGCATAAATTACAGCGACTTTGGCAAAGAACGAGCCTAAAACAGGAATTTTTTGCCTTGTTCTTTTTGCCTAGTGTTAGCGACTTTAGCCAGTAAAAATTTAAAAAAGAAGTTTCTTTTTTTGCTTTCCTTTTTACTTTTTTTTCCTTTCTACCGTCGCCTCAAATCAAAGTCAGCTGCTTCATTACTGCCTCTAACATTTGCCTATCTGAGTCTGGTAGATGCGAGAGTGGTGGACGAGTCGAGCCAATATCCCAACCTTGCAGTTTTAGCGCCGCTTTGATGGGAATAGGATTAGTCGTACAAAACAAAGCTTTGAATAATGGAAAAAGTTGTAGGTGAATATCGATTGCTACTTTAGTTTGACCGTTTTCAAAGGCTTGAATCATCTGTTGCAGCTGTTTGCCTACGAGATGGCTAGCAACGCTTATTACCCCAGCACCGCCAACTGATAATAAAGGCAAAGTTAGGGAATCATCCCCAGCGTATATGCGAAATTCTGCTGGTATCAGCCGTCGAATCTGACTGGCTGCGTCTAGGTTGCCACTTGCCTCCTTAATTGCCACAATGTTCGGGATTTCTGCCAGACGAGCTACCGTCTCTGGCTGAAGATTCTGACCTGTACGACCAGGTATGTTGTAGAGTATCAGGGGCAGGTCTGGGCAAGATTGGGCGACGCTTGCAAAGTGCTGATACAGTCCCTCTTGGGGGGGCTTGTTGTAGTAGGGTACGACTTGTAAAGATCCATCTACTCTTATTTTAGCGGCTTTTTGAGTAGCTGCGATCGCTTCTTTCGTCGAATTTGACCCAGTACCGGCGATTACCTTAGCTTTTCCGGCTACTGCCTTTTGTACAACCTGAAATAGCTCATACTCTTCTTCCCAAGTTAGAGTAGGAGATTCCCCAGTTGTGCCGCATATTACCAAAGCATCACTACCATTTTCTGCCAAATGCGCCGCCAGCTCTTCTGCAACGGCGTAATTTACAGCGCCATCTTCCTTAAATGGCGTCACCATCGCGGTGATCACGCGCCCAAAATTTACCACACTCTTTTAACTCCTCTTTCAATTTTGAATTTTGGACTTTGGATTTTGGATTAAGAAGCTACAATCTAAAATCTAAAATCTAAAATCCAAAATTTTGCTGGTATAAGTCGATTACTTATAACTTAATTCAGTAGCAGGCTGGAGCCAGTTCCGTTCTACCAGCAATTCCGCAATTTGGATGGCATTAAGCGCCGCACCCTTGCGTATCTGATCTCCACTCAACCACAGTTCCAATCCGCACGCATGAGAAATATCTTGACGAATTCGACCTACTAAAACTTCGTCGCGACCGCTTGCCTCAATTGGCATCGGAAAATAATTTGCCTGCCAGTCTTCCACCAGCTTGACACCCGGAGCAGTGGCTAATATTTCCTTTGCCTTCGCTGGGGGAAATGGTTGCTCAAATTCTAGGTTAATCGCTTCTGAGTGCGCTCTGAGTACGGGAACCCGCACACAAGTCGCAGTTACTCGCAGTTCGGATGCGCCGAAAATCTTGCGCGTCTCATTGAGCATTTTCAGTTCTTCTTCACAATACCCTACTTCAGTCATTGGGGAATTGTGGGGAAACAAATTAAATGCCAGCGTGTAGGGGAAAATCCCCGGTTTTGGCGACTCTCCCTCTAAAATTTCGCGGCTGTGTGTTTTGACTTCTTCCATCGCCCTTGCACCCGCACCGCTTGCCGATTGGTAGGTGGCGACAACAATGCGCTGCACTGGCTGCACTTGATGCAGGGGCCAAACTGCCACTGCCATCAAAATTGTTGTGCAGTTAGGATTAGCAATTATACCCCGATGAGTGCCTGCTGCTTCTGGGTTCACTTCTGGAACCACTAGAGGAACTTCGGGGTTCATGCGAAAGGCGCTGGAATTGTCAATTACAACTGCCCCAGCGTCTACCGCTTTATGCGCCCAGGCTTTAGAGGTAGATCCGCCAGCAGAAGCGAGAACTAAATCTACATTATCAAACGAGCGATCGCCTACTGCCTCCACAGGCAAATTTTCGCCCTTAAATGACATGGTTCGACCAGCAGAACGTTCTGAAGCCAACAGCTTCAAGTCTGCTACGGGAAAGTTACGGGCTTCCAGAAGTTCTAATAACTCCGTACCTACTGCACCCGTGGCTCCGAGAATGGCAACGCGATAGGAATCAGACAAAGATGGTTCCTCCTCTTGAATACATATATTTCAAAAACTTTCGGTATCGAGCCTAAGCAATTTGTTAGGTTTTTTTTGTAATATTTGTAATATTTGTGCTTGTGCAAGGACACAGACTCTTACTGCTTCTATATAGAATATCTCAAAGGAATTTTACCTATCTAGAACTTCCCTTAACCTAACTTCCCTGCCAAAGAAGGAAAAGCTAGATTTGGCTCAAGTGAAAGCGCGTGCTGTCGATGTACTATCATCAAATATGTCAACAATAGGGATAGTAAGGTTTTATCTACACTGGCTGCAACTGTTGCAAAACTAGGATATCACGGGGTTGAGACGCTAGAGTTCTTCTTTGGCTTTAACCGACCGTCTTCCAAGCCTGCCGTAGAATCGCTATCAACCTTGTGCGCTTTAGTTTCTAGAGAAGTTATCTGATGAAAGTTACCCAGGAAAAGCTCCCCCAGAGCAGGATTGGCTTGGAAATTGAAATTCCACCGGATCAGTCAAAAAATGCCTACGAGCAGGTAGTCCAAAAGCTCGCCCGTACAGTCAATATTCCTGGGTTTCGCAAAGGAAAGGTGCCTCGCCAAATCCTGCTACAGCAATTAGGGCAGACACGGATTAAAGCAACTGCCCTGGAAGAATTGATTCAAAGTAGTCTCCAGCAGGCTCTTAAGCAAGAAGCAATTGAGCCGCTAGGTAACTATCAGCTGCGTTCCGATTTCGATGAGTTAGTGGGTCAATTCAAACCAGGCGAACCCCTGACGTTTATAGCTGCGGTGGATGTGCAGCCGGAAGTATCGTTAGGCGACTACACCGGTCTTACCGTCAAGGCGGAGGAAGTACCGTATGACCCTAGCACGGTGGAAAATTTCTTGGAGGAGCGTCGTGCCGAATTAGCCAACTTAATCCCTGTGGAAGGTCGCCCAGCGCAAATGGGAGATGTAGCAGTGGTGGATTATAGTAGCCGTTTGGCGGACGAACCAGAAGGTGAAGAAACTGAAAGTATTGCTGGGGGTCAAGCGGAAGACGCTCAAATTGAGCTAGTTGAAGGCAAGTTTCTCAAAGAATTTGTCGATGGCATTGTGGGCATGAGTTCCGGCGAGACGAAAGAGATATCGGTGAATTTTCCGGAAGATTATCGCCAAGATTTAGCAGGGAAGACAGCTATCTTCAGCATCACGCTCAAAGACCTCAAGGAAAAAGAGTTACCAGCGTTAGATGATGATTTCGCCCAAGAAGTCAGCGAGTTTGAGACTTTAGCCGAGTTACAAGAGTCTTTAGAGAAAAGATTTCGCGACAAGGCTGAGCAAGAAACGAAGGCTAATAAGGAGCAAGCCATCGTCAGCGAACTGCTCTTAAAAGTTGAAGCTGACCTGCCGGAAACCATGATTCAGCAGGAAGTTGAGACGATGCTGCGTCAAACCATCATGCAAATGGGGCAGATGGGGATTGATGTCAAGTCCATGTTTACGCCGGAGATGGTGAAGCAAATGGGAGCGCGATCGCGTCCCGAAGCCATCGACCGACTAAAACAATCCCTAGCCTTGGAAGAAATCGCCAAGCGCGAATCTCTCCAAGCAGAACCAGAAGCCATTACAGCCAGAGTCAATGAGCTGCTAGAGCAGTTTCCAGACGACCAAAACATCGACAGGGAACGGCTGCATACCATTGTCTCAGCCGATTTGCTCAAAGAAAAAGCAATTAGCTGGCTAGAAGAACACGGCACAATTGAACTGGTTCCCCAAGGCACTCTCACGCCAGAGGAAGACGAGGAAACTGAAGCTGAAGTAACCGCGACCGAAGCAACAGAAACCGAAACGGCAGAGGAAACGGAAGCTACAGAAGCAACCACCCAGACGGCACAACCAGATGCGTAATCCTCTCTAGAGTGAATAAACCATAGGGGCAAGCAAAAAACTGCCCCTACACCCCTATCAACAGTCCGTGATGGTCAAAAACAGCGGATTCGGATATAACGGAAGTATAGTGGATCAAGAACCACTCGCCAGTTCACCTGACAGTGCAGGGTTAGACTTCGCTCGTTTATGGTTATATCTCTATCCCGGAATTACGAAATCACAAGCCAAAGAAAACCGGATATATACTCCGCCTTCGGTTCAAGCAACGTTGTTCCTATGGTGGTGGAACAATCCGGTATGGGGGAACGGGCGTTTGATATTTACTCGCGGCTACTGCGGGAACGCATCGTTTTCTTAGGGACTCCGGTTGACGATGTGGTGGCTGACTCAATCGTGGCTCAGCTGTTGTTTCTAGACGCAGAAGACCCGGAAAAAGACATTCAGATGTACATCAACTCCCCCGGCGGTTCGGTGACATCTGGTATGGCAATATATGACACAATGCAGCAAATACGACCTGATGTTGTTACCATATGCTATGGATTAGCAGCCAGCATGGGGGCGTTTTTGTTAGCAGGTGGAGCGCAGGGTAAGCGCATGGCTCTACCCAGTGCCAGGATTATGATTCACCAGCCCCTCGGCGGCGCTCAGGGACAAGCCGTTGATATCGAAATTCAAGCCAAAGAAATTCTTTATCATAAGCAAAAACTGAACGAGTTACTGGCTCACAACACGGGTCAACCGTTTGAGAAAATATCGGAAGATACCGAGCGCGATTTCTTTATGTCATCGGCTGAGGCCAAAGATTACGGTCTCATCGATCAGGTCATCTCCAGGCAGAACCTTCCCCAGGCGGAAGCAGCTGTCACTTCACTGAGATAAGAGGCAAGTATGTCTAAGTACGACTCCCATCTGAAATGTTCGTTTTGTGGCAAGTCCCAAGAACAGGTACGCAAATTAATTGCCGGGCCGGGAGTCTACATTTGCGATGAATGCGTTGACCTGTGTAATGAAATTTTAGATGAGGAGCTACTGGACTCTGGGACACCAGCACCTCAGCCAGTTCCCCGTGCCGAACCTCCCCAGAAGCGCCGCGTCCGTTCCTCTAGTCTCTCTCTGAGCCAAATTCCCAAGCCGAGAGAACTGAAAAAGTATCTCGACGAACACGTAATTGGTCAAGACGAAGCCAAGAAAGTGCTTTCGGTAGCGGTATACAACCACTACAAGCGCCTGAGTTTTATCCAATCTAAAAATAATGGCAAAGCGGGGCATGACGATCAGGTAGAACTGCAAAAATCGAACATTCTCCTGATTGGCCCCACAGGTTGCGGGAAAACACTTCTGGCACAAACGCTGGCAAGCATTTTGGATGTACCCTTTGCTGTAGCAGATGCTACCACGCTGACGGAAGCAGGGTATGTCGGAGAAGATGTGGAAAATATCCTGCTGCGACTGTTGCAGGTGGCAGACTTGGATGTGGAAGAGGCGCAGCGGGGAATCATCTACATAGATGAAATTGACAAAATCGCCCGCAAGAGCGAAAACCCATCAATTACGCGAGATGTCTCCGGTGAAGGCGTACAGCAAGCTTTGCTGAAGATGCTGGAGGGGACGATCGCCAACGTGCCGCCTCAAGGTGGACGCAAGCATCCCTATCAGGACTGCATCCAAATTGACACCAGCAACATCATGTTTATCTGTGGTGGTGCCTTTGTTGGTCTGGAAAAGGTGGTAGAGCAGAGAATTGGCAAAAAGTCAATAGGTTTTGTTCAAGGTGGTGAAGGGCAACCGAGAGAAAAGCGTACAGCCGATATTGTGCGGCACTTGGAGCCGGACGACTTGGTGAAATTTGGGATGATTCCAGAGTTTATCGGTCGAGTGCCAGTGGTGGCGGTCGTCGATCCGCTGGATGAAGAAGCGCTGATGGCGATTTTGACTGAGCCTCGGAATGCGTTGGCGAAGCAGTACCAGAAGTTGCTGAAGATGGACAACGTGCAGCTAGACTTTAAGCCGGATGCGCTGCGGGCGATCGCGCAAGAAGCGTATCGGCGGAAAACTGGCGCACGGGCGCTGCGAGGAATTGTGGAAGAATTAATGCTGGATGTGATGTATGAGTTGCCGTCCCGCAAGGATGTGACTCGATGTACCATTACGCGGGAGATGGTAGAGAAGCGTTCTACTGCGGAATTGATCGTGCATCCCTCTTCAATGCCCAAGCCTGAATCTGCATAATTTGTAGCAGCGGTACAAAAAAGCTGAAAATATAGAAACCCGTTTTCTCCGGAAAGCGGGTTTTTTACATAATAGTAGGGTAGACACCAATATCCCTTATAAGGCAGACCTAACGATTTAGCCCCTTCCCTAGTAGGGAAGCAGGGTGGTTTCATACAATGAGAGAAAATATCGAAAACTGCAACATTTTGTAGGGGCATGGCATTGCCATGCCCCTACCGACAACCAAAATCAATGTTACAGAATTTTCTTTTAATAAATGAAACCAGCCTGCCCTTCCCCCCTAGGAAAGGGGGGAGAAATCAAAGCCCCTCTCCCGTAAAAAAAATTCTTCCTTTTCCCTCCCCTTGTAGAGGGAGGTGGAAAGGGGTTGGGGAGAGGTTGAGAGAGATGTATTGGGATGGGTACTACCCTAAATACTCAAAACTCAAAAGTCATAAAATGCCTCAAATTCAAGTTCGCGGCACTTCGCATTACTACGAATGGATCAAGACACCGAAAGATGGTGAAAAAAAGCCAGTAATGGTCTTCATGCACGGCTGGGGTGGATCTTCTCGTTACTGGGAAACCCCTGCTAAAGCCCTTTCTGAGACTTTTGACTGCTTGCTTTATGATATGCGAGGATTTGGGCGATCGCGTAAACTTTCGCCTGTGGGGAACGGTAACGTCCTAGCAGAAGAATCCTCGCCACTGGCAGAAGAACCTGCTACAGCGGAAGAGTTGACTTATGAAATGGAGGAATACGCTGACGACTTGGCAGGGTTGTTAAAGGCGTTACAGTGCGATCGCGTCTATGTTAATGCCCACTCGATGGGAGCATCTGTCGCCGTCTTTTTTCTCAACCGCTACCCAGAGCTAGTAGAAAAAGCAATTTTAACCTGTAGCGGCGTTTTTGAATACGACGAAAAAGCATTTAAAGCCTTTCACAAATTTGGCGGCTACGTCGTCAAATTCCGTCCCCGGTGGCTGTATCAACTTCCCCTCGTTGACCGGATGTTTATGAAGCGATTCGTGCATCGTCCCCTACCCAGTGCAATCAGTCGTGCTTTCTTAGACGATTTTCTGATGGCAGATTACCAAGCTGCTGTAGGCACTATGATTACCTCGGTTAGCGAAAAAGCAGCCCAAGTGATGCCTAATGAGTTCGCCAAGCTTACCGTTCCAACACTTATAGTTGCTGGCGAATACGATATCATTATCCCCGCCGCGATGGGGCGCGTCGCCGCAGGATTGAGTGACAAGGTGGAGTATGTCGAGATTCCCGATACTGCTCACTTTCCCATGCTGGAAGCACCAGAAGCTTATCTTAAGGTAGTGCGAAAGTTTTTGGGAATAGGCACTGAGCAAAGTTTCGACCAAACTGTAGCGTCCTAGTTGCGATCGCTATTATACTCAGGCAGGTTTTCCCCTCAGCAACACAACCAAGGCAACGCCTGTAATTCCAGCGACTACAACCCATGCTAAGGTCAAACCGATTAATTCGCTGAAGAATAGGCGAGTAGTCTGGCGCAAAATTCCACCTACAGTCCAGCCGATAGACAGCCCTATCGCCCAGCCTGCAACATTTGCTAAGATCCACATCCAAGCTTTTTTGACTTGCTGCCTGAGTACCAACCATTGCCCCAGCCCAAGCATTGCGCCTACAATTGTCCCATTCAAGACACCGAAGATTATTCTAGGTTCAGAAAGCAACGTTCCGGGAGCAACCCAGCCTATGGCACCCATACCACTGCCCCCGATTAAACCCCAACTGAGTGTACTCGCTAATATCCACCACCAAGCGATCGCAAGATGCTGTCTGAGAACCAACGCTTGAGAAAATGCGATCGCGCTTGCACCTATTGCGCCCTCTACAAGTCTAATATCGGTTCTATCGCCAATTTCCACCCAGAGCAAACTAACTAAAAAACCGACACAAGTGATTAACACCCATTGCAGCCAGAAAAAGCATCCAATTTTAGATTTTGGATTTTTGATTTTAGATTGAGAAGTATTTTCAGCAGTAGGAAACAATCAACGTAAGAGCCAAACGGTATTAAGACCCACTTATACTATCCGGTTGGAGGCGACTTCGGCAAAACTTTTGGTTGTGTAGCGCTTGTGGGAAAAAGCGAACGGAAAGCTTCTCGGCGTTTTTTGGGCGACTCTGGAGACATATAACTCCATAAACTTTCCCAGTAGAAAAAGGATACCCCATTAAAACCGCGATCGCGCACCACCTGAACCTGCTGCTGAATTTGCTTCATGTCCACAGGACGACCCCATAACCCTGATAATATCCCCACACCGACGGGAATCTGACCGCGAGCCATCTGCACTGCTGGTTGCGACAATTCAGCAGCAAAAGTTTTCAAGTCATCGCGATACACCTGCAAAACTAACTCATTCACCAAACCACGCTTTACCCAAGTCTGCCAATCTTGGAGATAGGATCTGTAGGCAAAATTGTAAGGATTGGGAGACAAGGAAACCTGACAGTAAGGATTAACGGATTTTACAGCTTGGAAAACTCGCTGCATAAAATCAGTAATTTTGTCTGCTCTCCAGCGTATCCACTCGGAATCTTTCGGGTTAGTCGGGGGACTTTTTCCCTGATGTTCTTGTTGGTATAGTCTGACTGTGTAGGGGTCGTAGCCAAGCTCAACAGGTAAGCCAAAATGATCGTCTAATTGAATCCCAGCTACATCATATTTTTCGACAACTTCAACAATTAAATCGAGAATAAACTCCTGTACTTCCGGGTGCAGAGGATTGAGCCAAACTACTTTCCGAGTAAACTGTTTGCGGATGAATTGTTGAATTTTTCGAGATTCAACATTTGGCTTTGCAGGCTTAAGCAAGTTTGGTTCTAAAATGTCTGGCGTCAGCATCTTTGTACCGTCCCCACGAAGTGAGATCCAGTCGGGGTGACGCTTCGCCAGATTTGAACCCGCCGGAGCCATGAAGCCATACTCAAACCAGGGAATGACCCTAAGCCGCTGTCGATTTCCCTGCTTGACTATCTGCGCCAAAACATCGTTTCCTAGCCGTAGAATCTTCAGTCCTCTATCTTGAGAACGACCCGTTACCCGTTTGGCTACAGAACTCGGATAGAAGGTGTTTCCTCGGTTCCAGACTACCGGATAGACGGTGTTGAAGTTTAGTTGAGATAGCTGGTCTAATGCTCTGTTGATTCCCCAAGGGGTATATAACACGCCGCTGGCAACATTGGTCAGCCAAACGCCTCTTAACTCAGTGGAAGCTGAAATCGTTGGGGGATTCGCTTTAAACTGGGGAGGATAAATTGAGAATGCGATCGCTAGTCCCAAGCATAGCCAAGAAATGAACCAGGTTGGATTCCGGTTCTGTTTTCCTTTTTTGCCTTTGTGACGCTTTCTAGTCACTCAGCGAAAGCTTCCATAAACTCGTAGCTGGAAAATAAGCGTAAGTCTTCCCACTGGTCTGAAAAATTTAGCAGCAACTTTGCGATCGCTATCTTATCAGCTATCGGATTGTTGAGCTACCTTCCTCACCGCCTCAATGCCCAACTCTAACACCTCAGCTATTTGTTCTACACTCAAACCCTGCTTTAATAAGCGAGGCACTGTTTCTAGCTTGCCTTCTAGTTTGCCCTCTAGCTTGCCCTCTAGCTTGCCTTCTTCTCTTACCTCTTGAAAGTATCTCGTTTGCTTTAACTCACTTAATCCAAACATTGCTTCTAACTCCTGACGGCTTAATTGAGTAAATTTGTAGACCAATATCGTCTCAATCAGTTCTATTGTCGGATTGTTGAGCTACCTTCCTCACCGCCTCAATATCCAACTCTAAAACCTCAGCTATTTGTTCTACGCTCAACCCCTGCTTTAATAAGCGAGGCACTGTTTCTAGCTTGCCTTCTAGTTTGCCCTCTAGCTTGCCCTCTTCTCTTACCTCTTGAAAGTATCTCGTTTGCTTTAACTCACTTAATCCAAACATTGCTTCTAACTCCTGACGGCTTAATTGAGTAAATTTGTAGACCAATATCGTCTCAATCAATTCTAAAACCTTTCGCCTGAGTGCCTCATCCTCAAGCTCTTGTTGTGCCTTCTGAATTAACTGTCTAGCCAGCGTCTGGGCTGTATTTTCATTCTCAACTACTAACCGCACCATCCCCAAACCTACTGATGGATTTGAGGTTTCCTCCAATTCATCCAAATACACCCACTGTACTTGCTGACTTAGCAGCAGTCGCTGATATTCTATTGGCACTGCTTGGTCTATACTTCTTCGGCAAAACACTGCCACTGCACGCCAATCTCTTTTAGGTTTATTTTGACCAAGATAGAGGAAAATTTCCGTAAATAATCGATAGTAAAAGATATCGTCTGGTTGAAACTGGACTTCAACAAAGTAGATGGGTTTACGGCTTTGCTTAGACGGAACAAATACTCCATCAATACGTTTAGCTGTTTCTTTGACTTCCACTGACTTGAATTCATAAACGTTACCCTCAGTTGATGATTGACCAATGAGTTCAAAAAAAATGCCAGGGAAGGTCTGAAACATCTGATAGAAAATGCTGTCTGTTTTCATGCACAGGCTCTAGAAAAATCAAAAACCCGGGTTCTTCAAGAACACGGGTTTTTCAGGCTTGAAAATCAGCGTAACAGACTATCAACCGCTCAGCAAAGCTTCGACAAATTCGTAGCTGGAAAATGGACGTAAATCTTCTACGCCTTCACCAGCACCAATAAAGCGAATCGGCAAGCCTAGCTGCTGCACTACAGCTAGAGCTACGCCTCCTTTAGCAGTCCCATCAAGTTTTGTCAATACTACGCCGCTAAGTTTTGCTGCCTGTGAGAATACTTCTGCCTGACGCAAGCCATTTTGTCCGAGAGTAGCATCTAGAACGAGGAGGGCTTCTATTTGGGCGTTGGGAGCTTTTTTATCGACAATCCGGCGAATTTTGCCCAGTTCTTCCATCAGATTTTTCTTGTTCTGGAGACGACCTGCTGTGTCGATCAGGAGTAATTCTGTACCTCGTGCCTGTGCTGCCGTAATGGCATCAAACACCACTGCCGCCGGATCGGTGTTCTGTCCGGGGTTGGCAATCACTTCTACACCGCTACGCTGACCCCAAATCTTCACCTGTTCGACTGCGGCGGCGCGGAAGGTATCGGCAGCGCCAATTAAGCATTTATAGCCAGATTTCTGCGCTAAATGGGAAATTTTGCCAATCGTCGTCGTTTTACCCGCACCATTGACTCCAGTGATCAGCCAGATATTCAGGGTGTCTTTTGTCGGGACAAAGGTTGGGCTGTAGGATTCTTGAATAGGTTTGTCGAGTAAGTCGCGCAGGATTTTCTTCAGGTAAGCGATCGCTTGATCTGGAGGCAGCACTTCCTCGCGCAGCCTATCTTGTAGCGTTTTTATGATATAATCTGTCGCTTCTATGCCGACATCTGCTTGCAACAGCAGCGACTCAATCTCCATCACCGCGTCTTGATTCAACGGCCCTTGACCGACGATGGCTTTGAGCTGGTTAATCAAGCTGCGACGGGTTTTGTCCAGACCTTGGCGTAGTCGCTTTAGCCAAGTGATTTCTTCAATCGAGACATCTTCTGCACGCCGCCCTTGAGTTGCCAGCACTTGGGCTGACCACATGAAACCCTCATCAAAAGCGAGTCCTGGCACTTCCTCAGTCACTGCTGCTGTTGCCGCAGGCTGTACTGGTGCCTGTACCCGTTCTGGTTCGGGCGCTTCTATTGCGGTTGCTTTTAACCGTTCTAGTCGTGCTTGTCGGTCTTCTTTTGCCCAGAATGGTACGGAGGTGGCGGGTGCTTCCTGTGTCTGTGTTTCAACACTATCAGGCTCTATAACTACGCCTGTTTCGGCGATCGCACTCTCTGTTTCTGGTTCGGGTGCTTCTGGTTCTATAACTACGCCTGTTTCGGCGATCACACTCTCTGTTTCTGGTGCGGGTGCTTCTGGTTCTATAACTACGCCTGTTTCGGCGATCGCTTCTACCTCTTGTGCCGATTCAGGTGTTGTTTCTTCCTCTACCTCGGCGCTAGTATGATTTATTTGCTCGGCAGCTGGTTCTGATGCGATCGCTTCTGGAGTTGCGGATGCAGCAACCTCATCTTCCACCTCAAGACTAGCGGTTTCTGCGGCAGTGTCTATTGAAGTGTCTGGTGATTCCGAAACCTCTGCCGTGTCTGGAACATCCGCAGATGGTTCTTCTTGTCCAGCATCAGGAGCAGCTTCCGGCTCAGCTTGTTCCTGCTTTTGCTGAATGTTTTTATAGGCTGCTTTGGCGTATCTGAGAAGATCCTCAGATACACCTGGTGACTGCTCCTGTGTTGATTCTGACGTTTCAGGTTCAGCGGACGGCTGAATTTGATCGCTTTGTTGCTGTTCAACCTGGGAGTCAGCCTCAGAATTACTAAACTGGCGACGGAACCAATTAAAAACCATTGCACCTACTTAAACATTGCAGCAATCTTATTTTTAACCAGATGGTCGCAATTAAATACAACTTGTCGTTTTGGGACTGGGTAAAGATGGATATCCAGTCGCCAATCCCTAATTCCCCGAACCAGTTAAATTTATTTGCACCGACCTGCTTACTAAACTATAGAAAAATTTTCTGTTAATTTTCTCTTCAGGTGCGCGATTTAGTCTTAAGCTTCTCAGTTACCCGACGCAGGACACCGTTAATAAACTTACGCCCTTCCTCATCGCTGTATTTTTTAGCTAGTTCTACAGCTTCATTAATAGCAGGGCTATCGGGGACTCCTAAAAACATAATTTCTCCTACGGCGATCCGTAAGATATCGCGGTCAATTTTAGGCAAGCGGTTTAACTGCCAATCTACCATTGCCTCGGTTAGGAGGTCATCAATTTCTGTCCGCTTGCTGTTGACTGTGCTGAGAATTTCTAATGCGTAAGCGCGAACTTCATGTTGATTTGCCATTTGAACGAATTCTGGCAACTCTACAGCAGTTCCTAAGCGGTTGATTGCTGCTTGGGTTAGCTCAATAGCATCGCTCAACATGGCTTTGGCACTGCTGACATCGCTAGCGCGGGTTTCGCTAGTCAGGAGGCGATCGCTTCCGCGTTGGACTTCTGCTGCTGCTACCTCTAAAGTTTCTCGAACTTCACTTGTCAGGGTACGGATCGCAGCCATTATTAAATTAGGCATTTGCTGCGATGCCATTTTTTCTTTATTCCCGCTCAGTTGGCTAAGGCTTAGGAGAGCTAATTCACGGGCAGTTCTGCGAGGTTGCATATTAAAGGCAAAGGTTAAAAAGCAAAAATCAAAATGGAAAAAGGTTAGAAGAAGTAATAAAAGCCAAAAGTTAAAAAGGAAAAAGTTAAAAACTTATATTTTTGCCTTTTTCCTGATTTTTGCCTTTTGCTTTTTAGTCTTCTTCGGTTGGTACAACCTGCCATCTGCCCTCAGAACCTACTGGTTCCAGCTTCCGCTCGTTGGCATCGGCGGGGGGCATCAGGGGTATGGGGTTAGGGCTTACGATTCCTCCAGAAACCACCACTTTAAAGGCATCTTCAATTGACATTGAGACGTTTAATACTTCGTCTTCTGGGACAATGGCATACCAGCCTGTGGTCGGGTTAGGCGTGGTGGGAATAAAAACGCTGAGCATAGAACGCTCCATTTGGCACTGGATTTCGCTGCTCATGGTACCTGTGACGAAAGCGATCGCCCAAATTCCTCGCCGAGGATACTCCACCAAAACGACCCGCCGAAACTTGCCGTTGGTGTCTCTTAAAATTGTCTCCAATAGCTGTTTGAGCGTTTTATAAACCGACCCCGCTAACGGAATCGCCTGCAAAAGTTGCTCCCCAAAATCCAGCAACCACCTCCCAGCAATGTTGCGTGCCATTAAGCCTATCAGCAAAATGCACAGCAGCGGCACTGTTAGCCCCACCACCAAATTCAGCAGATTTACCACGATGGGGTTCATCCCATCAAATGGATTCACCTGCTTGGGAACGCGGGTCAGAAAATTGATCACCCAGTTGGCAATAGTTATTGTCAGCCATATCGTAGTAGCCAAGGGAATGACTACTAAGAGACCTGCAATCAGGTCATTTTTTAAGTCCTGCTTGAGGCGTTGGATCACAGATTGCCCACTCTCTCCTTACAACTAGCGGTGCAGATTCGTACAAAATGCCAACTTTACCAATGGTTGCTCTTTGAGCAAAAACAACTTCGTCGTAGTATCCACACCATAGAAATAGGCTCAGGACTGGAACCTTACTTTTCCATCAGCTCCTTTTTTGGGGCAGGCTGGGAAAGGCAATTTTCCATTCCTATCTCTATTTGTAAGACTTGTAAAGAATTGTTGCAAGTCCTTGGCAGCTGGTATCACACTTTACACTTTAGCATTTCTATGAGATCCAGCCCTGAGCTAAGAGGAAGAACTGAGTGTCGTCGCATCAACGGTTGTCTCATCGGCTTGCCCCTGTTGAGCTGAGTCATCAACAACGGGCAAGGGCATATGCTTTAGTTCCCACACCTTGAGCAGGATCAAATACTCATAGAATGCCTGCAAGGTACACCAGGTAAACCCCGCTCTCCCATCCAGAAAACCACCCAAGAAGAAATACATATACAAGAAGCGCACTAGCGGACGCAAGGGCAAGCGCAAAGATAAATCTTTCAAGGCGCGGCGTCTTTGCACTTCCGAGCGACCGAAGAACAATTCTCGCCAATTGACTGACCCTTGCTGTAGCTGGCGTAGGGTTTCCTCCGCTTCATCGGTGGAATAGCGATTATGCTTGTCAATCCAGCGACTCAATCCCTTACCAGAGGTGTAGTGGGGATAAGTTTCTTTGAGGAAGTTGGTGGCTCCTTCGCAGACTTCCCGCTCAGTATGTCCATAGTCAGTAAACCAGACTTTTCCTCGCTGCAACAGACGCAGCTGGTAGCGGGGATACTGGGTGCTGTGACGAATCCAGCTACCCATGAACATGACGCGCTCTGCCGCGTAGTAGCCAACATACTCAGAGGTTTTGATGGCTTCCAAACACTCTTGAAACAGCTCTGGTGTCATCCGCTCATCGGCTTCTAGGATGTAAATCCAATCGTGTTTGGCTGGTACTTCTTCGAGCATCCAGGTTCTTTGTCGTCCGTGACTTTCAAAGCGGTGCTGCACCACGCGGATGTCATAGCGACTGGCAATTTCTACAGTGCGATCGCTACTGTAGGAATCCACCACAACCACATCATCAGATAGCAGTGCCGACTCAATACAAGCTGCAATATCCAGCTCTTCGTTATAGGTCAGTATGTAAATTGAGAACATTTTCCCGCCGATCGTGATGGAAAATAATCAATCTCTTTCAGGAATTAAGAATTAAAAACTGGGGAATTTTTAATTCTTAATTCCCTACCTTAACGTGCCTGAGCTTTACGACGACCTCCCCCGATGCCGCCTGTCAAACCCAGTGCGGCAATTGCCAGGTAGCCAATGGCTAAGAGCAAACTGCTCAGTCCATTCTTTATACTCGATCTTAAAAACTGACTTTCGGCTTGTTTTTGTGCTTCTTGTTTGCCGCCACGAAGTTGAGTTTTAGCAGCATCGACTTGTTGGTTTAGAGCTTTTGGATCTTGCTTTAATCTTTGCAATTGGTCTTTAAGAGACTGTAATCTCGCCAGCTGTTCCCCTTGCACTTGACCGCTCTTGATCGCCTGATCTAGCTCGGTAAGCTTCTTTTCATCTTGAAGCAGGGAGCTAACCTGTTGGGATTGGCTAGCAATCTGAGTTTCTACTTGAGTGGCTCTTTGGTTAATTTGTGCAACAGCTTGATTGTTCAACAGACGCAGGCTGTTGATGTTGAGGATGGGAACTGGCAGTAGGAATGCCAAACCCAACAACCCAGCTAGTGCAAGCGCTCCGATTCTCACTATGTCTTCCCAACCTTTGCGGGCCGTGCCAGAGTTACTGTCTACCCAAAATCCAGCAAATAGAAAGGCCAGACCAACCATCGGAATAACTCCTTGGTTAATTAGCTGGAATGTAACGTTCTGTTGCCACTGTAGGAAACCTAGCTGTATCTGTTCTGCAACAGCGTTACTGGGAGTCGCAGGCGGAATCAGAAGCACCGCATAATCAATGAGCGAGGAGAGAATCAGTATCAGCCCGACTACCTTGAGAATGTTGGAAGTAATAGAGGAAGGTTGACGGCTATTAGTTGCTTTCATGGCTTTTGTCTTGAGTTAGCGATCGTCCACATCAAACTTAACTGATTAACATACTGAGTGTCTTATCTGTCTTCCGGTCATTTCAGCACCCATCGCAGCAGTCCTATTAACCTCTTGGTTTCCCGGATGACAAGAGAGGACTTTTACCCAGTTGTTGTCGATATGCGATGATTATCTAGAGGTTAAAACCTCCGATAATCAAAAGTTTTGTCACAAACTCTATATTTTACCTCAAGTGCGTATACAACTACTAAATAAATTATAATCTGAAACTGAATCGATATAATTTTGATAAAAATCGGAATATTATATATTTCAAAACGGTTCCTTTAAGAATAGTTGTAGCTAGGAACTGAGTAAACTCACCCAACAAATGCTATATGAATGTTGGATGAGGTTCCGAGATTCCAATAAATCGTAATGTTTGAACTTTCAGGTTTAAGTAAACCATATTGCTGCTATATATTGATCTGGTAAAAATATTTACTATTACCAATAAAAAAGGATTTTTTATAAATTATTGTCAGCCAAAGATGATATTTATTTATCAATCAAGCTGTTCATAGTTCAGTAGATAACTGTTTATTAAAGGGCAAGATAAAAAAGGAATTTATTTCTTTCCCAATCCCCAATCCCCAATCCCCAATCCCTATTTTATAGAAGCGATCGCTTGTTTTGGTTGAATCCGATAAACCATAATCGGCATATCCAGCCCTTTGAGGCTCATTGTGTTACCGACTCGCGGGAAATCCTTGACAACATTGGCAACATCAGAGTCCATCAGAACATTCTCAGTACAAGCGATGTCATTACCAAGGCTTTTTGCTTCAACTCGCGCTGCTGTATTCACCGTGGTGCCGAAGTAGTCAAGACGGTCATTTAAGTTGACACTGATACAAGGCCCAACATCTATGCCAATCTTAAGAATCAGCTGGTCTTCTGCTGCAAGTTGCAACCCTAGATTCAAAGCTTGCATCTGGTGGTTCATAGCGATCGCAGCTTGCATGGCATCACTTGGCACAGTAAATGCTGCCATCACCGCATCCCCAATCGTTTTGACGACGACACCGTTGTGAGCATCTACCACATGAAACAACAGATCGAAGTGTTGCCGCACTAAATTATACGCCCGCGAATCTCCTCGCCGCGCATACAGTGCCGTCGAACCAGCCAAATCGGTAAATAAAATTGCCACCCGCTGAATCACCAAACTTTCATTAGGCAGTATCGTCTCGCGAGGAAACAAATCGCGGAAGGTTTGTAGAGTCAGCAATTGGTGTCCGGACACCACGCCATATTCCGCATCAATTTTGGCACGAAAAGCCGGATCGTCAAATGCTTTTTCCAGGCGGCGCAATTTCTCATCAATACTAAAGGTAACTCGCACCTGCTCGTCAGCATTAGTAGCGTATACACTGTTACAAGCTGTACATAGATGGTTTGTCCGCAAATCGGATAAACTTTTTGGTTTGAAGTCGATGCCGCGACAAGCCGGACATTGAATGTCCCAGTTGAGAGTAAAAATACCCTCCTTGAGCGCAATGACTAAAACCCGCAAAGTCTCCCGCTCGCTCAACTGCAATTTTTCAGCAATCCGTTTGGGGTTAGCATGATATAGTTCGCGGCGATCGCTTTGTTGTAAAAATGCCCTCAGCCGCTGCTGTACCTCTGGTTTAATGCTATACCTTTCCAAGGCGGCTACAGCTAGAGCAATATTATTCTGGGGTCTATGAAAAAAGTTAAACATTTGGTGTCGCTAGATATATTAAGGTTTTTAGTAGTGTGCGACCCTTGAGTATATTTTATATATGACCGTTACTGACTATTTGGTTTTATCGAGCTGAATTTGTGCTGAGAGTTAGCTAAGTGTCAGATTAAAATATAAGTGAGTATGCCCCTGGTTTTTGTTAACAAAAAATCAACAATTATCATGATGTATTTTATCAGTATAAAGAGGTAATCGTGCAAATTCCCCGCCTGCATCCAGACACAATTGAGGAAGTAAAACAACGGGTTGACATCGTTGAAGTCATCTCGGAACACGTTGTATTACGCAAGCGGGGCAAAGAGTATGTAGGTTTATGTCCTTTCCATGAGGAAAAATCCCCCAGTTTTACCGTCAGCCCCACTAAGCAGATGTACTACTGCTTTGGCTGTCAAGCCGGGGGAAATGCGATTACTTTTTTGAAGGAACACTCTAAACGTTCCTTTGGTGAAGTGGTGCTGGATTTGGCGCGGCGCTACCAAGTTCCGGTGCAAATGCTGGAGGCGGAACAGCGCGAGGAATTACAGCGGCAAATAACGCTACGAGAGCAGCTGTATGAGATTTTGGCAGTGGGGGCAAGCTTTTTTCAACACGCGCTGCGACAACCCCAAGGGGAGGCGGCTTTGGAATATTTGTACTCCAAGCGGCAACTCTCGGAAGAAACTATTCAAAAGTTCCAGCTTGGTTATGCTCCGGCGAGTTGGGAAACTCTTTATGGCTACTTGGTGGAACAGAAAAGCTACCCGGTGCAGCTGGTAGAACAAGCGGGTTTGATTAAGCTGCGGGATGGGGGTGGCGGTTATTATGACAGATTTCGCGATCGCTTGATGATTCCCATCCACGACTCTCAAGGACGAGTAATTGCCTTTGGCGGCAGAACTCTGGGGGACGAGCAGCCGAAATATCTCAACTCTCCGGAAACCGAATTATTTAATAAAGGCAAAATTCTGTTTGCTTTGGATAAAGCCCGCGAAGCTATTGGCAAGCAGGATCGGGCTGTGGTAGTGGAAGGATATTTTGATGCGATCGCTCTCCACTCCCACGGAATTGAAAACGTTGTCGCCTCTCTAGGTACGGCGCTGGGCTTAGATCAAGTCAAACAGCTACTACGTTACACCGAATCTAAGCAAATTGTACTCAACTTTGATGCCGATGCCGCCGGAACTAAGGCAGCTCAAAGAGCAATTGGAGAAATTGCCAATCTCGCCTATCAAGGACAAGTAAATCTGCGAGTTCTCAACTTGCCTGATGGAAAAGATGCTGACGAATTTGTCCTCAAAGGTGGCGCTGAAAAATATCGGGAATTGCTGCTTGATGCTCCTCTCTGGCTTGATTGGCAAATCCAGCAAATTTTAGTAGGAAAAAATCTTAAACAGGCGGATCAATTTCAGCAAGTTACGGCAGAAATGGTGAAATTACTAAATAACATCACCAATGACGATCAGATTACCTATTATATTAATCACTGTGGAGAAATTCTCAGCCAAGGAGATTCTCGGCGGGTTGGACTATTAACAGACAATCTCCTAAACAAAATTGTTCGTCACTGGGAAGAACTTCTAAACCAGGACAATTCTTTAAAAGTGCCGCTGTTAGTAAACAATCTTCTTAAGCAAAATAAGCGGTTTAAGGCTCGTCCTTCTGTTAATAGAAATAAAGGCCAAAAAGAATTACCTGTTACTTCTGAAAGCACTCTTTTAGAAAGAGCCGAGGCTTTACTGTTGCGCTTTTATTTGCATTGCCCAGAATATCGACAGTTGATTAGCGATACTTTAGAAGAACAAGATTTATTATTTAGCCTTCCTCACCACCGACTTTTGTGGCTAAGAATTTCATCTTTACAGGAAACATCACCAGATTTGCTATCTTCGCTACAAAACCTGTATGTTGATTTTCCTGAAGAAATGGCTCAAGTGTCTGGACTATTTTATCTAGACGAAAATGCCGAACTCGATATTCTCCGCGCTCCGGAATTGATCAAAGCAGGTGCTGCTTGTATGGAACGGGTAATGTGCGAAAGCATTTATCGCCACTTTTTAGAACTTTACACGAAACATCTATGGAAAAATATTGATAGTTCTCTGGATTTGAATAAACAGCAATACTACTGTCAGGAATTTTACCGAGCAAAACAGCGAATTAAAGAGTTAGATCAACATCTGCAATTTTTGTATTTTTATCGCTAAGTATTCCTTAGTCATTACATTTTCGTTCCCAGGCAGTCGTCTGGGAACGAGTAAAATACTGACTAATGATTAAGGGCAAAATAGAGTGTCACGAGTTTCGCGTCCTGTCGTCGGGTTGGTGCCTTTAGCTGTTTTACACAACTGTTTTTGCACATCCTGACGAAACAAGACATCTGTAAAATCTGCTCCATCAATGATGGCACCTTCAAACTTGGAGTTAAAGGCAAACGCTCCCTCCAAAATAGCGTTAGTTAAGTTAGCGTTGGTGAAACGAGCAGTGTCTAGGGTAGCGTTTCTGAGATCGGCTCCCTCTAAATTGGCACTTTCAAGATTAGCGCCAAAGAAGCTGACACCCCGCAAATCTGTATGACTCAGGTTACTACTGCGAAGATTGGCTTTAGTAAAGCTGGAGTCCGTAAGCACTTTACCTGAGAAATCTGCACCGATCAAGAATTCTTTGTTGTAGTCTTCAGCTAGGGCAGGAGTGGCGATCGCGCCGAAAGCTGTTAAAGATGCGATCGCTACCAGCAACAAACCCAGTAAAATTGTCGAAATCCGATTGTTTAGCCTAAAATTCATGCTGCTTCCAGAGGAAGATGGAAAACCGTCGTCTATCTCATTATCCCAATATCGGTGTTTTAGGAGAAGACCTGGTTGCTCAATGGTTACATTCACAAGGTTTCTTAATTCTGCATCGTCGCTGGCGTTGTCGCTGGGGAGAGATAGACATAATTGCGCGACAATGCTCGACTGGGGACAAGGGACAAGGGACTGGGGACTGGGGGAAAGGGACTGGGGAATGGGGACAAGGGAATGGGAACAAGGGACTGGAGACAAGGGAATGGGAACAAGGGACTGGGGATAAAGAGGACAAGGAAGCTTTCGGGAAGTCTACCCAATCCCCAATTCCCAATCCCCAATCCCCAATCCCCAATTCCCAATCCCCAATCCCCAATTCCCTTGAGCCAGTCTTAGCATTTGTCGAGGTTAAAACTCGCAGTCGGGGAAATTGGGATGCGGATGGAATGCTGGCAATTACAGCGAAAAAGCAAGCAAAACTCTGGCGCACAGCGGAGCTTTTTCTAGCGGATAATCCAGATTTAGCAAATCTTTCTTGCCGTTTTGATGTCGCTCTTGTCAGATGTGTGCGATCGGTTCTTTCTCAACCTCCCTCGGTTGCTTCACCAAAACCTGGGGAGATGACGCACTCAGGATACCACCTGAGTGTACAAGACTACATCCAGTCTGCTTTTGATTAAATAATTAGCAATACCCACCAGTCGCTCGCTTTGGCGGGTATTCACCCTACATTTAATGACTAATTACTTTTAAATAATTAGCCATTAGCCAAAGAATAATTAAGCTAAAGTTTCGGGGCAATATCCTAGCCCTCTAGTGAACTGTTGCCGGAATGCTTCAATATCGCTGCGATCCGGGGTACCATGAGAAACTACAGCTACTTGATAGCGTCGCATAACTTCTATTGGGGACTGTCCCGTTTCCAGGCTCCAAAGGGCCATTTGGAGGCGAATTGCAGGCTCGTAGGGAATTCCCAGCTCGTTCATAAATGCCCGAAAGTCGCCATCTTGCTGAGGGGTTAGCGGGCTGTAGGTTTTGATTTTGATTACCCAGCCATCAATCTGATGAATTACAGTCATTAAACGCACGGGCAGTTGGGGCATTCCGTGTAGATATTCAACCACCCGTAGGGTAAGGCTGGCATTCGCCAGAAAGTAAACGTATTCCATGAGGTTTCTTGGTGAGGAGTGCCAAGCTGTTGCTATACCTCTAATTCTCACCTTATAAAGCTTTTTGCAACAGGGGAAAAGCCCCCGATCTTATCTGGGGGATATTACCCAATTACTTTAGTTACATGAACCAATAAATTATCCGTAGACTAACGGGGATAAACCGGATGACCAAACTTGATGGAGACACTGAAATTACAGATACCCAGCCGGGAAACTGGGAAGCTGTTGCTGGACTAGGGGAATTCAAGCTGAACGTTGAAGTTGAGTCACCCAGCGAGAATAATATAGATCGGTTGTTATCCAGCTATGACTATGAACTCCCAGCAGAGATGATTGCACAGAACCCGGCGGTGCCGAGGGATAGTGCGCGTTTGTTGGTAGTAGATTCCCAAAATCGCCATTTTCACGCCATTTTTCGTGATTTACCGGATTTACTCAAGCCGGAAGATTTACTTATATTAAATAATACTCGTGTTATTCCCGCCCGCCTCCGTGGTCGTAAATCTACGGGCGCGCCAGTTGAGGTGTTGCTGCTGGAGGAACGGCAAAATAACTGCTGGTTAGCTTTGGTGAAACCAGGGCGGCGGTTGCAACCGGGGGCGAAGATTTTTTTTGAACGTCAAGGATTAGGGACTGGGGACTGGGGACAAGGGGCTGGGGAGAAGGAACTGGGGGACAAGGAGGACAACGAGGACAAGGAAGCTTCCCCGAAGTCTACCCAATCCCCAATCCCCAATCCCCAATCCCCAATCCCCAATTCCCAATCCCCAATCCCCAATCCCCAATCCCCAATCCCTCCATTGAGTGCAACTGTGCTGGAAAGGGATGAGGCTACTGGGGGGCGTTTGTTGCAGTTTGATGTTCCTTTGGGAGTGTCTTTTTGGGAGATGTTGGAAGAATACGGTGAAATGCCGCTACCACCTTACATTACAGCTTCCCAATCTCAGCCGGAGGAGTATCAAACTGTTTACGCTCAACGCCAAGGCGCGATCGCGGCCCCGACAGCTGGGCTACACTTTACCCCAGAGTTACTCAATCGCTTGCACGAACGAGGGATTAAGCAAGCTTCGGTGACGCTGCACGTTGGAGTTGGTACGTTTCGTCCCGTGGAAGTGGAGGATATTACTACCCACAAAATGCACGGGGAATGGGTGGAAGTACCCGCGTCAACTGTGGAACAAATTCGGGAAACCCAGGCGCAAGGCGGTAGGATTATTGCCGTGGGGACAACGGTGGTGCGAAGTTTAGAGTCAGCCGCCGCCAATGGGGAATTGCAGCCATATTCCGGTAAAACAGAATTGTTCATTTACCCCGGCTACCAGTGGCGGGTAGTGGACGGGCTGATTACCAATTTCCATTTACCTTGTTCGAGTTTGCTGATGTTAGTTGGCGCTTTGATTGGGCGTAGGCGGTTGCTGGATTTGTACCAAGTCGCAATAAAGCATCAATATCGCTTCTATTCTTTTGGTGATGCAATGCTAATTTTGCCTGAAGGAGTAGGGGCTGGGGACTAGGAACTAGGGACTAGGTACTATAGCAATCCTAAATGATTCGTGAACTTCTGTAGGGACGCGGCAGTGCCGTGTCCCTATACCAGGGCGAATACTCGTTCACAACTTAAATAGGATTGCTATAGGTAAGACTTTTTCCTCTTCCCCAATCGCCAATCCCCAATCGCCAATCCCCATTTACAATTACTATTACTATTACTTAAGAGATAGTGGTGCGGGGTTCCCAAATATGCTGAAAAACCACAAATCAATTTATTTGCTTGCGGCTGCTTTGATCGCTTTTGGTTGGACAACTGCCGATAATGCCTGTGCCGGAGAACGACGGTACAAACAACAAAAAACGACATCGTTTACATCCACCTTAGGGAATAAACAGATGGTCGAGGGTTTATACACTCAAGATTTGGAAGCAGCTTCTTACTTCCAACAAGGAGTGACCCGGTATAACCGCCAAGACTTTCGGGGTGCAGAACTAGCCCTTCGGAAATCGCTGGAGTTTGACCCTAGCATTGCAATGGCTTATTATCTGTTGGGGAATTCCTTAGCTCAACAAGGTCAGTTTGATCGGGCAACTAATGAGTATCTACAAGCTATTCGCCTAAACCCGAATATGGGAGAGGCTTATTACAATTTGGGAGTTGCTTTATATAGACAAGGGCAACCAGATGCGGCGCTGGCTGCGTACCAAAGAGCGCTGGCTTTTAATCCCAACTTGGCAGATGGCTACTATAATGTTGGTTTGGCGTTGGAAGCTAAAGGGCAATCAGAGGAAGCGATCGCTGCATATCGGCAAGCTTTGGCCAAAGAACCCAACTACGCGCAGGCGCACTATAACTTGGGGCTGCTTTTGGTGAAACAAAACCAACCCGAAGCCGCACTCGCCGAATTTCAGGAAGCGGTTCGGATTAACCCAAACTATGCCGAAGCTCAATATCAACTAGGGTTACTTTATACCCAGCAAAACCAGCAGCAGCGGGCGGTAAACGCATTTAAGACAGCAGCAGATCGCAACCCTGAATTGGCAGATGCTCAATACCAGATGGGGGTGATTTTTGCCCAGCAAGGTAATTTCAAAGCAGCAGCTAACAGATTCCAAGAGGCGGTGCGTCTCAATCCCAACGATGCTGAATCTTACCAGCAACTGGGGGCGATGCTACTGAAGCGGAATCAAGTCAAAGAAGCAACCACGGCTTTGACGGAAGCGAAGCGTCTCAAGCCGAATGACGCTACGACTCAGTATAACTTGGGCGTGGCGCTACAAAGGCAAGGCCAGTTAACGGAAGCGATCGCAGCTTACCAGCAAGCCATTGTCATCGATCCCACTCTGGCAGATGCCTTTTATAACCTGGGAGTCTCGCTGCAACAAACTGGACGACGCGAGGAGGCGATTCCTTTTCTAATCCAAGCGAAGAGTTTGTTTAATCAGCAGGGAGATGTAGACAAAATTGACCAGCTAAACCAATTTTTACAGCAGGTAGGAGCCAACTAAAAAAGGCAAAGAGTAGGAGTTTTCTCGTTCCTAGTCGCTGGCTGGGGACGAGATAAAAAGCCCTTAGCTTTCGTCGGTTGCCTTAAATTGGTAAGCGATTAATGTCTTTATTGCAGCCAATCACAACCATTGCCGATCCCTTATAAAGTCGCTGGTGGGGAGTGGGGTTAATCTCAAACTTGTTATCGTGACTTACTGCTAATAGATTCAAACCATAACGGTTGCGAAGTTGAAGTTCAGATATAGTTTTGCCGTGGAATTCGTCGGGAACAATAACTTCTACAATACTATGATCGGTGTCCAGATCGAAGCGGTCTAAAATAGCAGGTTTAGTGAGACTTCTTGCTAAAGCACAGCCCATTTCATGCTCTGGAAACACCACATGATCTGCCCCCACTTTTTGAAGTAATTTTACATGAATATCTGAGGAAGCTTTAGCTACTACATGGGGTACGCCAGCTTCCTTCAAATTTAGAGTAGTAATTACACTCGCTTCCAGATAATTACCAATCGCCACAATCACCGTATCAAAATCAGAAATTCCCGCCTCTTTAAGGGCAGCTGGTTCTGTTGAATCCAATTGCACCGCGTGGGCGGCAATTTGATCTGTCAAGATTTGGGCTACTCTCTTTTCGTCAGCATCAACACCCAGCACTTCGTAGCCTAGTCGGTGTAGAGTCCAACAGACGCCACGACCAAAACGCCCTAATCCAACGACTGCAAATTGACGCTTGTTGCTATTGGTGCCTAGACTGCGAAAAAAACTCAAAGACGACAAATTCACTCTCTTTACTCCGGACTATTTATTGTGGTCATTAGTAATTGTTAAGGGCTAATGGTGAAATTACCATTAGCAACTGACAACTGACAATAGATTATTTAGCACTAAAGATCGCGATCGCTACCCTACCAATAAATTCTCTTCTGGATATCGAATAACGCTGGGGCTGGGATCTCCTAAAACGGCTGACATGAGTAGCAACACTCCAACCCGACCTATGTACATCGTGGCAATTATCACCAATTTAGCGAACGCTGAAAGAGTCGCTGTGATCCCAGCAGAAAGTCCAACTGTGGCAAATGCTGAAACAACTTCAAGCAGGATTTGGATAAACTCAAACTGTGGATCGTGCAGCGCAATTAAAGTTGTGGAACCAATCACCACCATCAATGAACCAAATGCGACACCAACAGCCTTTAATATCAGCACCAACGGTATTTGACGCTGATAACACAGAACTTCTTCCTTCCCTTGTAGAACTGCTTTAGTACAGCTAAACAACACTCTCACGGTAGTAGTTTTAATCCCGCCGCCTGTACCGCCGGGATTGGTACCGATAAACATGAAGGCAATTGTAATAAATAGACCAGCCTCGGTCATCTTACCAATATCAATCGTATTAAATCCGGCTGTTCTTGGAGTAACAGATTGAAACCAAGCAGCCATTAATTTTTGAGGGAAGCTTAGTTGTCCAAAGGTTTGCGGATTGTTGAATTCCGCAAATAAGAAGAAAATGGTTCCCAAAATCAGTAAAAGGAGAGTGGTACTGGTGGCAACTTTGAAATTAAGAGAAAATACTACTTTCTCTGGGCGTTTATGGTAGCGATCGCGTACCCAGAGATACGCTTCCATAATCACTTCGTAGCCAATCCCTCCCAAAATAATCAAAACTGGGACGATCAGGTTGATCAAGGGCGATCGCACATACTGGATCAAATTATCCCCGAAAAGACCAAAGCCTGCATTATTAAAGGAATTCACGCTATGAAAAATTGATAGCCAAAGACCGCGCTCCATCCCATAATCCGGCACAAACACCAACATCAGTAAAAAAATGCCGGAAATTTCAATGATCAGCGTCATCGCAATAATAGAGCGAACCAACTCCACCACACCAGACAATCCAGGGTGGTCTAATGATTGTTGAATAGCGATTTTCTCTTTCAAGCCAAACTTGCGCCCCAACAGCAGCAAAAGCAAAGTTGTTGCTGTCATATAGCCCAAGCCACCCACCTGCACCAGCAAGACCAGGAACAGCTGCCCCCAGAATGAATAAAAAGTCCCGATATTAACCACAGATAAACCAGTCACGCAAACCGCAGAAGTGGCGGTAAATAGGGCTATCAGCGGATTGCTCCAGCTGCCATCACTCGTAGAAATCGGCAGCATCAGTAAAAGCGTGCCAATCGTAATTACCGCTAGGAAACCCAGGCAAATAGTTCTGGAAACAGTCATAGGCTAATCTGAAAAACAGCTAAGTGCTGAATCAAAGAGTTTGAGAGGGGAGAAAAAAAGTCTTTTTAAGAGCTTACTCCTTTCGGAGTTCTGATAGGCTAATTTTTGATCCGCACTTTTCGCGACAATTTCATGACATCGACTCTATATCAGCAAATTCAGCATTTATACGACGCTTCCTCTGGTCTTTGGGAACAGATTTGGGGCGAACATATGCACCACGGGTACTATGGCGCAGATGGTACCCAAAAAAAAGACCGAAGGCAGGCACAGATTGACCTGATTGAACAATTACTCAACTGGGCTGGCGTACAACAAGCCCAGCATATTGTTGATGTTGGTTGCGGAATTGGCGGCAGTTCCCTATACCTGGCACAAAAGTTTAACGCTACTGCCACTGGGATTACTCTTAGCCCAGTCCAGGCTAACCGAGCAAAGGAACGCGCAGCGGCGGCGGGACTGAGTGAAAGGGCATCTTTCCAGGTGGCAGATGCTTTAGATATGCCTTTTGCCGATAACTCCTTTGACTTGGTATGGTCGATGGAAAGTGGGGAACATATGCCGAATAAAAAGAAGTTTTTGGAGGAATGCTACCGGGTACTAAAGCCTGGTGGAACTTTCATTATGGCAACGTGGTGTCACCGTCCTTTGGGTGGAGAATATGGGCAACTGACAGATGATGAGCGGAAACATTTGGCGGAAATTTACCGGGTGTATGCTTTGCCTTATGTGATTTCGCTGCCGGAATATGAAGAAATGGCTGGTAATCTCTGTTTCCAAAATATTCACACGGCAGACTGGTCAAAAGCTGTAGCCCCATTCTGGGATGTAGTAATTGATTCTACCTTTAATTTCGATGCCATTGTGGGTTTGCTGCTTTCCGGTTGGACAACGATTCAGGCTGCGCTTTCTCTAGGCTTAATGAGTCGGGGTTATCAGCGAGGCTTGATTCGATTTGGGTTGTTGTGCGCTACCAAAGGCGATGTGCTTTAGCGTCTGAACCAATAGGGTTAGGTTAAGTATGTTCATCCCTCGAAGATCCTCTTCTTATAGGATGTCCCACAAGTGTCAAAAGTTAATTTGATCCCCCCTAGCCCCCGCGCTAGAGAAAAGGGGGGACAATCAAGTCTTAGTCCCCCTTTTTAAGGAGGATGCAAGGGGGATCTCCACCATCTAAGCGTCTTGATTATGACTTTTCAGACATCCTCTTACGGGGATTGGGCAGGGTGGTTTCATACAACCCTTAGAAAATGTCGTAATTTTCGACATTTTGTAGGGGCATGGCATTGCCCATTGGTGTCAACTTAACGTTAGCTTGGCGGTTGAAACCGCAGCTACACAAACAAAACCCGCCTGCGCGGGTTAAAAGAACCTTAATATTTCGTCAGTCCGCGTTCGCTTTAGCGTTCCCGAAGGGTAGGCGGACTGAGTTTTTTAGCCGCGACTTCCAGTCGCCAGGGCTTAAATTGACACCGATAGGCAATACCATGCCCCTACTGTAGGTAGGGTTGAGGGATGAAACCCAATACGCATAAGCATTTGTTAAGTGAGGTTCCAACCGTTCAACCTACGTTGTGAATAAGGGGCTTTTTGAAAGTTGCAGATTGGATAAGTAATAACTTTGGTAGCAAAAATTGCTTAAAATCAAGCCTGAGCATTTATTCAGGCACTTACTCTCTGTGATATCTCCTCAAAAGTCTTCCGAGCCCCAAATTAATCCTTCTCAGTCCCACCCAGTTCAGCAACGTGTTCCCTGGCTGTATGCCTTTTGGAAGTTTTCGCGACCCCATACGATCATTGGCACTAGCTTAAGTGTGGTGGCATTATACTTGATGGCGATCGCTCTCAGCTCCACTAGCGTGATCGGCGATAGTGTGGTGCAACTGTTGGGAAGTTGGATTGCTTGTTTGGGGGGCAATATTTACATTGTGGGGTTAAATCAGCTAGAAGATGTGGAAATTGACAAAATTAACAAACCCCATTTGCCCATCGCAGCAGGTGAATTTTCCCGGCGACAAGCTGTAATAATTATCGCTCTTAGCGGTACTGTAGCGTTGCTTTCTTCGCTGCTTCTGGGGCAATATTTAGCCTTGACTGTGGGCATTAGTTTAGCAATTGGCACAGCTTATTCTTTACCGCCAATTCGATTAAAGCGGTTTCCATTTTGGGCAGCGTTGTGTATTTTCACTGTGCGGGGGGTAATTGTTAATTTAGGGCTGTTTTTACACTTTAGTTGGGTGTTGCAAAAAGAACAAGTGATTCCCGTACCAGTCTGGGCGCTAACCTTGTTTGTGTTGGTCTTTACGTTTGCGATCGCTATCTTTAAAGACATCCCAGACATGGAAGGCGATAAGCAGTACAATATCACCACTTTTACAATCCAGTTGGGTAAAGCTGCTGTATTTAATCTCTCTCTCTGGGTAATAACTGTATGTTACGTGGGGATGATTTTAGCGGGAGTGCTGAAGCTTCCCTTGCTAAACGCCACCTTTGTAGTCATTACTCATTTATTAGCACTAGCGTTGCTGTGGTGGCGTAGCACGAAGGTTGATTTGCAAGATAAGGTAGCGATCGCATCCTTCTATCAATTTATCTGGAAACTGTTTTTCTTGGAATATCTAATTTTTCCCGCCGCCTGTCTTTTGGCGTAAGAAAAACACTGTCTGATAATGGTGCGTTACACAACGCTTTTTAGGTCGCGTAGAGAAACCTAACAGACATACAGATGAGCCGTGAAATAAATTTCCGGCTCATAGCTTAAACCCGTTAAAACGGGTTAAAATCAATACCGAACAAGCATTTTAGTCCGTTGGAACGTAGGAGGTATAGATAAAGCTTTCTTAAAAAAAGGAATCAATATTTAGTAAGCATTTGAGTTCGTTTCAACGGACTTGAGCTTTCAGCCGGAACTTTAGTTCCAGGCTTGATCGCAAGGCAAAAGTTAAGTGCCATTTCCAAATCCAGATTTGTTTAATTACAATCTTAGAATTCAAAGTATAAAATGAGGAAAAAATGGGCGAAACATCTCAACCAATTTATTTTGTAGCTGCGGCTGTTGTTGGTATTATTCTAACCGGACTCGGTTATTTTATTTTCGAGACAATTACCACTTCAAATATATTTGAAAAAGGAGTAAATCTTTATAAACAAAAAGATTATGCAAGTGCAGAGGCAAATTTTCGCCGGGTGATTGAACGACACCGTACTAATGATATGGCTCGGTTGTTTTTGGGAAATTCGCTGATGGCGCAAAACAAACTTGATGAGGCTACGCCTGTGTTTCGGGAACTGACGGAGAGATCGCCCAAAAATATAGATGCTTATTTGAGGTTAGGAGACGCTTTGATGAAGCAAAATAAGTTAGAAGAAGCGATCGCAAATCTGCAAAAAGCTAGAGAATTATATAAAGCACCGTCCCCGGAGCAAAAACAGCTCGAAGAGTTAATCGAGCAAATTAAATTAAACACGCCCACGCCCTGAAGGATGAGGCTAGACAAACGAAGCCTGACGAGAGCAGGCTGTGTCCGTATAGCCGCAACTTTAGTCCTCCGGCTTAAATCCAAAATTCAAAATCTAAAATTGATATGACTGAGCATATCGGCAAAGTATATCTTGTAGGCGCGGGGCCAGGAAATGTTGCTTACCTCACAGTGCAAGCGCAACAACTGCTCTGTGAGGCAGAAGTTTTAGTTTATGATGCTCTCATCGATGAGCAACTGTTGCAATTGGTGCCAGATGATTGCCAGAAGCTGGATATGGGCAAGCGGGGAGGAAAACCCAGCACACAGCAAGGAGAAATTAACCAACTCCTGGTAGAAAAATGTCAAGAAGGTAAAGCCGTTGTGCGGCTAAAGTCAGGCGATCCGTTTATTTTTGGGCGCTGTAGTTCCGAAATTCAAGCATTAATTGCCGCCCGATGTCCCTTTGAAATTGTGCCGGGAATTTCCTCGGCTTTAGCAGCACCTTTACTAGCAGGAATTCCGCTGACAGATCCGGTGATGAGTCGAGGTTTTGCCGTAGTCACAGCCCATGAACCAGAAGCCTTAGACTGGAAGACACTCTCCGGGATGCAGACGTTAGAAATATTGATGGGCGGACGCAATTTAGGTGAAATTGTCCATCAGTTGCAGCGATATGGGCGATCGCATTCTACACCAGTCGCCGTTATTCGTTGGGCGGGAACTGCTGAACAAAAAATCTGGATAGGGACTCTGGGCAATATTGTGGAGAAAACCAAGGGTGAATCTCTTTCTCCCACAGTAATTGTAATTGGGGAGGTAGTTGGTTTGAGAGAATATTTGCGATCGCCTGAAGAAAACACAAGGCGATCCCCCCAACCAAAAGGAAAAATTCCTAATTCCCAATCCCCAATCCCCAATCCCCAATCCCAAATTCCTATGTTTGGTAAAACTATCTTGGTGACGCGAGCAACCGGACAAGCAAATGAATTTTGCGATCGCTTGCAACAACAAGGCGCAACGGTAATCGAAATGCCTACTCTGGAAATTGTCCCGCCTTCCAGCTGGGAGGCTTTGGATAATGCGATCGCGCAAATTACTGACTACTCGTGGTTAATTCTCACTTCCACTAACGGCGTTGATTACTTCTTTGAACGCCTAGAAGCACAAAATAAAGATGCTCGTGCGTTAGCAGGGATAAAAATTGCTGTAGTCGGGAAGAAAACCGCCCAAAGTTTAAAACAGCGAGGCATCAACCCAGACTTTATTCCCCCAGACTTTGTGGCGGATTCCCTTGTAGAAAACTTTCCAGAAAATCTCTTCGAGAAAAAAGTTCTGTTTCCCAGAGTCGAAACAGGTGGAAGAGAAGTTTTAGTGTCGGAACTACGCTCTTTGGGTGCAGAAGTGGTAGAAGTGGCGGCATATCAGTCTCGGTGTCCAAAAGCGATTTCTCCCCAAGCTCTCCAGGCACTACAGCAGCAGCAAGTCGATATAATTACCTTTGCCAGTTCTAAAACTGTGCAACATTTTTGTCAATTAGTAGGCGAAATCGATGAATTACCGCTCCAAAATGTCTGTATCGCCTCAATTGGCCCCCAAACCTCAAAAACTTGTCAGGAGCTTTTGGGACGAGTGGATGTGGAAGCGCCAGAATATACTTTAGATGGGTTACTGGAAGCGATACTAGAGTGGACTACAACGTTAAGGAATAAGTCTTAAATAACTCTTAATCTTGCCACTGTTAAGGAAATTCTGTTAACTTTTGGGGTAGTCGTGCCACCTGCACAGAACACCTGAAGAAAGAAGCATGGAAATAGTATTATCTAATACAAAATATTAGTTTTTTCATCTTGCTCCTTCAGCGGTAAAGGTTTAGGGAGTGAACTAGCCTATGCGATCGCTTTTAAGATCGTTAAATGTTATCAGGGATACAGCAGCATCCAGGTTGGGGACGATGACGAGCCGACTGGGAACAGGTAACGCATACGCAACTTCACTGCGATCGCGCCTGCTGCTGCTGGTTCTGCTGGCTGTCATTCCGGCGTTTGGGCTGACGCTCTACACACACCTGGAAGATCGTCATCTGGAAAAAGTTGAAGCCAAGAAAAATGCCCTGCGGCTGAACAGGCTCGCTACCGACAATCAAGAGCGCTTAATTGAGAATACCCGCCAACTACTTACTGTACTGGCGCAACTTCCGGAAGTACGCCAGCAAGATGCCAAAGTGTGTAGTGAGTTTTTGGCTTCTCTGCGGCAAAAATATCCAGACTATGGCAATTTGGGTGTTGTAGAAGCCAATGGCGATGTATTTTGCAGCGCTCTTCCTTTTAAAAAGTCAATTAACTTAAAACATCGCCCGTGGTTTGTGCGGACTTTCAAAGAGCGCAATTTCGCTACTGGTGATTATCAAATTGGTCGGATTACAGGCAGACCAGGGCTGGTTTTCAGCTATCCTCTACTTGACGAGAAAAGACAAGTGACAGGGGTAGTTTATGCCGCCCTGGATTTGCGATCGCTAAGTCAATTAGTTAACACTTCCCATCTGCCGCCCGGATCGACTTTTACCGTTATTGACAGCAACGGGACAATTTTAGCCCGCTACCCCAACCCAGAAAAATGGATTGGGCAGTCTGCGCCAGAAGTACCGTTGGTCAAAACTATTCTCAAAACACAAAAGACAGGCACCGTTGAATCTGTTGGCTTGGATGGTATATCGCGCTTGTATGCCTTTGCGCCGCTTTCTGGTGTTTGTACAAATAGTAGCGATCGCTGTAACATTTACGTAACCATTGGCATTCCTAAAGCTGTTGCCTATGCTGAGGCTCAAGGAAGGCTGAAGAGAAACTTATTTACTTTAGGGTTAATTGCGGTATTCGTAGTCATTGCCACCTGGATAGGCAGCGACGTATTTATATTGCGGCGGGTAAAAGCGCTAATAAAGGCAACGCACCGCCTCGCCAAAGGCGATTTGAGCGTCCGAACTGGCTTGGCTTATGCTAGCGGAGAATTCAACCAGTTAGCTTATGCCTTTGACACGATGGCGGCATCGTTGGAAAACTCTTTTAAAGAACGCGAGTCAGCAGAAGCAGCTTTGCGAAAAAGTGAGAAAAAGTATCGTTCACTGGTTAATAGCCTGCCACAAGTGCTATTTCAAACCGATGAAGCTGGACATTGGACATTTCTCAATCCTGCGTGGACACAACTTACTGGCTTTACTATTGAAGAAAGCATTGGGAAGAATTTTTTAGATTATATTCATCCCGAAGAACGCGATCGCAACTTACAAGAATTTCTCTCCTTAATTTCACAGGCAAAAGAATCTTTTCACAATCAGGGAAGATATATCACCAAAGATGGTAGACATTGTTACCTGGAAGTAACTGCCCAATTAACTCTAGGTTCCGATGGTAGAATTAATGGCACCAGTGGCAGCCTTACCAACATCACCCAACGCAAAATCGCCGAGTCAGCTTTAAGGGAAAGTGAAGAACGCTGGCATCTAGCATTGCGCGGCAATAATGATGGAATTTGGGACTGGAATATCAAAACTAATCAAGTTTTCTTCTCAGCTAGATGGAAGGAAATGCTAGGTTATGAAAATGATGAAATTGCTAACCATTTTGATGAATGGATCGGTCGCTTACATCCAGATGATGTTGACTGGGTGCTACAGCTTTGCCAAGATCATTTGGATAAAAAAACACCATTTTACGTTGCCGAGTCTCGCCTAAGATGCAAAGATGGCACTTATAAATGGATTTTAAATCGCGGTCAGGCGCTGTGGGATGAAACAGGTAATCCCGTGCGGATGACTGGTTCGCACACAGATATAAGCGATCGCAAGCTTGCAGAAGCAGCACTTGCAGCCAGTGAAGCTAAATTCCGTTCGCTAATTCAAAATAGCTCAGACATCATCACTATTATTGATGCTGATGGCGTGATGCAGTATCAAAGTCCCTCTGTTGAGATAATTTTGGGATATAAACCAGAGAAATTAATCGGCAAGAGATGTTGTGATTTTGTTGATCCCGAAAAAATTAACTATATTAAAAATCATTTAGACAACTTAATTGAAAACCCCGGCTTAACCGTATCGATAGAATGCAGATATCAACATAAAAACGGAGCTTGGCGCTATTTATCATCGAGATGCACTAACCTTTTTGCTGACCCGGCTGTAGGTGGTATTGTTGTCAATTCTCGCGATATTACTGAACGCAAAAATGCTGAAGAAGCATTGCGAGAAAGTGAACAAAGATTCCGCAATATAGTCGAAAATACTAACGACTGGGTGTGGGAAAACGATATTAACAATGCCTATACTTACGTCAACCCGAAAGTAAAAGATATTCTGGGTTACGAGCCAGCCGAGATTCTGGGAAAGAGGCTTTTTGAGTTTATGGCACCGTCAGAGGCTGAGCGATTTGCTCAATTGATGGATTACTTTACCTCACTCAGACAACCGTTCTCGCAACTGGAAAAAACGCTACTTCACAAAGATGGTCATCAAGTTATACTCGGAACCAGCGGTTCTCCAGTTTTCGATCATCAAGGTGTTTTTCAAGGTTATCGCGGTATCGCTCGTGACATAACTCTTGCCAAGCAAGCAGAAGCGCTGATAGCCGGACAAAAACGTTTACTAGAAATGATTGCCACGGGAGTGCCACTCCTTCAGGTGATGGACGCTTTGGCGCAGTTTATCGAGGAACAGTCTGGTGAAGGCATTAGCTCGATCCTGCTTGTTGACAAAACTGGGACAAAATTGCTGAATGGAGCCGCTCCCAGTCTCCCAGACAGCTACAATCAGGCAATAAATGGAATAGCGATCGCTCCTAATGTTGGTTGCTGCGGTTCGGCGGCGCATTTTGGTAAACCAGTCATCGTTTCAGACATCGAAAACGATCCCCTGTGGACAGAATTTCGTGATTTGGCATTATCTCATGGATTGCGAAGCTGTTGGTCGATGCCAATATTTTCCACCAATGGCAAGATACTGGGGACTTTCGCCATGTATTACCGCAAAGTTCGCCCCCCCAGTGCCGACGATTTGCAACTGATCGCAGTCGCAACGCAAATGGCAGGAATTGCGATTGAGCGCCAGCAGTCTTTGGAGGCGTTGCGAGAAAGCGAAGCCCGGTTTAGGCGGTTGGCTGAGTCGAATATGTTTGGCGTATTTTTTGGGGATATTAACGGTAATATCGCCGAAGCTAACAACGCTTTTCTGTCGATGGTGGGCTACACGCGGGAGGATCTTCTCGCAGGTAGAGTGCATTGGGACGCATTGATCCCCCTAGAATGTCGCTCTCTAAATGAACGAGCGATCGCAGAAATTAGAAAGTCTGGCTCTTGTACCCCTTTCGAGCAAGAATACACTCGCAAAGATGGCAGTTGCGTCCCCATTCTATTCGCTATGGCACTTTTGGACGACTATACGGATCGGGTTGGCTGCTTTGCAGTTGACTTGACAGAGCGCAGACAGCTGGAAAAAGCCCTAGCCGAACTTTTGGTACTTGAGCAGCAGGCGCGTACAGACGCCCAAGCCAGCGAACAGCGCTATCGCCTTCTAGCAGACGCGATGCCGCAGATCGTCTGGACTGGACAGCCGGATGGCTTTCTAGATTACTACAACCAGCGCTGGTTTGACTATACAGGAATGACGCTGGAGGAAACTCAGGGGTGGGGATGGCAACCTGTGCTGCATCCGGACGACGTACAAAATTGTCTCGACACTTGGAATCATGCAGTGCAGACGGGCGAACCTTATAAAATTGAATATCGCTTCAAGAGAGCATCTGACGGAAAATATCGCTGGCACCTCGGTTGGGCGTTACCATTGCGCGATCGCAATGGCAATATTATCAAGTGGTTTGGGACTTCTACGGACATTGACGACCAGAAGCAGGCTGAGGAAGGATTGCGTCAGAGTGAGGAGCGCTATCGTTCTCTGGCACGCGCCACCACGCAAATAGTTTGGACTACCAACGGTCAAGGTGAGATGATTACCGAGCAAGCTGATTGGACAGCTTATACTGGTCAATCGGAAGCCGAGATCAAGGGCTGGGGGTGGCTAGAAGTCGTTCATCCCGACGAGCGCGATCGCGCTTCCCAAGAGTGGTCTCAAGCCATCCAAACCAAAAGTATCTATAACACCGAGTTTCGTCTGCGGGGTGCCGATGGTGATTATCGATACTTCAATGTCCGTGGCGTTCCCTTATTATCAGAAGAAGGTGAAATTCGCGAGTGGATTGGCACCTGCACCGATATTACAGAAAAAGTGCTTTCCCAAGAAGCAATTCGCCAGCTAAACGCCGAATTGGAAAAAAGAGTCATCGAACGCACCGCCCAATTAGAAGCAGCTAATAAAGAGCTAGAAGCTTTCTGCTATTCTGTCTCTCATGACTTGCGTAGTCCTCTGCGTGCCATCAACGGTTTCTCGCGGATCTTGCAGGAAGACTATAGCGATCAACTCGATCCGGAAGCCCAACGCTATCTGCAACTGGTGCAGGACAACGCCCAGAAAATGGGCGACTTAATAGATGATTTGCTTAGTTTCTCCCGGCTGTCGCGCCAACCACTAAGAAAACAGCCAGTAGCTATTCTCGACCTAGTGCGTCAGGTACTTGCAGAACTAGACCAAGAACAACAAAACCGTAATATTGAAATTACAATTGGCGAACTGCCCATTTGCCAGGGAGATCCAGCCTTACTCAAGCAAGTTTTTATCAACTTACTTTCCAACGCCTTCAAATTTACACGCGATCGCCAAATCGCCCAAATTGAAATTGGCTATAACGATCAGTCATTAACTAATACCCAAGAACTAATAACTAATCATGTTTATTTCATCAAAGATAACGGTGCAGGCTTTGATATGCGCTACGCCCATAAACTCTTTGGTGTCTTCCAGCGGCTACACCGTGCAGAAGAATATGAAGGAACCGGAGTAGGTTTAGCGATCGTACAACGCATCATCCACCGCCACGGCGGACGCATCTGGGCTGAATCAGCAGTCAACCAAGGTACAATTTTTTACTTTACCCTTACAGGTGCTAATGGCCACAATTGAGAACCCAAAGGAAATCTTGCTAGTCGAAGACAACCCTAACGATGTGGAACTCGCACTTTTGGCCCTGCGGAGAAACAAAATCTCCAATCACATCCACATCGCCCGCGACGGCGAGGAGGCGCTAAACTTCATTTTCCGTAAAGGCACCTTTGCAGACCGCAACCTCAACAACAACCCCAAACTGATTCTGCTTGACTTAAAACTCCCCAAAATTGATGGTTTAGAAGTTTTGCAGACCATCAAATCCGACCCCCAAACCCTTAAAATTCCAGTAGTAATACTTACCTCATCCTGTGAAGAGTGCGACATGGTGGATAGTTACCAACTTGGTGTCAACAGTTACATCGTTAAGCCTGTAGACTTTGAACAGTTCACTGAAGCTGTGAGGCAGTTGGGGTTGTACTGGCTAGTGTTGAACCAGTCGCCATTCTAAAAGTCAGGGCGTATACCATTTTCAAGGCAAAGATTTTGGATTATTAAAATCGAATACAGTACAAAATTTTAGAAATTGCCGATCCGACAAACCTAAAACCATATTGTACTGTCAGAAGCACAAAGGCTATAACGAGTGAAATCTTAACCATGAATTTGCATACATCACTTCAGAACTCAGACATCAGGCCGCAAACATCAAAACTCAGACATTCTTACTCTCAACAGAAGGTCATCATGTCAGTTCCACTGAAAGTTTTACTGCTTGAAGACTCACCAACCGATACTGAACTAACTCTGCACGAACTGCGTTGGGCTGGCTTTAAACCAGAGTGGCAGCGCGTAGATACAGAAGCCGACTACCTGGCCCAATTGCATCCCGATCTTGACTTGATTCTGGCTGATTACACCTTGCCTCAATTTGATGCTCTCAGGGCGCTGGAACTTTTGCGATCGCGCAATCTAGACATTCCCTTCATAGTCGTCACTGGCACAGTCAGCGAAGAAGTGGTAGTAGAGTGCATGAAACACGGCGCAGCTGATTATCTGCTGAAAGATAGATTAGTGCGACTGGGGGCGGCGGTATCGCAGGCGCTGCAAGCGAAACAAATGCGCGACCATAAGCGACAGACTGAGGCGGAAAAGACACGATTAATTGCATCCCTACAAGAAAGCGAACAACGATTTCGAGCATTAATCGAAAACGCCACCGATATTATTCTGATTGTTGATGAAAATGGTGTTTCACAATATGTTAGCCCTTCTGTTGAGCGAATTTTAGGATATTCACCAGCTAGGGTGGTTGGCAAAAGTGCTGTAAAGTTTGTTCACCCAGAGGATATAACTCTGGTTAATCAAACATTTGAGCGTGCTATGGAAAATCCCAGCGTTAGTCACCGACTACCTGAGTATCACGTTCGACATACCAACGGTTCTTGGTGCGTTTTTGAGGCTGTCACTACTAACTTACTCGACGATCCAGCAGTAGCTGGGATTGTAGTCAACTGCCACAATATTACTCACGCCAAGCTTGCCGAGGAACAGCTGCGATACCATGCTTTTTATGATTCCCTGTGTGGTTTGCCTAACCGGAAATTGTTTCTGGATCGTCTGGCAAGTCGCATAGAGCGTGGCAAAGAACACCCAGAGAGTTTATTTGCTGTCTTGTTTCTGGATTTGGATCGCTTTCAAATGGTCAAATACAGTATGGGACACTTGGTAGGCGACCAACTGCTGATTGCTACGGCTGGCAAGCTATCCAGCTGTCTGAGTGCCAGCGACACCCTAGCCCGGATGGGAAGAGACGAGTTTGCTATTCTGCTGGAGGATATTCACGATGTGGGTGATGCTATTCGCATTGCCCAGCAGATCCACCGGAAGTTGGGGGAGGCTTTTAAACTGAATGGGCGCGAGGTGTTCACAACTACCAGTATCGGAATTGCGCTGAGTAAAACTGAGATAAAAACATTAACAAGTGAGACACCAGGAAGTTCTTCGGCTTCCTCTTTCTCCTTGCTTAATCCTCATTACTGCATCCTCAGCGCTGATGATGACCAGCCTCAAGATTTACTGCGGGCGGCGGATACGGCGATGTATTACGCCAAGGTACAGGGCAGGGCAGGTTATGCTGTGTTCGATCCGGTGATGCACACTCGTGCGGTGGATCGTTTGCAGTTAGAGACGGATCTGCGACGAGCGATCGCTACCCATGAATTTCAACTTTACTATCAGCCAATTGTTGCCCTATCTACAGGCAAAATTAGTGGTTTTGAGGCTCTTGTACGCTGGTTTCACCCGACGAGGGGCATGGTTTCTCCATCTGAGTTTATTCCAGTGGCAGAAGATACTGGTCTGATCGTCCCCATTGGTGCGTTGGTACTTCAGGAAGCCTGCCGTCAGTTGCGTGTTTGGCAGCTGAAATATCCCGATTTTACGGATGATTTAACTATCAGTGTAAATCTTTCTAGTGTCCAATTTAGGCAACCAGGTTTAATTGAGCAAATTGACGAAATTTTGCAGGAAACTGGTCTAGATCCTAGTTTCTTGAAGTTGGAAATCACCGAAAGTACCATCATGGAAAATGCCGATTCTGCTAAAGCTTTGCTTGAGCAATTGAAGGCAAGGAATATTCTGTTATGTATTGATGACTTTGGTACAGGCTATTCTTCATTGAGTTATTTGCACCGCTGGCCTATCGATACTTTGAAGATTGACCGCTCTTTTGTGAATGGTATCGGCATTGAGGCTCACAGTCGGGAGATTATCTGGACAATTGTAACCCTGGCTGGCAATCTGGGTATGGAAGTGGTTGCAGAAGGTGTGGAAACTGAGCAGCAGTTGACTCAGTTGCGACTATTGAAACGGGAATGCCATTATGGGCAGGGATATTTGTTTTCTCGACCAGTGGATAGCGAGGCGGCTGTGAAGTTGTTTGCGTCAGAGTTGCGATGGTAAAACAATTAAAAATTCTCGTTTTTAGTCAGAAACTGGGAAGACAATTCTGGGAATGGCTAAGAAGAAATGAGGCTCTAGCGTCATGCTCCGGCATTCCCAGTCAGAGATTGGGAACGAGAGTATAACTAATGAATAATGATGATGAACGGCGGATTATTGGTTTAACTGGTGGCATCGGGACTGGTAAAACTACTGTCTCAAATTACCTTGCCAGTGTCTACAATTTGCAGATTTTGGATGCAGATGTTTATGCAAGAGATGCGGTAAAAGTTGGTTCGACGATACTGAATCTGATTGTTGAGCGCTACGGTTCAGATATACTGCTACCGGATGGAACCTTAGATCGCGGGCAGTTGGGTAATGTTGTTTTTAACAACTTTGGGGAACGTCGGTGGCTAGAACAACAGATTCATCCTTTTGTGCGCGATCGCATTGTCGAGGCAATTGATAATTTTAATCTACATCCCACGGTGGTATTAGTGGTGCCTTTGCTGTTTGAAGCTGGAATGACTGATCTGTGTACAGAAGTGTGGGTTGTAAGCTGTTCGCAACAACAGCAGATTCAGAGATTGATTAAACGCGATCGCTTAACTTTTGAACAAGCGCAAGCTAGAATAAACAGCCAGATGCCAATAGACCAGAAGTGTGCCAAGGCTGATGTCGTTCTTGACAACTCCTCGACTTTAGAATTTCTGCTCCAACAGGTAGACGCAGCCATAAAAAGTTTTGAGTGTTGAGTTATAGCGTTCCTCAACAGTGGATTTTTAGCTATTGACAGGCTTATTCAATACTTGGGCAGCTTTAGTGCAACGCGAGTGCCAGGCAATGCCCCTACCGCCAACCAAAATCAACGTTACAGAATTTTCTCTGACAGGGTTGTCACCCCGTCAGATTCGGCTCCCTCCCCGTTTCGGGGAGGGTTGGGGAGGGGTTGTTACTAGCTTCGGAGTTCGTTGAGTTTGGCTCTTAGTGTCTCTATTCTTTTACGGTTCACGCCTAAATCTGACTGTCCCAGCCGGGAAGCTGAACGGACGTGGATGGTTTTTGCGGCATCATCGACATAGAATTCCACATCATCGACAAACCCCATAAGTTTGGTGGTGAATTCCGCGTAGAGGTAATTGTCGGTTTCGGCGACAATTTTGGTTTTAGGGAGAGACTGGATAACTGTCTTGAGATCAGTGATCGCTTGTGCGGCGCTAGAGTTGTAGGTAAGAGGCTCGATTTTATGCTCGCTATCCTGGCTTTGGCTGTTGACACAGTTGGGCGTACTAGGACATGGCGCTAGTTTTCCTGACTGTACACCTAGATTTGTGGGTCGTTTTCCGGCAAACACGGTCATTCCTCCTAAAAAAGTAGTTCCCCCTATGAAACAGATAGCTGCTAAACATAAGGATATGAAGATTACAGGCCAACGTGACTTACTGGGGCTGACATCCATGAATGAATTTTCTCTCAATTCGTTACTAGAAGACCTGAAAAACCCTGATGAAAAGGTGCGCTATGAGGCTACGGCTGAGCTTTGGCGCATTTGGTTTTATCAAAAGGGAGTAGCGGGTTTTGAAATTTTACAGCGATCGCAGGCATTACTTGAAGCAGGAGAGATTGCCAAAGCCGAAGAGTTACTTAGAGAAATCATCGCAGCTCAACCTGATTTTGCCGAAGCTTGGAATAGACGAGCCGTACTTTACTATATTCTCAGGGATTATAAAAAAGCTCTTAACGACTGTCAAATGGCTGTCGAGCTAATTCCATTTCACTTTGGCGCACTGCATGGTATGGGGTTGTGTTATCTCGCACTGGAAGAATACACTGCTGCTATCGTAGCTTTTAGACAAGCTTTGGAAATTCAGCCTTATGCGCTAGAGAATCAACGGTTAATTTTAGAGTGTACAGCAAAATTGAGTTAATGCGATCGCTTCATTTTCATCCCTGGGGACGGTTGACACGAATCAATTTACCTGCAAAAGTTTCTTCAGCAGAAATAGCCTCATTAATGCGCGTTGCCATTCTTTCCCTATCCCGGTCATCTTTGCAAGCAATAATGCCAAAATGTTCTGGTTGTAAGCGGTGAAGTCTGAAGAAATCATCCCGATTTAAAGTCAAAATTGCCCGTTCTTCATTTACGGCAAATGCTAACACTTCCTCGTCAGGAATCTGAAGATTTGCCTTTCCTGCTTCCTGTACTGTCAGAACGTCGTGACCTAAATCTCGTAGGAATTCCACTACCCTCCTTGGAAATTATTCGTCTGCATAAAGACGCGCCATCAATTAATCTTCCTCGTTCATTCTGATTGCTATTTCAATCTCTTGAGGATATGCTTTAGCATAAGCCCAAGCGTTTGCTAAGTCAGCAGCAGATATTGGATAGTCATATAATAGTTGTGCTTCGCTAATACCCAAACCACGAGCATTTACAAGTACCCAAACAGGAATACGAGTTTTGGCAATACAAGCATCGCCTCCACACACGCCGGGAGTCTTTTCAATTCCTTTCCAAGTATTGCTTAAACTTTCGGCTAATAACTGGATCGCCTGAGCTTTTTCTGCGGGAGTTAATGAAAGTAGTTGTTTTTCTAATTCTTTTAATGTCATAGTTAATCTGGTAATTGTGAATGCGATCGCTTGATTTTTATCTCTGGGGACGGTTGACACCAATCAATTTAGCTGTCAAAGTTTCTTCAGCAGAAATAGCATCATTAATGCGCGTCGCCAGCCTCTCCAAGTTTTTATCATCTGTGCATACAATAATGCCAGCATGGTCGGGTTGTTGAATATGTAGTCGGATAAAATCACGACGATTTTGTGATAGAACTGCGCGAACGTTACTCACTGCAAAAGCTAATACTTCTGGGTCAGAAAATCCAGCATTTCCTGCTTCTTGAACTGTCAAGACATCATGCCCCAAAGTTCTTAATAATTCCACAACTTGCAATGGGAATTGTTCATCGGCATAGAGACTTGCCATAGATTATGCTTCTTCTTGCATTGCTTCGTCTTGCTCTCGCAGTGCTGTTTCAATTTCCTCTGGGTGTGCATCAGCATAAGCCCAAACATTCACCAAGTCGGCTGCACTAATATGCGGATAAAATTTTAGCAGTTGAGCATCACTTGCACCTTGACGACGCAAACTCACGAACAGCCAAACTGGAAGGCGAGTTTTGGAGATGCAGGCATCTCCACCCATTACACCAGGCGTTTTTGTAATACCTAGCGAACCGTTGCTCAAAGTTTTAGTTAATATTTGTATGGCTTCAGCCTTTTCCGTTGGAGTTAGGGCTTCGAGTTGTGCTTCTAATTCTTTGACTGTCATATTAAATATGAAGTTTGTGTTAAGTAATCTTTCTATTACATTTTAGGGCGCATATCCTTGCCCTGACCTCATCTAAAAAGGGCGAATATAATTCGCATATTCTCACACTAAACCCGCCTACGCAGGTTTCAAAATTTGGCGCAGGCGGGCTTTGTTCGTTTTGCAACTTTCGACTATTAACTTTGTGGAACCGCAGGCGGTGTCACAGAAACCGTCCCACTTCCGGGGGAATTCTTCCCTTTCAAGTAGAATCCCGCCACCACTAACAAAATAATAACCAGCGTGCCAATTCCAAGGGGGTTAGGAAGCCAGAACACAGCTTCGATGTGGTTTACCTCGCCTGGATTCAGCTTCCAAACCAGTTCATGCCCTTTATCGGAGACAACTGGAGCGATCGCAGTGGTAGAGTTATCAACACTCTTAGCACCCCAAGGAGTTTTCAAGCTAAAGTCCAAATCAAACAGCGAACCGGGACTAACTATAACGTTACCGTCAGTAGAGAGAACACCGAGCGATCGCAAATCTAAATCGTAACTCAAACGATTTCGCACCCAGAAAATAAAATTACCCTGAGTCAAACTCAAATTAGACTTAATAGTTGGTAAATCCGTCGCGGGTTGGGAACCCTTCTTCACCGGAGGATTAAAAAACTCATTAAACTTCTCCTCCAACTCCCGACCGCTAGCAAACGGAACCGTCAGAATAACTTCCTCTTTCGAGATGCGCTTAACTTTCCCAGAAAGTTGCTTTGCGCGACTCTGAAGACTATTTAACCAATCCTGCGCCTGTTCGCTGCTAAAAGCAGTCAGCTGTTCCCGCAACTTAATATGCTGTACAATCTCCCCTTTATTCGGACTCTCGAAATTCACCCCAGCATCATACTGAACGCAACCCGAAAGCAAAAGCACCGCCAATAGCGTCACCCAGAGAACCCGCATCCTCGCCAACACATCGCCAAATTCCAACACAGCTAACCTCACTCTTTCTCCTCCTTGCTCTTTGTTCTCTTCGCGTCCTTCCTTGTCTTTGCGCTTCATTTACCCATGTCGCGCCGCCACACCCAAACCTTCAAACAACATACAAGGCAAATAACTACCGCCGCCAACCCATTCAGGCGTATCTCCTAAATGCACCAAATTTTTAAAAGCCTCAAAAATACTACCAGCCACCATAGTATTCTTCACCCGACCGACAATTTTGCCTTTTTCCACCTTGTAACCTAAATCCAGGTTTACCGAGAACTCTCCGGCTAGTTGATTCGACTGTCCAGCACCCAAAACCTGATCCACAATTACCCCTTCATCCATACTGGCAATTAAATCAGCCGTAGAAGTCTTACCAGGAGCAAAACACAGATTTACCAAATCCGGGCTAGGACGAGACAAACCACCCCGGAAACCGTTCCCAGTAGACTCGCAACCAGCCCGTGCAGCCCAACGACGATCCCAATAAAAGCCGCGTACAGTGCCTTGTTCGATAAACACCTTGCGGCTGGTGGGCGTACCTTCATCGTCAAAGGCGCAGGCAGAAGCTCCGATGGTGGGGTCTTCAAATAACGTTAAACCCTCGTCAAATAGCTTCTCGCCCAGTTTAGCTGCCAATGGAGAGGCTTTTTGGACAACGGATTGACCGGAGAGAACCGTTTTAAATAAGCGTCCGATGGCACCTGCGGCGGCTCTGGGGTTGAACAAGACAGGGAAAGATCCACTTTCAATTGTGGCTGGCTGTTCTGCTAGAGCATACTTTTGCAACAAATCTTCCAGAAGACGGTTATAGTCGGGAACGCGATCGCGGGCGACATCGAAGCTGTAAATTTGGAGAAAATCTTCCCCGCGTACTAAGTTACCCGAAAGGCTGGCGCTGACAATTTGGCTGCTGCGTTCGGCGTAGACATCAGAACTGGTAGCAATTTTAATGTTCCCTTTCCGGACGTGGAAGCCAACATCTACCAGGATATCGGGATTATAGTCGTGGATTTGGGCAATTAAGCGATCGCCTACTTCCACTAATTCTTCAGTTGCTGGTGGTGTGTAGGTTGTTGCTGCTGCTGTCACCTGCATTACGCTGGCAAAATCAAACTCAGATGGATCGCCAATTTCCGACGTTTGCACGGCAGCATCTACCAAATCTTCCAGCCGCGTCAAGTCTGTGGAACTGGCAAAACCCAACTTACCCTTATGCAGCACCCGCAGCGCTACCCCTCTCATGGCTTTGGTTTGCAGAGATTTTAAACGATTGTTTTCAAACTCAACTGGTGTGTCAGAGCTTGATAGATAGTAAACTTCAGCGGCATCGGTTCGCCCCTTTGCCAATTTCAGAATTTGCTCCACCGTCGCATCAGTCACCATCTCAGTTCCTCCAGCTTCACCCATAATCATCTTAAATTAAACCCACACGCTCGAAGCGTGTGGCTACACAGACAAAGCTCGCGTTGCGCGGGCTTCGTTTGTTCGCCCTTGACTTTAGTCGTCAGGCGTTTTTACTTCTAGTTATTCTAGTAGGTATAGATTAATTTTTATTTCACGGAATGGCTAATTCAACTCGATTGGAAAACCAAGATATTAAATTTGGCATTTTAGACCAAGCACAACAAAAGGCGATATATACTCTTGCTTTATCTAAAGCCCACTTTAGTACAGCAACAGTTTGGGGTTATGTGCAATTTATAGTAGGAATACCGAATACTATTCTTTCTGCTATTGCTGGAGCCTCAGCTTTATCACAATGGCAAGATAGTAATATGCTGGCTGGAATGTTATCAATTTTAGTAGCAATACTGACGGCGATATCAACTTTCTTAGATCCAAGCGATCGCGCAAAAGCTCATTGGCACGCGGGAAATCAGTTTCAGCTACTTAACGATAAGTTTCAAATATTTATAGATTTTGATGCGATCGCTGGGAGTTCTCCTCAAGAGCTTAAACAAAAGCTAGATATACTAATAGATGAATTTTATAAAGCCAGAAAGGAAAATCCTGTAACTCCTTACTGGTCATGGAAAAAAGGTTTAAAAGAAGCTAAACAAGAGCAGCGTCAAGTGTAGATTGTAGAGACGCGATTTCTCGCGTCCGTGAAAAATACGCTCCAAAGGAGGTTTACAAACTCCACCAAGCTAAGGAACCCAACGTCAAAATGATAGCAATCAGGGCAACCCAGATAAAACGATTGTCTTGGGTATTCACTTTGCTCAAGTTAACTGGTTCCAGTTCTGGTTCTGGACGCTTACGGGGGGTAGTATTGGCAGGCTTAACATTGCTAGCGCCCCGAAATTCTGCCTGACTCTCAGCCAGTGCAGTTAAGTCGGGAATCTCACTCAACCATTCTGGACGCCTACTTAATTGGGGAGCTTCCATAATGTAGAGTAGGCGACGGCTTTGCTTGCTGATTTCTGGATCGGGATGATGAAACAGCTGTTTCAACAAAGCGATCGCTTCCGTCCTTTGTCCAGCAGCCTCATAAGCCGTCACCAGCCAAATCTGCACTTCTCCCCCCAGTCGAGAGTTACGAGCCACAAGGCTACTCGCCTTTTCCAAATGCTGCACTGACTGGCGGTATTCGCCACCCTCAAATGCCGTTTTGCCAGCCTGGTACTGGGTTTTAATGATATCTCGGTTTTCTGAATTCACTTTGCCGATGTCATCTGGAGTGAACTTTTTTTCAGTTTTGTCGTCAACGCCGACAGCCCCTTTAAATTTTAGCGAAGCAGGGTGGTTTCAATGTCAACAGAGAAAAATGAGGATGGGTTGATAAACCATATTCAACCATCAACCCATGACCCTCATAGATCAATTAAAAACCATTGCAGACCCCCGTAGTCCAAGAGGAAAACGGCATCC
>NZ_JACJOK010000042.1:0-81033 GCF_014695505.1 Trichocoleus sp. FACHB-90
CTACCGAACTTCAGCAGAAGGCTCCCCAATCCCCAATCCCCAATCCCCAATCCCCAATCCCCAATCCCCAATCCCCAATCCCCATTAACGTCTACACCCAACAAGAACAGGGACACCGCTGGCTCCAGCGATATAGAGGACAGCCAGCGGTGTTTGCTTGTATTTTAGGATTTACTGACACCGCCTTGATCCCCGGCATTTCTGCGGCTGGTGCAACGCCAGAAGATCGACGATACACTGCGATCGCAGATGCGGAATTTTTGTATAACGGCCCTCGCCAACAGCCTCAATACCCTCTACCTCCCCTGCAAGCGGGAGCTTCACCAGTGCTAATCTCTCGCGCTGCAATCGAGGGTCTGAATATTCCAGTTTATTTATTTAATGCAGGTTTGCCCCAGCCGCCGAGTGTCCCAACAATTGATTTGGGGGGCTTTCCAGCCCGGTGTCTCAGTCAAGGAAATGCCCTGGAACTAACAACGGTAAAACATCTGCTCCAGCAGGGGCTTAGATGGGGAGAAAAGCTGGCGGCAAATATTCCCAATGGGTATTTAATTCTGGGCGAGTGTGTGGTCGGGGGAACTACAACGGCTTTGGCTGTTTTAACTGGCTTGGGTTTCCCGGCTGTTGGTAAGGTCAACAGCAGCCACCCCAGTTGCAATCATTCTCAAAAGTGGGCTGTGGTACAAGCTGGGCTACAAGCGGCGAGGATTGGGGAATGGGAAGACAAAAAAGTTGCTGTCTTATCTTCCCCAGTCCCCAGCCCTGGCGAAGCAATTGACCCTTTGCAGCTGGTGGCGGCAATTGGAGATCCGATGCAAGTTGTGGCGACGGGGATGGCGATCGCTGCTAGTCGTAGCTGCGGTGTTTTGCTTGCTGGTGGGACGCAAATGCTGGCTGTATATGCTTTGATGCAGGCAATATCACGTCACTGTAACCTGTCCTGGCAACCAGAACAAGTAGTAGTAGGAACAACCCGCTGGGTGGCAGAAGACTCTACGGGCGACACTGTTGGATTAGCAAAAACTATCAACCCAGTTTCCCTAATGGCTACTGGGCTAAGTTTTGCGGATTCTCGTTACCCTCAACTGAGGGCTTATGAGCAAGGATATGTCAAAGAAGGTATGGGTGCAGGGGGATGCGCGATCGCAGCTACACTAACCCAAGGCTGGCACCAAAAGCAATTACTCTATGCTATTGAAACGTTGATAGAACGTTGTTGAAGTATTGAGTATTCAGTATGAAGTATAAATTTAACTTTTATCCTTCTGACTGTTGCTTAAGAGTGGATTCTTTTAGAAAGTAACTGTTCTTCCAAGGCGGCGATGCGATTATAAGCGGCTGTAAGTTGTGCGGTTAGGCGTTGGATTTGAATTTCCGGCGACAACTCCTTCTCACTACTCTGGAAGTTGCCGTCTAAACCGTTGGTATCAACCAATACATCCTTATGCTCCATCACTGAAGTCATACTGCTGTAGCTTTGATACGAGTAGCGGCTATTATTTGCTCCTATCGGCGGGGGTGTACCAACTTGGACAGGGGCTTGCTTGCTTTGCGACAGAGAGTCAGAGACTTTCTGATTCAGATGTTCGAGCATTTCGTACACGACATCAACTTTATGACTTAAAACGACAATTTGCTTTTGAAGGGAATCCATGCAATTTCCTGGTGTGTAACTTCTCCGATCTTCATGTTATGAAACAACAGTTCAAATAGCGTTTTACTTATCAATTATTTAACTATTGGGTAACATAAATTTTTTCACCAGGGGTTAAGCGTCTGTAAGACGCTGTATCCAGCATCTAGATAGACATGACCGAGCAATTTCTTGGTTGCCCGAATAATAAAATATGACTGGAAAACTCGCGATTTGGAAGCTTTATGGTAAATTTGGCTCTTTTACGGCTATCTTGGTTAATTTTTGTCTTCAATATTAAAAAATTTCTCAGTTAAAAGCATGGTAAAAAAATATACTCAGTAAATACTAAAATGCAGGCTATGTATGATGTTCCGGCGGCGGCAAAAAAATATTGAATGTTATAAATATTGTCTGTACACAAGAACACAAAGTTATGTTAATTTAATCAAATAAGCAAAATCCTTTTTATTGACGTAAATTTAGCCATTTAGAAGAAAAAATGCTCAGCATAAGAGAGTTTTTTACCGCTTGCACAGGAGTATGGACAACCGAAAGAACGTATCATTCTGTCTTAAGCGGTCAGGTGGAACGCTCTTATACAGAATTTCGGGTAGAACCCCTGACGCTGGAACAAAAGCAGCCAACTTTCGAGTTTTACTCGTTAAATGGAATTAAGGTAGACACCGATCAGGTGAAGGAAGATGATCACGTCTGTCCGGGGTTTGCGATCGCGTTTGATACCATCTCCGAAAAGGGCGAACAAGTAGCGATGAGTTTGAAAGCGTTATTTGTGCCAGATGCTTACGTGGTGTCAGAAGAATCGCCAGCCAAAAAGCCTTCTCTACCCATCGCCGCTGATGTTCCCGTCGGGGAAGAAGTCATTGAGGGTTTTTATCTGCGGGATGAGGGATACTCAGAACCAGGAGCGATCGTAGGGCGCTTTACCTATCAGCCTACTCGCCAAACCCTGGAAATGATAACTTACTATCGCCGTTCCGTAGCAGTGGATCAAATGCGGATTGTAGAGGATGATATCCGCTTACGCACGATTATTACCTACGAACGCCCTCAAAACGGCGAACCACCAACGGTTATTGAATTGGTAGGCTTTGGGGTAGAGCGGCGACAGAAAAATTAAATTTCTAGCCCCTGTTTTCACGACAGTTTATGATAAATCGACGGTCTTTTCTGCTGGGTGCTGGAACCCTGGCAATGAGTCAGCTGCTTGCAAGTTGTGGGAGTTCCCAAAACCCAGCTTTAAGAGTCAAACTGCTGAAAAATTCCATTCCCGCTCAGCTATTAAATGAATTTCGCCAGAGCCTAAAGCAATCAGCTACTCTGGATTTTACGCCAGAAACACAATTAAAAGAGTTATTTACCCGTCTGGAAACTTGGCACAAACCAGGGGAGACGGGAAAGGGTTGGATGCGGATACCCTTTATTACAAAAACACCAGTGATTGCTGACTTAGTGACGTTAGGAGATTACTGGTTAGCACAAGCAATAGAACAAAAGCTAATTCAACCAATTGAGCCAACACAGACAGCAGGATGGAAGCAGTTACCGCGTCCTTGGCAAGAATTAGTAAGACGCAATGCACAAGGACAGTTGGACGCTTCGGGAAAGATTTGGGGCGCTCCTTACCGCTGGGGAAGCACTGTTATTGTGTATCGCCGCGATAAATTCAAGGCGTTGGGATGGGAGCCTAGAGATTGGCAGGATTTGTGGCGAGAAGAACTGCGCGATCGCATTTCTGTTTTGGATCAGGCGCGAGAAGTTATTGGTCTAACTTTAAAACGGCTAGGTCATTCTTATAATAGGGAAAACCTGGATAAAGTTCCCGACTTAAAAGACGCTCTTGCTAAATTAAAAGGGCAGATTAAGCTTTACAGTTCCGATACCTATCTGGAACCCCTACTTATAGGAGACACTTGGCTAGCGGTGGGTTGGTCAACTGATGTGCTGCCAGTTCTAAAAAGCGATCGCAACCTCGCCGCCGTAGTTCCTCAGTCAGGAACCGCTCTCTGGGCAGATGTGTGGGTGCGACCTGCTGCTGCTTCCAAGTCTGAAGATACGGCAAATATCTCCTCTCTCCAAAACCAATGGATTGATTTTTGTTGGCAGCAAAAACAAGCCCTAGAAATTTCTTTATTCACTCGCGCCGCCTCACCAATTATCACAGGCATGAATCGCTCTGAGTTACCAAAATCTTTACAGACAAATTCAGTGTTACTGCCAGATACTCAGGTTCTAAAGAATAGCGAATTTCTCTATCCTCTTTCTGAATCTACAGCCCTTAAGTACCTTTCTCTGTGGCAAGAAATCCGCTAAATAAAAAATTCTCGTTCCCAGCCAGAGAGGGGGAACGAGAATTTTTCATCTCTGGTTAGCGTAGGTTGGGAACCTCGCCTAAGCTTCAATTATTTTTAACTTTTTAAGCCATTGAAGGAGGCAGCGCCTCTAATAACTTCGTTCCCAGTTTCTGACTAACAACGAGGATAATTTTTAATTTCTAGACCGAACCCGCCAACTATCCTGACCAATGGATTCTATATTCAGATCGCACACAGGGTTACTGGTACTAAAATCACAGGTGTAGGTAGCCAGTGCCTCATCCGGCTGGTTAACAATAAAAACCCTAGTGCTGTAGCCGAAATCTCTAGCAACCGTACCCATTTTGTTGACAAAGCTATAGCGCCCCATATAGTCCAAAATACTCCAAAGTTGGCGGTTTACTATCAAATCCACCCGACGCTCATTAGGGTACGCTAACCAGTTTTCCAACAGCTTGCCACCGAACTGTTCGTCAGCCCACCAGAGGCTAGGATTTGTTAGCCCTGTCTCTGACATACTATTTGCTGTGATGACATTGCCCCTTGGCGGTGTTGCCTCCGGATTGAGCAGTTTGAATTCTAAAGGTTTGGTAGAAGGCAGCAGTCCGGATGGTGTTTGTGCTTGCACTAAAAAAGGCGATAGACAATAAATAATAGGAAATAAGTAATAAACAATATTTTTTCCTGGTTGCTGTTTCCTGTTTTGTTTTCCTTGAGGTTTCATTTTTACTTACTTTAATCTCGTCTCTATTATTGTCTAGGGATTGTTGGCTAAGGTTCCCGGCTTTAAAAGTGCCTACTACAAGGGGAAAAGCTTAAAGTAACAAACGCTTACCCCTAAATAGCATTGTTTCCATCTCAGCTGCTGGGATGGGACGACTGAACAGATAGCCTTGCATAGCATCGCACTGCTGCTGGCTTAAGAATGCCAGTTCAGCTTCGGTTTCTACTCCTTCCGCCGTGACTTTGAGATTGAGATTGTGAGCCAGTTGAATTACGGCAGTCATAATTGCTTGATTTTGGGCATCGCTGGTGACATCAGAGACAAAAGAACGATCGATTTTTAAGGTATCAAAGGGAAATTGTTTGAGATAGCTCAGGGAAGCATAGCCTGTGCCAAAATCATCAATGGCTATGTGAATGCCCAGTTGTTTCAATTCGTTTAAGGTAGCGATCGCGCCTGTAGCATTTTCCACCAAAATGCTCTCAGTCAGCTCTAAGCCCAAAGTAGTTGGATTAACACCGACACTTTCTAATATCTGCACAATTCGCTGACTCAGCTCCGGTTGACTGAATTGCCGCCCCGACAAATTCACCGACACCCGGAACGATGAAAATCCAGCATCTCGCCATCTCTGAGCTTGAGCGCAGGCAGTTTGCAACACCCACTCCCCAAGCGGAACAATCAAGCCTGTCTCCTCTGCCAGAGGAATAAACTCTGCTGGTGAAACCATTCCCCGGACGGGGTGCTGCCAACGCACCAAGGCTTCAGCACCGATGATTTTCCCACAGGAAAGATTTACAATCGGCTGATAATAAACATGAAATTGTTTTTGTTCTAAGGCATGACGCAGACTCGCTTCTAGCTCCAGTTCTTCGCTAGAACCAACATTTATATCTGGAGTGTAAAACTGATAGTTATTCCCCTGAAGTTTTTGGGTATAAAACATCGCCGCTGAAGCTTTCTTCATCAGGCTATCTAGATCCTGCCCATTACTTGGATAAAAGGCAATGCCAATGCTGGCAGAGAGGAAAACTTCACCGCTTTCTAAGGTGAAAGATTCATTAATAGATGACACTATGGTTTGGGCAACACTGGCAACCATTTGTCTTTGACTTAAGGTTGCTAGAATAATTACAAATTGATCTGCATTCAAGCGAGCGATAGTGTCCTGTTTGCTAAGACAGGCTGTTATCCGTTCGGCGATTTTTTTAACTAATCTGTCGCTATTTTGATTTCCTAACCCCTCGTTAATGCGGTTGAACCGATCCAATCCCAGGTATAGAAGTGGAACCCAACTATGGAAGGAAGCTTCGCTGATGGGGATTTGGGATGGTGAGAATGTAGATTCTAATTCCTCGCTGCTCCTCAACCCGTCTAGCTCTCTCCCCCGCTCCCTGTTGTCTATTATTTGACTGAACCGTTCTCGCAATAGCAACCGATTGGGAAGGTTAGTAATGTTGTCGTAATAAAGTAAGTGATTTAGTCTTTCTGCTGCCTGTCTGAGTGCCACGGTATAGGGTTGAGTAATGGCTGTTTGTCTTTTTAAGCGGGCAGCGATCGCGCCTAGCAGTTCATCTGGCGTACACGGCTTAGTTACATAGTCGTCCGCGCCAAGCTCCATACCTTGACGCAAATCTCCTCGTTCAGCCTTAGCGCTCAGGAAAATGAAGGGAATTGTCGCCGTCATTGGATCTTGACGTAGTGTTTTCAGCACCCCATAACCGTCCAGTTCGGGCATCATAACATCACAAATAATTAAATCGGGGCCGATAGCCCTTGCCATTTGTACCCCGATTAAGCCATTTTCTGCACCAGTAGCATCGAAATTTTCCGCCTCCAGCAGTTCTAAAATGTTGTACCGGACAAATTCTTCGTCTTCTATTACTAAAATCTTTTTCATAGCTTTCTAGTAGTCTTGTCCTTTTCTCTATAATTAACAACTGCTTGCTAACGACCACTTCACAACAAGCGCAGTATCCACATCATCCCTATCTTTGACTATTTATTTACATTTTTGAACCCTGTTAACTTGTTAATTATAGCTAATTCTGTTTTTACCAGAAAACGTCACGGCTATTGCTAATTCCGTGAAAAATTGCTTTGTTTAGGCTTCCGTTTTCTAAACAAGCGTTAATATTTTTATTATTCATCTATAATCCTGCTTTTTTATAAGCAAAAGAAATTTATTGGGAATATTTGAAAATTTTTGGGAATATTTGATTAAATAAGAGAGCAAATCGCTCTCTTGTTTGGGCAGTAATTTTTATTTAATTCAACCTTGGAGACGTTTCTGCTATAGACAAAATTCGGCTTTGCTGAATGGAAAGAACCTTTTTAGGGACTGGGGACTGGGAGGACAAGGAAGCTTTCCCGAAGTCTACCCAATCCCCAATCCCTAATCCCCAATCCCCAATCCCACGATAGTTATTCCCAAAGCCGACGGCCAGCTTGCCCATTGAGACGCTGGTGCGAGTCTCGCAAAAGAGCTGGGATGTCCAGATTTTGGGGACAATGGGGCAGACAATCACCACAGTCGGTGCAGCGATCGCCTTTGCTTCCCCAAAACCAGTGACCCGCGTTTTCAAACATCCGGTAGCGGTATTTACCATACTCGGTCATGTCGTAAGCAACAGCTAAATTCCGCAGCCGCAACACTTCTGGGATATTGATATTTTCTGGACAAGGTAAGCAGGCGTAGCATTGGCTACACAGGTCAGTAGAGAGAGTCTCTACTAAATGAGTTTCCAAGCGCCCAAGAACTTCAACTTCCGCCTGGGTCAGAAATTCATCGCCCTCAGCCACAGTCAAAGGCTCCCTCAGTTCCTCTGGGTTAGCTGCACCTATACTGAGGGTGGTAATCCGGCGATCGCTTAATAAAAATTTGTAATTTAGCTCCAGCGGCGAGAAAGGTTGACACAGATGTTTCAGGGTTTCTGGTGGAGTGTAGAGTTGTCCTCCTTTATCTGCTGGCGAAATAATAAAAACGCCCATATCCTTTTGGTGAGCCAACTCAACCGCTGGGGCATTGTGCTGAAAGAAGTAGTAATAGTGCAGGTTAACAAATTCAAACAGGTCGGTGTTAATCGCCGCCAGAATGACCTCTAGCGGTGCGTGAGTGGAAAAACCAACGTGTCGGACGCGATCGCTATTTACGGCTTCTGCTACCGCCTCCATACAGCCGGACTGCACCCAGTCCAGATGTTCCCAAGTATTGATGCCATGAATTGCCAGACAATCCACGTAGTCCAGCTGTAGTCTCAACAGCGACTCGTCGATGCACTGACGCATAGTATCAGCGTCAGGTGTCGGCGGAATTTTGGTAGTGATGTAAAGCTGCTCTCGTGACAGAGGTAATCCAGCTTTTAAGGCAGCACCAAGATACTGCTCGCTTTTGCCATAACCTCTAGCCGTTTCTAAGTGATTAATTCCTAAAGAAACAGCTTGCTGTACCGTCTGGCGTGCATTTTCTTCAGAAGCCAGACAGCGCATAGTTCCTATAGAAAACACCGATAGTGGTAGATTCGTTTTTCCAAACCGCCGATAACGCATATCAATTTTGGATTTTTAATTTTGGATTTTGGATTAAATAGCGCTTAGTCAAGCTATGAATCTTTACTTGGAGGCTAGATGCCCTAATTCTTCAATCTAAAATCCAAAATTAAAAATTGCTACTCGCTCAAACCTCCTCGCTGAATCAAATCCTCTGGTCGGAGCTTGGAGACAAAATCTCGGAAGGCTCGGCGTTCTGCCTCGTCAGCATCGCGGTCAACGGGAATTGAGGCATCGGCAACGACTTCTTCCATCACCCAGATGGGACTATCAGTGCGGATGGCAACAGCGATCGCATCGCTAGGACGAGCATCAATCTCCTTCTTTACCTCACCTTGGCGAACGCTCAGGATCGCGTAAAATGTATTGTCCTGAAGCGAGTGAATAATGATTCTCTCCAGAGTCATATTCCACGCTTCTAAAATATTGACAATCAAATCGTGAGTGAGAGGGCGGGGAGGAGTCTGTTTTTCTAAAGCACTGATAATTGCCTTTGCCTGATCTTGTCCAATGTAGATTGGCAATGCCCGTCGCTCCGAAGCATCTTTGAGCAATACTATCGGACTGCGCGTGACGGCATCTAATGCAATTCCAGCAACTCTCATTTCAATCATCAGCTTGGCCTCTAGAACACGGTAGGCGTCGGGGTGGGTAAAGCAAAGCTATAAACTGGTATTAGACGGATCTGGGATTTAACAAATACGCTTGCGGTTCTAATCACCTTACCAAGCGACGGTACAACCAGCTGTGAAGACTTGGTTAAGTTGGGATCAACCAAGCTGTATTTCCCAGTATGCCGCAGTCTTAGGTCGATTGGGCTGGGAATTTTACTAAAAAATATAGACCTAGTATTGTCCGTTGCTAATTGCTAAGTGCTAATTGCTAAGTGCTAATTGTTTTTAATCCATTAGCCAGAGCCATTAGCCAGAGACTAATCACCGTTATTTACCTAATTTCAGCGAAAAATAGTGTTTACCGGATTAATTCAAGCATTGGGAACCATTTATCCCTTGGGAGAAGACCGCTTTGAGCTTTCAGCCCTTGGAGATGCCTCCCAGATGATTTTACCGACTCTTGCGATCGGTGACAGTGTGGCAGTTGATGGCGTTTGTCTGACGGTTGAGGAGATTTTACCCGAAGGTTTTGTGGCAGCCGCTTCTCCGGAAACTCTCAAACGCACAACTTTGGGACAGCGACAGCAAGCCGCCGCCTATGTGAATTTAGAAACGTCTCTACGGGTTGGCAGCAAGCTGGGGGGACATTTTGTGACTGGCCACGTAGACGGAATTGGCTATTTAAAGGAATCTTTACAAAGCTCTAACTCTTGGGAGATGCGCTTTGCGGCACCTGCGGAAGTTGCTCGGTACATCATCCCCAAAGGCAGCATTGCTGTCAATGGGGTGAGTCTAACGGTGGCAGATTGCGACCAGGCTGGCAGCTGGTTTACGGTTGCTGTAATTCCTCACAGTTATGCCGAGACGAATCTTGCTTATTTACAGACTGGCGGTTTGGTAAATTTGGAAGCCGATATTCTGGGCAAATACGTAGAAAAATTTCTGCGTAATCCAGCTATTGCGGTTGAGGAAGAGGCACCCGCTACTATTGGTTTGCATAATATTACACCCTCATTCTTGGCAGAACACGGGTATCTGTGAAAGGGTGTAGCTATGTTTCTCCGAATCTTGGGGTAAGACAGGTCAAAGGCAAAAGAGAGAAAAAAATATTAATCTTTTGCCTTTGACTTTTACCTTCTTAACTGTCTGGTTGCATTGTTTGAGGAGTTGTTTGAGGAGTTGTTTGAGGAGTTGTTTGAGGAGTTGTTTGAGGAGGTGCCTGGGCTACTTGTAAGGCTTTGATCAGTTGCGCCAAACCATACTCTAGTTGAGCGCCTGAGTTCATCGCCGTCCAGCCTGACTCGGTTAACTGGCGGACTTCAAAGTGGAGATGGGGGCCTGTGGAATTGCCAGTGCTGCCAACTCGCCCAATTACGGTTCCCTGTTCGATAACTTGACCTGGTTGGACAAGGATTTCTGAGAGGTGAGCGTAGAGGGTTTCTTGGGTTTCGTTGTGCTGGAGAACAATGGATTGACCGTAACCGCCCATCCAGTCCGCGATCGCTACTTTACCAGCGTATGCTGCTAGAACTGGCGTTCCCATCGGTGCGCCGAGGTCAGTACCTGCGTGGAATCTGCGACTACCGGAAATCGGATGCACCCGCCAGCCAAACATTGAGGTAATTGGTGCCGGAACCGCCAGTGGGAAAATTAAGCTGGTGTTGCCGTTGCTCAAGCCTCGAAAAATGGTAGGAATTGGGGGCTTGTAACTGGGTACATTTTGTGGTGTGTACTCGCGTTCAGACTGGAAGTTGGAAGCGATCGCAGGCGCTGAGGAGGAAGTCCTGTTGCGACGATAACGAGTGCGATTACTGCGATCGCGAATCGGCCCAATTTGCACAGGCCCAGCAGATGCCAACAGGGTTCCCCGGCGGTTATTGCGTTCTAGCCTAGATGCCAGACGAGAGCGGCGTAACCCGGAGCGGTTTCCTACAGCCCTAATAGCTTCTGTTACTTCAGCGCGATTCCCGGACTCTCTAGCCCTAATAGCTTGCCTTACCTCATTTCCGTAGGTTCTACGGCTTCTGGGAGACGAAGCTAGGTTAGCGGTTACGCGATCGCGTCTTCTGGAGGCTACCCTACCACCACCACAAAGTCCGCCGGATACTCCCTCTGTGCTTTGTAAAACACTTTGACATCCAGTTGAGCGTTCCGACAACACAACCTCAGGCGGTTCCTCATAAGAGCCACTAGGCTCCTCGCCTCCACTCGTCGCCCCAAGACTGTAATCTGTAGGGTCGATGTAGTTATTGTTGTAGTCGCTGGATGCAATCTCTGTCTCCCCTGATGTGCTGGGTGCAAGCTTAGGAGGCTTCACATAAGAAATCCCGTTCGGCTCCAACAAATTTGGGGCAGACAGTTCTGGTTCTCTAGATACGGCAGTTGACTCCACTGCTGGTGCTGACCGACGGCGGCGAACTACAGTAGGCTCGGCGGCGGGTGAATAGCGGCGGCGGAAAGCAGTTGAAGCTTGCTCTAATTCTGGTGCCAAACGGCGACGGCGGGAAGCAATTGGCTTTGGTGTTGAGCGACGGCGGCGGGAAGCAACTGGCTTTTCTGAACGACGGCGAACTGCACTAGGCTCTGACGCTGTTGGTGCCGAGCGACGACGGGGGACAAAAGCCCGCTCTGGTTGTGCAATAGAGCGGCGACGTGCAGCCGGAGGTGCTGGCGGACGCGGCGAGTTTGACTCAAATCTTACAACAGGCGGTGCTTCTTGGGTTGTGGACGAGCCTATGTTGTCTATACTCGGATCGGTCTGCGCCACAACCCAGCCGCTGCTGATAACTCCGATACCGCCAATCCAACTCAGTCCCTGCATCAGCACTTTACGGCGGCAGAACAAGCCAAACAAAGTACAACTAGGGTGGTTTCGCTCTTGCATTTGGGAATCACTCCTCATTTCACTGGCTCTCAATAGTTAAGTCTGGTAAGTCTTCACCCATTTCACCCTGGAGCTGGAAAAATCACCGTTCATAGCCCAGACTGATTGTACCGGGCTGGAGGCAAATTTCTTCGGCTACGGCTCCTGAGTGCAAGCGGACTCGCAGTTCGCCAGTAGGTGCGACTCCCACAACGACTCCAGAACGTCCGTCTACGATTACACAACGACCCTTGCTAGTGAGAAGCTCTAAGTAAGAGGGTAACAGAGTCTCTATCTGTTTCGGCGAGGCGTATTGGTATCCGGTAAAAATTCCCTGTAGAGTAATTGCTGCTAAACTTTCCAGGGATGGAATTACTTGTTGTGGTTGCTGTTCAAAGAATGATTGTAGATTAATTCCAGTTTCAGGTACTGGGTTAGCCCAGTTAATCCCTACGCCTACGACTGCTTTGGTAATTTTTCCCTGCTGCACTCTAGTTTCGGTGAGAATGCCGCCTAGTTTGCGCCCCCAAAGTATTAAATCGTTGGGCCATTTAATAAATACTGGGATGCTGTGACTACGCAATGCTGTGGCAATTCCCCAAGCACTGCATAAAGTCAGAAGAGCGCTATTTGTAGCTGGTAGATTGGGAGCAAGGGCTAGGGATAGGTAAAGTCCACCAAGGTTTGATTGCCATTGGCGGCCCCACTGACCCCGCCCAGCAGTTTGTTCAAGAGCGATCGCTACCGTTCCCGTTTCTGCCCCTTGCTCCATCAATTTCCAGACGGTTTGGTTGGTGGAGGGAAGTGTCTCAAATATATGATAGGAAAGCTTTAGAGGCACTTCCCCTATCGAGGCTTCCAGCCAATGTTGATTAAATGCCACATTTTAGACCAGTTGCAATAACCCGCCAGAGATTAAAATTTCTGGCTAATAGCCTTTAGTCATCTTAAGAGGACTAAAGGCTGATTATATAAAGATTTCAGTCTATTTTAAGGGACTTTCGCTATTAGCCAAGAAATAAATTTCTTGGCTAGGTTGGAGGCTTATTGAGAATGGGGGAAGATGTCAATTAAATGCCGCTGATGCAAAATCACTAATTGGTTACGTAAGTTAGCATGATTTCACTGACATTTGAGGAGTGTTAACAGATGGCAATGCTTTCCCGCACCGATCTGAATTTAGGAGCAGGAGAATCGCAAAATCTTACTAATATCTGGAATTGGCATAATTGGGAAGGATTGCCCTATTTGACTTGTAGCTTGCTAAGAAACTGGCCTCACGGTTTTTTTACGCAACAATTTTCGCCACGCTATCCGGCGGAATTAGTGGGGGTTTTACAGCCCGACGCTCAGGTTTATCGAGTTAAACAGGTGCATGGCAATGTTGTGATGACACCTTCCCAAATCGAAGGCGCTGCCGATTGTCAAGAGTTACCCCCTGCTGATGGGATAGTGACGGAACTTGCCCAGCAGTCGGTGTGGGTAGCAAGTGCTGATTGTACTCCGGTTTTGATTGCTGATACTCAGACGGGGCAGGTGGGGGCAGTTCATGCAGGTTGGCGCGGTACTGCCCGGAAAATTGTTCCGCAAGCGATCGCTCAGCTTCTAGCAAACGGCTCTCAACTACAAAATCTGCGTGTGGCGATGGGGCCTGCGATCGCTGGAGAAGTTTATCAGCTTTCTGTTAATGTAGCGGCTGAAGTTGGAGCTAGTATTATACCACAGCTAGACCCAGAGAAAGATTTGGAAGCAATTTTGGATGCCTTACAGCAGTTGTCAAATTCGCCTCTGTTGCCAGATCCACAACCAGGACGGGTGCGCTTGGATGTGCGGCGAGTCAACGAGTTGCAACTCGAACAGATGGGAATTAGTAGCGAACAAGTAGGCGTAGCACCTCACTGCACCTACCAGGAACCAGAATTTTTCTTCTCTTATCGGCGGGACAAGCTGAAAAAAGTTCAATGGTCAGGCATTGTTAGCATCTAGAGAGCCAGAAAGCCTTCCGTTGTCCAGGCTTTCTTTGTTCGGCCTTGACTACTCTTCGGGAAGGCGAAGCACCTACAGTTGTTAAGGCTATATAAAGGAAAAAATCGCCTCCAGTTCATGACCTGGAGGCGATCGCTATATCGCTTTTCTAACTCAAGTTAGCAGTACCCTAGTGTTGGCAACTCGTCTCCTGTAGTCAAGAGCGCGAGTTGCACATTTTTCCTCAAATCAGAGCATCAGCATTTGATTGAGTGGTAGCTACTATTGACCTGTAGCGGGTAAGCCTGTGGTACCTGTGCCGGTGCCTGTACCTGTACCTGTACCCGTGCCGGTGCCACCTGTACCTGTACCTGTACCCGTGCCAGTGCCAGTGCCTGTACCTGTACCACCCGCGCCCGTGCCGGTGCCGGTGCCTGCGCCTGTACCTGTGCCGGTGCCTGTACCACTGCTGGTGCCAGTGCCGCTACTAGGAGTTGTAGAGGTTCCGTTATCGTCGTCGTCGTTATCGTCATCGTCACCGTCGTCGTCACCTTGCTCAGTGGTTGTGCCAGAAGGTGTTGCCGGTGCGGTTGTGGTGCCTGTGCTAGGGGTTGTAGGGGTTGTAGAGGTTCCGTTATCGTCGTCGTCGTTATCGTCGTCGTCGTTGTCGAAACCTTGGGGGTTAGAAACCTGAGTTGTCGGAATCTCATACAGACCAGTCATACCAGGAATGAGCTTACTTCCTGGCCCTACTTGCTGCCAAGCTTGCACTACCCGACCTTGGTCTTTCTTGTCTTTGTAATGACCGTAGGCGTTACCGCGACCGTTATTTTGGCGCTCAACCAGCAAAATGCGATCGTTACTACCGCGCTCAACGGATACGCTGACGCTGGTATTGCCGCCAGGAGCGAAAACGGGGTAGAGCCTTGAAGAACTGCTGATGAAAGCATTATTAAGGGCGATCAGGTTGATGGTTTGCTCGTTGTAAAGTGTGACAGTCGTGCCTGAGCCTGAGCCTGAGCCTGAGCCTGAGCCACTGCCACTGGCTGTACCTGTGCCTGAGCCACTGCCTGAGCCTGAGCCTGTACCTGTGCCAACACCAGTACCAGTACCTGAGCCTGAGCCTGAGCCTGTACCTGTGCCGACACCAGTACCAGTGCCTGAGCCTGAGCCTGTACCTGTGCCGACACCAGTACCAGTACCTGAGCCTGTACCTGAACCACTACCACTGCCGCCGCCGAAGCTGCCGCCGCCGCTGCCGAAGCTGCCGCTACCGCCGAAGCTGCCGCTGAAGCTGCCGCCGCCACTGCTGTAGTAGTTATCGATGTTAACGTTATTGTTCAGGTTAATGGCGAATTGCTGGTTTTGGGAAGAGTAGAAGCCAATGTTGTTGCTTGTATTTGCGCCAGCGCCATAGCTATAGCTGCTGTTGCTGTAGAAATTGTTGGTGGTGCCGCTAGCAGAAGCATCGTATGAAGCGAAGTTACTGGCGATCGCACCTACCTTGAATTGGGTACGACCCAGACTATCTCCCTTGGCTGTGAAACCATTAGAGCCATCTTGCTTAAATTCAAACTCAGTTCGGCTCTGCGGGCTTACATAGCTAACAGTGCTGCCACCTGTCACCGTCGTGATGCCAACACCTTCGCCTTTAACTTTAAAGTCGATCGGAGAAGTGTTCATACCAGATGAAAGTTTCAGTTCGCGGATGTTAGATCCACCCAGTTGAATGTCAGCGCCATTTACGGTGCCTTCGACCGTGAATTTTTGGTCTCCTTGACCCTCAATTTTGAATTTGGTTTGGGCAGTATCGCTTTTGAAAGCTAGCTTGCTGTCAGTGTTGCTGAAGCTTTGAGCGATCGTTGTGCTGCTAGTTGTGCTGTCGTCCCCAGTGCCGCCTGTGGTGGTGCCGCCTGTTGCTGTGGTGGTGCCGCCTGTGGTGCCAGTGCCGCCTGTGGTGGTGCCGCCTGTTGCTGTGGTGCCAGTGCCGCCTGTGGTGGTGCCGCCTGTGGTGGTGCCGCCTGTGTTGCTGCCTGTGGTGCCTGTGGTGGTGCCGCTTGTGGTGGTGCCGCCTGTGTTGCTGCCTGTGGTCGTGCCTGTGGTGGTGCCGCCTGTGGTGGTGCCACCTGTGGTCGTGCCTGTGGTCGTGCCTGTGGTCGTGCCTGTGGTCGTGCCTGTGGTCGTGCCGCCTGTGGCGGTGGAAGTGGTACTAGGTTGCTCGGCAAAAGTGTTAGTTAAGGTTCCGAATCCTTTGCCCTCAATCTCGAATTTTGTTCGTTGCCCCACAACAACTGGAGGAACATTAGGAGTGGTGCCAGTTCCGGCACTGAAACGAACAGTTGGAGGCAAAGCAATGGAACCCGAAGTCAGTTGTCCATTATAGGCACCAACTTGCAGGAACCCACTTCTGGAATTAAAGTTTGTCTGAGACTGAGTAGATAGCGTAATAGGTGCAACTGGCAGGAAAACCGGTGGAGCGTTACCTGCCACCTTAGGAGTAATCAACGAGCCTGTCAAAAAGGCATCGGTGGTAAATGAATTTAGTTTGAAGTCTATTCTTGTCGGGACATTGGTGAACGGAACCAGAAAACCGTTAGATGTAGCGGCTATCCCAGATAAGCCGCCTAGTAATGTAGCTTCGTCACCCGCTCCAGGAGTACCAACGTTGCCAGCACCCGTATCTTTGAAACTGGCTGCTTGTGGTTTGAAAGTAGCAGTGTTTGTGTTTCCGGAAGTGGTTTGAAGTTGAAGACTGTTGACAGTAGCATCAAACAGAACTGGAGCGTTAGGAGTGGAGCCTAATTGATTTTGTATCGTTGAAAAGAAGGCAGCTGTTCCTGCGACTGTACCGCCTGTAATCTGAACCCTCTGGGCTTGTCCGCTTGTAGTTGTAGTCGAAGTCGAAGTAGCTTGTTGGGCTTGAGCGTTGGAGGCAAGAGCGATCGCTAAGCCTCCGGCTAGACCTAAACAAACAGCATACTTATTTGATTTAGCAATCATGTAAGGACTCCATCAGTGAGTGAATAAGAGTGAATAACAATGTAAGGAACCGTTCTAGCCCAACTCGATACTCAACAAGGGAAAATAATTGCTTCTGGAATTCATCCTGAGCAAGCTCAGAACTAGAAGTAATAGAAAGTAATAAACAAGGTTCTGATTTGATCAGCGTTTTAGGAATCGGGGGCGGGTATGACTGGGATAAAAACTTCAGTTCATACTGTCCTTTAGCCTTGCTGCGCCTTTCTTAAGTAGATGACGCTTTTATTACCAAACCAGTTCCCAGATTACTTAGAATTTTTTTTCGTTTTTTCAGGGCGACTTATAGTCGCCCTGAAAAACTCAACGTCCGTGACCTAGAAGGTAAAGGTAGTACGGATTGAGCCTATAGTTATGGTGTCGTTATCGTCGTTGTGAAGTGGATTAAACAGCACAATGACTCCAGGGGTGATGGTGATATTGTCAGTAACTCGCAAGCGGTAGAAAGCTTCTACATGAGTTGTGCTTGATGGCTGACCACCTTCCTCTCCGAGTCCACCTTTGCTAATAATGTCGGGATAGTTTCTTCCAGTAGGAAGATCGCTACTGGTAATTTTGGGAGGCTGACCGACATAAATCCCGCCGAGGTTGCCTTGACCAAACAAATCGGGGAAATTCAGGTAAGCCATCCAGTTCACTGTTTCCACAGTTCCCGATCCGACTTTTACATCTGAAGTTGTATAGCCTCCCCAACCGCCAAAAGTAACGCGGGGAGTGATTCGCCATTCCAGACTGGCACCAAAGGCATTGGTACTAATCGGAGAACGACCCGACCCGCTAAAGATTCCGAAATCGACGATATCGTCGCCAACACCAGTATTCAATCTTCCAAACGGAGAGTAGGAGTTGACGTATTGGACGGCAACATCAATGTTATTTGTGGGCGAAACGACCAATTGCGCCCCTGCTGCCGTTTCTCCGTCATTTCCGCCAAAGATGCCGCCACGGAACGAATCTGCTGGACGGCTGGCTGAATAAACTGCCTGCAAGCTAAGGCGACTGCCAAGTTGCCAGTCAAAGCCTATGCCGCCGCGACCGCCAGTGTTAATAATCGGGTTGCGTTGGGCAAAGCGGGAAAGCGGCCCTTGACCAGCACTTTCCACACGATTAGCTCCCCGGAAGACGTTAACCGGGTTGACTCCCTCTGGCCCGACGATGAAGGCAAAGTTATTGCCGATCAGTTGGCGATAGGTGAGGTCACTCAGCACCACGTCGTTACCTGTGTCTCCTTCATAACCCAGGAAAATCTGGTCGTTGAAGGTACGAGGTCCTGTATTGCCTGCTCCTGCTTGCAGTCCGGTCAGCAAGAGACTGCGAGGGCTGAATTGGGTAAACAGACTCAACTGTACGTTGCTAATGACATTGATATTCGTGTTCTGGTCTTCAAATCGCAGGTTAGACAGTTCAAAATCATTGTCATTGCGTCCCTGAACGCCAAAAACTGCTTGCCCAAACAGTTTTGTGGTGGTGGAGAACTGATTTGCTTCTAAGAATGCGGTGCGACCTTCCAGATTATCTACACGCGATCGCAATGTCGCAATTTCTGGCCCAAATTCATCCACTAACCGCCGCAAGGTTGCTAAATCCTCTTTGGTGGAGAAGTCTGCTGTGCTGGCAGCAATTAATTTCTCAATCTGTTGCAAGCAAGAATTCACACCAGCCGCAAATTCATAGCGGCTCAATGCTCTGTTGCCGCGAAATGTGCCGTCAGGATATCCTGCTATACAACCGTAGCGTTCTACTAAACTCCGCAGCGCTTCATACGCCCAATCTGTCGGTTGCACGTCGCGCAACTGGGAAATATTGGTTACTTGTCCCATTGGATCAGCTTCCGCTGCCTCTGGATCGCCCATTTCTAGAGGGTCGGCGAGTGGCAAGGTCTGATCGCTGACATTTTCAGATGGCAACGCTTGCGCTTGCACTGAGTCTAGTGTTGTCTTAGCAGGAGTCGCCATGCGAACATCTGTTTGTGTTTTCTCAACTGAAGCAGATGTAGTCTCTAAGCTCTGACCATTGCTGGCAGCAACAATGGGGGTATTGGTCAATGACAAATCAGCGGCATCGCTGGTTGTCGGTTGCGACTCGGCTTTGGCGGTAAGGGGCGCTATCTTCGCAGTAACTGTTGGTATTGTTGCTGGTGTTGCCTCGGCTTCTTGTGTTATTAGCGATAATTCCGCAGATGTGGAGACTTCAGCTGTCTCTTCAACTGGTATTGCAGCCGATGTTGACTCTGTTGTATACCCTGCCGTTGCTAAATCTGTAGATGCCGAGAATCCCTGATTTGAAGACTCGACTGTTTCAGCGACTGTAGCTGCGTTGACATCTGGTGCTGCTAAGCATGGGGCAATGCTAACCGCAAGCAAACCAAAGGCTGTAAATACTAGCGCTGAGGATGCGGTCTTCTCTATTCTTAAAGGGGATTTCACGGTCTCAAACTCCTCAAAACACACCATCTTTGCTCGGATTCTACACGAATTTTAGGTCAATTGCTAAGAAGGTTATTATTACTTTTTACAACTAAATTTTTTAAGCGTATAGGTGACGTATACCTATAGCTAGATGTTCCAAGGGAATTCCGGAATTTTCCCGCACCATTTGAAGATAGTATGTTATTTTTCAACCGAAGACTTAAAGTAATTTTGTTCAACAAAGGTTTAAGGGGATCTACTTATTTAGAACTATTGGTTGAGCCAAATATGACGATTTTTTTAAATAAGTAAGTATATTTACTGAGATGATATTAAAAATAAGCGATCGCACAATAGGGAATATCTATTTTCTGGCTTTGATTAATGGTTTCAGTTTTCAGATGGCTTTTGCAATTTTCTGCTTAGGATAGGTTGCCAAAATAACACACTTGTGGCTAGTGTTAGCGACTCGGAAATATAAACGCGATCGCCCTCTGTTCCTTTGCGCCCTATAGTGAAGAGGGCTAATGCGTCTTTGCGGTTCAAACAAAAAAAACAGCTGTCTCCATCAGGAGACAGCTGTTTTAATAGCTGGGCGGGCAGAATGCCCACCCAAAGCGAGAATTAGTAGTCGAAGTCGCCGCCCATGCCGGCGCCAGCACCAGCACCAGCACCAGCGCCATCCTTAGGCTCAGGCTTGTCAACGACGATACACTCAGTTGTCAGCACCATGCCAGCGATAGAAGCAGCATTTTGCAGAGCAGAACGAGTCACCTTAGCAGGGTCAACGATACCAGCTTCAAACATATCGACGAACTCATTGGTCGCCGCGTTGTAGCCAACGTTGAATTCTTTCTCTTTGACGCGCTCAGCAATGACAGCGCCATTCTGTCCCGCGTTTTCAGCAATCCGCTTCAGAGGAGCAGCCAAAGCACGAGAAACAATCATCGCACCTGTCAACTCTTCATTCTTCAGGTTGCCAGTTGCCCACTCTTCCAGTTGGGGAGTCAGGTGAGCCAGAGTTGTACCACCACCAGGAACGATACCTTCTTCCACAGCAGCTTTAGTGGCGTTGATGGCATCTTCCAGACGCAGCTTCTTGTCCTTCATTTCCGTCTCAGTGGCAGCACCAACTTTGACTACTGCGACACCACCAGCAAGTTTAGCTAGACGCTCTTGCAGCTTCTCGCGGTCGTAGGAAGATTCGGTTTCATCCATTTGACGGCGGATTTGTTCGCAACGAGATTTAACAGCTTGTTCGTTGCCTTCAGCAACAATTGTGGTGCTGTCTTTGGTCATGGTGACGCGACGGGCTTTACCCAGCATCTCCAAGCGGGTGTTTTCCAGCTTCAGACCAGCATCTTCGGTGATTAGCTGACCGCCAGTGAGAACGGCGATGTCTTCGAGCATAGCTTTGCGGCGATCGCCAAAACCAGGAGCTTTGACAGCAACCACGTTCAGCACACCCCGCAGTTTGTTGACTACCAGGGTTGCCAGAGCTTCTTTCTCGATGTCCTCGGCGATAATTACCAGAGGACGACCAGCACGAGCTACTTGCTCTAGCACTGGCACTAAATCTTGTACTAGAGCGATTTTCTTATCGGTGATGAGCAGGAAAGGCTCATCCATGATTGCTTCCATCCGCTCCATGTCGGTAGCGAAGTAAGGAGAGATGTAGCCTTTATCGAAGCGCATCCCTTCGGTGATTTCGAGTTCAGTGGTCATAGATTTCCCTTCTTCTAGGGAAATTACGCCTTCTTTGCCCACTTTGTCCATTGCTTGGGCGATCATCTGCCCAACTTCATCGTCGTTACCAGCAGAGATAGCTCCGACTTGCGCGATCGCTTTGGAATCTTCTACCTGACGGGCGTGCTGGGCAATCTGCTCTACCAAAAAGCCAATAGCTTTGTCAATACCGCGCTTCAGGGAAATTGCATTGGCTCCAGCAGCAACGTTCCGCAACCCTTCTTTGACCATTGCGTGCGCGAGAACGGTGGCGGTGGTGGTGCCATCACCAGCAGCATCATTGGTTTTGGAAGCAGCTTGACGAATCAGCGCCACGCCAGTATTTTCTACGTGGTCTTCTAGTTCAATTTCTTTGGCGATAGTGACACCATCGTTAACGATTTGCGGTGCGCCAAACTTCTTCTCTAGCACTACGTTACGGCCTTTGGGGCCGAGGGTGACAGCTACGGCTTCTGCCAAAATGTCCATTCCCTTTTCTAGGGCGCGACGAGCGTTTTCGTTGTAAATGATGCGCTTAGCCATATATTTCCTGGTTCTTGGTGAGTATGTGAATTTTGATCTTTAAAAAGCTAATTGCGGTTAGCCATTAGCCATTAGCTATTTAGTTAACTACGGCTAAAATGTCTTTCTCTGACAGCAGGACGTACTCTTCTGTGCCAAGTTTGATGTCTGTGCCAGCGTACTTGGAGTAGAGAACTTTGTCGCCGACGTTGACTTCCATCTCAACACGAGCGCCTTTATCATCACGCTTGCCAGGGCCCACAGCGACTACTTCGCCGACTTGGGGTTTTTCTTTAGCGTTGTCTGGCAGAAGAATTCCACCAGCAGTTTTCTCTTCAGCGGCGCTCACTTTCACAAATACGCGATCGCCTAGAGGCTTAACGGTGGATACACTCAGAGATACAGCAGCCATACAAATAAAGCTCCTACAACAGGTTTGACATCTAAACGCGATGTTCCTCGCGTTCTAAATTTAGCACTCTCGGCTCCTGAGTGCTAATTTAGCGGAGTAAGGTGTGCGATCGCAAGCAAGTTCTGCAAAATTGTGTGTACGGGTTTCCGAACAAAGATGGGAACTGGGGAAAAGGTGAGGAGGTAAGTCAAAGGAAATCAAGAATTCTTTTTTTGCATCAGAGCTTTTTTCCTTTTCTGTCGCCAGTCTGCTAAAAGAAAAGTTGGAACTGCCAACGTATTGTCAAATTATCAAAGACGCGAAAAGCAAGAGTTTGCCCAAGAAGAAGTAAAAATGACTGAAAATACAGTAGCTCAATCTGAAGCCCAGATTCTAGACACCTGTAAGCCCCAAGACCAAGCTGCTATCCTCGCGTGCGTACAGAGCTTAGGACTCAATCAAATTCAAAGACACATCTTCATATGTGCTGACCAGACTTTAGCTCAATGTTGCTCCAAGGAAGCTAGCCTAGAATCGTGGAATTACTTAAAGCGTCGCCTCAAAGAATTAAAAATTGACAAACCCACTGAAACTCGCCCCAACTGCATTTTCCGCACCAAAGCAAACTGCCTGCGAGTTTGCGCTTCTGGCCCAATTCTAGTCGTCTACCCAGACGGCGTATGGTATCGCGGGGCGACTCCGGAAGTAATTGAGCGGATTATCCAAGAACATCTTATTGACAACAAAATTGTACAAGAATATGCCTTTTTAGTTCATCCGCTCCCAGAACCCTATACAGTAACATAGTAGCTACGTTATATTCTTCCGTATACCTACTAGATATTTATCGTTGCCACCCATGTAAGTGAGTATAATTATTTGGTTATAAATAGGATTTAGCATTTGCCTAGACCTAGTACAAACCAATACAGCAGGGTGTGCATAATAACGTAGGGTCTACTTAGAATACGGTTGTAAAATTCACGAATCCAGGCTTGGCGAGTGGGACACCATGAAAGACACCAGTGTAAGAGATAACAAACGACTGTTGCTGATTGATGATGACCCCAACCTGATTTTGCTGGTCAAGGACTACCTGGAGTTTCGAGGGTACGAGGTGATCACTGCGGAAAACGGTCGGGAAGCTCTAGAGGTTCTAGAGCATGACATTCCTGACATGATCATCTGCGATGTGATGATGCCGGAGATGGACGGAATTGCCCTCGTACAACACGTAAGAGAAGACCCCCGCATCAGTTGGATTCCAGTTTTGTTCCTTTCCGCGAAAGGTCAAAGTCAAGATCGGGTGAAGGGACTTAACACCGGGGCTGATGTCTACATGGTTAAGCCATTTGAGCCAGAAGAATTGGTGGCGCAAGTGGAATCGTCTCTGAAGCAAGCCACTCGCCTAATTCATCATCCAAGTCGAGGAACTGAGGGAGGCTCAAAACTTCAGGTACCTGAAACCGTAGAATTAACGCCGACTGAGCTGAAAGTTGTTCAGTTTGTGGCACGAGGTATGGCAAATCGAGAAATTGCCGAGCAGATGAATGTCTCTCAGCGCACGATTGAAAGCCATGTGTCCAATATGCTAGGTAAAACCAGTCTCCATAACCGCACGGAGTTAGCTCGGTGGGCGATTGAGAGTAACATGGCGTAAGTCGATTTGGGATTTTAGATTTTGGATTCTAGATTATTAATCCAAAATCTAAAATCCCAAATTGTTACCAGCCCTCTTCTTCTTTATCTGATTTTCTCCAAATTTCTAAATCCATTTCATCCAGGTAGGTGAGGGCGCTTTGAAGCTGGCGAGTTGTCCCTATCAGTTCCAAGTCAAACCAGCCATCATCTCTGGCATTTGCTCCTAGTAAGGCGGCGGCAATATTCACTGTGACACCGTGGTGAGAAATTAGGCGGGAGATGACTGGTTCTTCCTGGTATTGCTTGGGGATGCGGATTCTGACCCTGGTTTTAGTGGGTCGATTATCTTCGGGTGCGGTAGTTGAATTCACTGCCAATTCATTTGTGCTGTGCATAATTATTAACGTCTCCTATTCAACATCTTCGATACGGGTTTTACGCTCTAAAATTTCTTTCAGAACAAGGGTGACTAATGCCAAACCACCAAGCAGTACGGCAGCGGAGAATGCTGCTTGAGTTTGATATTGCTTGTAGGCTTCCTCGACAAATAAGGGCAGGGTTTGAGTTTGGCCAATAATGTTGCCAGACACAACTGAAACAGCACCAAATTCACCCATGACTCGTGCATTGGTCAAAATGACGCCGTAGAGTAAACCCCAGCGAATATTCGGCAGGGTGACGCGCCAGAATATTTGCCAGTCACTAGCACCCAAAGTTTTAGCAGCTTCTTCCTGATCGGAACCTGCTTCTTCTAATACGGGAATTACTTCGCGGGCGACAAATGGCATAGTGATAAATGCACTTGCCAGCACCATTGCGGGCATGGCAAAAATAATTTTAATGTTTGCTGCCCCTAGGATTGGCCCAAACCAGCCATTTCGCCCGTAGAGGAGGACAATCATTAAACCTGCGACGACGGGGGAGACTGCGAAGGGTATGTCTAAAAGGCTAATGACAAAGGCTCGTCCCCGAAATTGATGTCGTGCGATCGCCCAAGCTGCACACAGCCCAAAAACTGTATTAATCGGCACGACAATTAGGGCAATCAAAACTGTGAGCTTTACGGCATGGAGAAAACCAGGTTCTGTCAGGTTGTGGAAGAAAGGCGCGACTCCTTCTCTAAATGCTTGTATAAAGACGTTGAAAGCAGGGATGAATAAGATTAAAGCTAAGTAAGCGATCGCTAAACCAATCAAAGCGAACTTTACCCAACCTTGCTCCTGTTTTGGTGAAGATAACTGGGAATCCCCTGAACCTGGATTAAAAGACTTTCCCGCTAAATTAGAGTTCATAACGTCGTCCCCAAGCTTGTAAAAGGTTAATTGCTACAAGTACCAACAGCGAAATTCCTAACAGGACGGTGCCAATTACAGTCGCTCCAGCATAGTCATACTGCTCTAATCTCTGAATAATTAGCACTGATGAAATTAAGTCCTTAAATGGAACGTTGGCAGCTACAATTACAATCGAACCGTATTCGCCAACAGCACGGGAAAATCCTAGTGCCACGCCTGTCAAAATTGCTGGTAATAAAGGCGGCAAAACAACGCGCCAAAATGTCTGCCATTTAGATGCACCTAAAGACCAAGCTGCTTCTTCGATTTCTTTTTCCATTTCCTGCAACACAGGCTGCAAAGTTCGCACTACGAAAGGCAAGGAAATAAATAGCATCGCTACTCCCACACCCAAGCGAGTAAATGCTACTTTAATTCCTAAAGGTGCCAGCAGAGAACCAAGCCAGCCGTTATCGCTGTAAACGGTTGCTAAGGTTAAACCTGCTACTGAAGTAGGCAAAGCAAAAGGCAGATCAATGGCGGCATCAATTACGCGCTTGAATGGGAAATCGTATCTAACTAAAATCCAAGCAATTAAAACGCCAAAAAATCCATTTATCAATGCGGCAATCAATGCTGTAATGAAGGTGACATCATAGGTTGCAAGTGCAACTGGACTGGTGGCAATTTTCCAAAAATCAATTGCTCCTACGGTTGTTGCTTTCAACATCAGCGCCGCTACGGGCAAGAATAACATTATGGTGAGATAACCTAATGTTATTCGCCAAGGCCAGGAAACTCTGCTGAGCTGGTGAAATGGGTTATTGCGAATGCGATCGCGTTGAGGAGGAGCGGATACAGCCATATTTTGAAGGATGAAGATCGAGGTTTAGGATGAATCGAGGCAAAGCCTCTATTTTCTCGTTACTCAGCTTACGGCTAGTAAGGAGGGGACTCATTTCTCGTTTCCAGGCTCAACCTGGAAACGCGCTTAGGGAGGCTCAGCCTCCCCTAACAGAAGGGGAGCATTTGATTAAAACATCAGCATTTTATCTGCTGCCAGCCTGAATTTTGTCAAATATTGCTCCATCTTCAAAAAACTTCTGCTGGATATCATCCCAACCACCCATATCTTGAGCAGTAAATAGGGTTTTAACTGGGGGATATTGGTTAGCCACTTCTTTTTCTACAGTGGTGTCAACTGGTCGGAATCCTACTTTGGCAAATTCTCGTTGAGCTGCTGGTGTAAACAGAAACTTGACGAAGGCTTCAGCCACTTCACGATTTCCATGTTTATCGACGTTTTTATCTACAACAGCAACAGGGTTGTCAATAGAAATATTAACGTCGGGTACTACATAAGGCAGTTCTTGACCATTCTGCTTAGCCAAAAGCACCTCGTTTTCGTAGTTGATTAAAACATCTCCTTGTCCTTGCTTGAAAAATACATCGCTGGCTTCACGCGCATCTCTGGGTAGCACGGGAACGTTTTTAAAAACTTTGGTGGTGTAATCGAGCGCTTTAGCATCGTCACCCCCAGCTTGGGTTATAGAACCCCACAAACCTAAGAAATTCCACCTCGCGCCGCCAGAAGTTTTTGGGTTAGCTGTAATTACTGCTACGCCATCTTTTGCTAAATCTGCCCAAGTTTTAATTGCTTTAGGATTGCCTTTACGAGTAACCAAAGCGGCGACAGATTTATGCACGATCGCATTGTTGGGAGCTTCTGTTTCCCAACCTGGTTGAATTAGTCCAACTTTCTCAATTTTCTTGGTGTCCAGCGCTAATGCTAAAGCGACTACATCGGCTTCTAAACCATCAACTACAGCACGAGTTTGGGAACCAGATCCACCGTAACTTTGGTTGAAGGTGACGTTCTGGTTTTTCTCCTGTTTCCACGCTTGTTGGAACTGGGGAATAATTTTCTCGTAGGCGGCGCGGGTGACGGCGTAGGAGACGAGGGTTAGTTGTACATCGCCAGTTTTGGCAGCTGGGCTAGAACCACCAGCGGTTGTTGTCGGGGAATTAGAGCTGTTGGGGGAGCAAGATGCGATCGCTACACTCAAACTCACCCCCACTAGGAACAAAGATACAAAATTCCTAAATTTTAGTTCAAGCCAGCTTCTAGTTTTCGATGCTATCGGCTGAGTCACCTGTTGCCACAAACCCATGAAACGTTCTCCTATAATCTCCGGTTACTCTGTCGGGATACCGTACTTAAGTTGTTATATCTTACAGCATCTAGGAGAAACTGGGGAGTGGGAAGCGCCGCTTGTGCTAGATATTTTTCCAGGGGTTATCTTCGCCACACACGTAACGGTATACGCGATCGCTATGCTTGGGAATTCGATTAAACCTAGCGTTAGCTTGGCAAGGTTTTTTTATAAAAATTTACAACCATCAGTCATAATTAGGTTTTTGTAACTGATGCGATAAAATTTGAACTTATTAATAAAGGTGCTATTTATGCCAATGGCTAAAAAGCCGCGAAGCAGATGCTTGAGCTGTGAAAGAGAGACTAAAAGAGCAGGGTACAAGTATTGTGATAACGGCTGTCAAAGCGACCATAAGTACACACTTTATGTAGTATCTTGGTTGCAAGGAAATGAGAGCGGGGGCAAAAAATGCGGTACTGTATCTAATCATGTGAGAAGATTCTTAATTAGTAAGTTTGGCGAAAAATGTTCTTTGTGTGCGTGGTGCGAGGTAAATCCGCATACGGGTAAAATCCCTTTGGAAGTCGATCATATAAATGGGGATTGGCAGAACAACACACTTGAAAATCTCCGCCTTTTATGTCCTAATTGCCACTCTCTTACGCCAACCTACAAAGCGTTAAATAAAGGGAAAGGTAGAGATTGGCGCAAACAGCTATACCATACTATGTCTAAAAGTAGTGACTAACCCTTTAGAAACAAAGCACAAGTTTATCAAGCGCCTTTATTGCCAGTCGTATTCCTCCAGTTGTGCAAGCTGCGCCAGCTAACTTCGGTCGCATGGAGAAATCAATGGTGAGTCAGGCTTGCGGACATAACCCTGACTTTGCTATAGTATTTTTAACTGCTGGTGTAACTCAGTTGGTAGAGTAGTTGATTTGTAATCAACCTGTCGCAGGTTCAAATCCTGTCACCAGCTTTAATTCAGGCGATCGCTATTAAAAGTCGCCCTGAATAAAACTATTAATTATCTTTATCAGAAGCAAGAATTCCTCTAAGTTCCTGTAATAGGTCGTCTTGCTCCTGCCTAATTGCCTCTAGTCTGGTAAGAATAGATGTCAGTCTTTCTTTATGTTCGTGGCTGATTGATGTCGAGATTTCAGGATTTAAACTTAGCACATTCGCTTCGTGCTGTTTAATTGTCAATCTCCCAACTCCGAAATTACCAAGCGGTTTAAAGCTGGTCACTAAAGAATAAATCAACTTGAAAGGGGCTTGTAGTATATACAAGAAACCTTTTTCGACAATAGAACCGAATGCTTTAAACAATTGCCAGAGGAGAAAGATAACTAATAAAAGGATAATTGCGCTAAGAATTGGGTGATTAAGTCCCCAAAGTAGTGCTTTAGTTGCCCAGGAGATTACTGGATGAGCATCAATCCAAACCTTGATGGCATCGAGACGGCGATCTATTAAAGCACTCAGAGATTTGTCAACTTCTGTAGAAACTGCATTGCTAAAATTTTCAGCTTTTCTCAAAGTAATATCAACAGAATCTTTTAAAGAATCTCCTGTTTGCTTTGCAGTTTCCGTTAGCGTATTGACGGCTTTACCTGTTGTTATCGTCAGTTTATCTTTTGCTTGAGCAGCAGTTTCAACACCTTTGTTAGTAGCGTCGTTAACCCTGGAAGCTGCTTTTTCCGCCTTTTCAATCAGAGAATTTTTGGTATTTTGAAAGACTTCAGAAAGGCTTTCAAATTTATTATCAAGTGCTAATGCCATACAATTCACAACTGCTGGAAATGAACGCGCAGCCCATCTTCGGGGCGACAGGTGGGAACTTGTACAGAATCTAAACTTTGATTGGGTACAAGTTCCCACTGGTAGCCGCGCAGTAAACGGGCGGCGACTATTTTCATTTCCATTTTGGCAAATGCAGTTCCAAGACAGATTCTCGGCCCGCCACCGAAACCAATTAAATTAAAAGGACGCTGTTTGTGTTCTTAGCGCTGGGGGCTGAAGCGGTCTGGCTCGAAACGCTCTGGTTCGGGGTAAATTGTTGGTATGCGATGGGTTGCCAGAATTGAATATAGTGCCATCCACCCGGCGGGAGCATGGTAGCCTTTAAACTCAAAGGCCATCTACTTCAGGAATGGGTTTAGTTATTTATGTGAACTAAGTTAAAGTTTTTTCGGTTCTGCGTTCCAAGCCTCTGTACTTTTGGGAATCCTAAGATTATAGAACTTGGATCAAAAGCAGTGGGATACTACGACTTTAACGATCATTTTTGGTCGCCGCAGGAAGTTTGTGGCAAGGTGTCGAAAAAAGATGCTCCGAAACGAGTTTGGAGAACGTGGAAACTGGTAGAAGTTGTTGCGACTAGCCTAAAGCGCTGTTCATTTGGCCGATTATAGAGATTTAAGTAAAGGTTTCTGGGTAGATGCAGGGGAAAATAAAATTCCTCTGCATCTAACCATAACTAGACAAGCAAATTCACTTATCAACCCAAGTTTAAATCTGTCACGGCACCAACACTGCTAGACGATACCAATTTGGCATATTTTGCCAATACGCCCTTTGTATAACGGGGTGTGGGTGGTTGCCAAGCAGCACGTCGCCGCTGTAATTCTTCGTCGGTGACGTTGAGGTTTAACAGCCGATTTGGTGCGTCTATGGTAATGCTATCGCCTTCTTCAACGAGAGCGATCGCGCCCCCTACAGCCGCCTCTGGTGCCACATGACCGACTACCATCCCATATGTACCGCCCGAAAAGCGTCCGTCGGTAATCAAGCCTACAGCATCTCCCAAGCCAGCACCGATAAGGGCAGAAGTAGGAGCCAGCATTTCCCTCATTCCCGGGCCACCCTTGGGGCCTTCGTAGCGAATCACCAGCACATCACCACGATTAATCTTGCCCGCCAGAATTGCCTGTAAGCAAGCTTCCTCAGATTCAAACACCCGCGCGGGGCCTGTCATTGTTGGTATTTTGACTCCGGTAATTTTAGCTACAGCCCCCTCTGTGGCCAAATTTCCTCTCAGGATGGCTAAGTGTCCTTGTGCATACATGGGGTTATTCCAAGGACGGATGACATCTTGGTTAGGGGATGGCTCCTCTGGCACATCTGTCAATACTTCGGCGATGGTTTGCCCGGTGACGGTGAGGGCATCGCCGTGGAATAGACCGCGTACCAGGAGCATCTTCATTACCTGCGGTATTCCACCAGCTTTGTGCAAATCATTTGCTACATACCGACCGCTAGGTTTGAGATCGCAGAGTACGGGAACTTTGGCGCGAATTGTTTCAAAGTCGTCCAAAGTTAATTCTACGCCGACGGCATTAGCGATCGCCAGCAGATGCAAAACGGCATTTGTGGAACCGCCCACTGCCATGATCACAGAAATGGCATTTTCAAAAGCCTGGCGGGTGAGAATCTGACGCGGCAAAATTTGTTTTTTAATTGCTTCTACCAGCACAAAGGCAGATTTTTCTGCACTGTCGGCTTTTTCTGCATCTTCTGCTGCCATCGTCGAGGAATAAGGCAAACTCATCCCCATTGCCTCAAAAGCACTAGACATGGTATTAGCAGTGTACATTCCGCCACAGGAACCAGCACCAGGGCAAGCCTTGCGTTCTACTTCCTGCAACTCCACCTCATCAATTTTCCCAGCGCTGAATTGTCCGACAGCTTCAAAGGAACTGACCACAGTCAAATCGCGCCCGTTGTGATGACCCGGTTTAATCGTACCGCCGTAGACGAAAATGGCGGGAATATTTATTCGAGCGATCGCAATCATCGCTCCTGGCATATTCTTATCGCAACCGCCAATTGCCAGTACCCCATCCATACTTTGCCCGTTACAGACTGTTTCAATCGAGTCTGCAATTACTTCTCGCGACACCAGAGAATATTTCATTCCCTCCGTCCCCATCGAAATGCCGTCACTGATAGTAATCGTGCCGAACTTCTGAGGCATCGCACCAGCTTCTTTAGCCCCACTCTCAGCCCGTAAAGCCAACTCGTTTAACCCCATATTGCATGGAGTAATAGTGCTGTACCCATTGGCAATGCCTACAATGGGTTTAGTGAAATCCCGATCCCCAAAACCCACAGCACGCAACATCGCCCGGTTGGGCGATCGCTGTACGCCTTGGGTTACGACTTGGCTCCTAAAATTGTCCGGCATTCTCTATCCTTTACTGGCTATCAGCCATTACTCGAAGAGCTTTGATTTTCTTGGCGCTTGAGACCAAAATCTCTCTATTAACTAGATTACAGGAATTTTCCTGTGAAATAGCTGTCTTTTGAGTGCTGATAAGCGCCGAGGTATTTTGTAACAATTAGACTTAACTTAACGGACTAGAGCAGTCAAGTTACGAATAGGATTTTGTAGCAAATTTTGACACTAGCAATAGCGGTTATCTGGATGACTAAGGCGATGCCAATGTCCTCAATCGCTTCGTTAGCCAGGTGAGATAAGAGTGACTTTCTCCCACCCTAAAGCTTACGGTTATAGTGTAAGCTCTGCCGAACTCGCGGCTACTAGCTCTTGAAAGTTCCCATGACCGCCGACGAGAGCATCTACATCGGCTGTCTAACCATTAAGTAAGCCGACCTGACTCAAACGTGATATCCACCGTTTTTGAGTCTCGATCAAAGTGAAGGATCTAATACAAATGTCCGCTGTACCTTTTTACCCAAAAGGTTTTACGCCCTCAAGGTTTCACGATGAGTATAACTTCCTACCTCAACGTGTCTTGGTTCCGTGTGAAAACTTCAAATTTTCGATTCCGACACCGATTTTTGGTGTTGATTTTCTATCATTCCACTATTGGGCAGTGGGTATAGAGCGCGATCGCCAATCACCAGACGCTATAGGAAAGAGCTTGAGAGCCTTTTTTATCAATAGCGGCAGTACCTATGAGGGAGGTCTAGATGGATGCCGATGAAGTGAAACAGCTCTACGCCGCAGGTCAAAGGGATTTTCGGGAAGTAAACCTGCGGAAGGCAGACCTGATGGGCATTGACCTTAGCGAAGTCAACTTACGAGGGGCGGATCTGCGCGAGGCTAACCTGATTGGGGCATTAATGATCGGTGTTAACCTCCGAGAAGCGAATATGGCTGGTGCCATCCTACGTGCTAACCTGAGCGAGGCTAACCTGATTGGAGCCAACCTGAGCGAGGCGAATCTGAGTGAGGCGAATTTAAGCGATGCTAGCCTGCGAGCCGCAAATATGAGTGGAGCCAACCTGAGAGGAGCTAACCTGAATTACGCTCTTTTAAGTGAAACTATTCTCCGCGATGCCAATCTCAGTGGAGCAAAACTCATGTATGCACCCTTGAGTCGAGCCAATTTGACGAATGCCATCTTAGTTGGAGCCAACATGGAAGGTGCTAACTTGACGAATGCCATCCTGATTGGAGCCAACATGGAAAAGGCAAATTTATCCAACGCTATCTTGAATGGAGCGTCTGGCATTGGAGCGAACCTATCTGCGGCAGACTTGAGCCGAGCTAATCTGAGCGGAACCAATCTGACAAATGTCAATTTGTCTAAGGCAAATCTTAGAGGAGCAAATATATCTTGGGCAACCCTGCGGGGAGCTAATCTCAGCGGAGCCAACCTGTACCGCTCAAAACTATGCTGGTCAAACCTGACTGGGGCAATTTTAACTGAAGCCGTTTTGATCGATGCCAACCTAAATCGGGTTAACCTCCGCGATGCGGACATGAGCGGTGCCATAATGCCTAATGCAGCCACTCACGAATAGCTACCGAGTTGTGCGATTTTAGATTGAAGAATTGGCGATTAATGTATCCCAAATTCTTAATTTCAAGCTAATCGGAAGCAATTTAGAGGCAGTAGATATGGATGAAGATGAAATTTTAAAGCGATATGCCGCTGGAGAACGGGATTTCCGGGAAGTGGATCTCAAAGGAGCCAACCTAGAAGGAGCCAACCTGTGTCAGAGCGATTTAAGGGAAGCCATTTTAGAGGGAGTTAACTTGGTGGGAGCCAACCTGCGGGGGGTAAACCTAAGCAAAGCCGATCTCAGCGGAGCTAACTTGAGTCGATCTGACCTTACTGGTGCTGATTTAACAGGTGCCGATCTGATTGGGACAAATTTTGATAATGCCAGATTAATTGGTGCCAGACTGGTTAAAACTGAACCGATTGGAGCTGAACTCTCCGGAGCCAACTTGACGGGGGCGAATCTGACTGGGGCAGATTTGAGAAGGGCAAACTTGAGCTATGCTAACCTTAGCGATGCGATCCTCTGTCAAGCCAACCTAAGTAGCGCCCTACTAATTGGGGTTAATCTGAACAGAACCGACTTAATGGAAGCGAATCTAACTCAAGCCGACTTAACTGAAACCGACCTGAGTGGAGCCGATTTGAGCGGGGCAAATTTGGAAGGGGCGGTCGTGCCGATAGTCGGCGATCGCTCTACTTTAAATTTATGAGCTACAGAGAAGCGATCGTCACCCAAATGCGATCGCTCTCTACCATTGGTTTGTAGAGACGCGATGCTCCTCGCGTCTCTACTTTTTTGAGAGTAGAAAATTTACTGGCTCATGGTGTCTTGACCGAGAACTTGCCCTTTGAGAGTTTTAAACTCTTCTGATAGCTCCTGACGATTAGAGGCCCGCAGTAGATAACGGTAAACAAACCAAGCTGAGTAGCCAATTCCTACCAGTTCAAAAGTAGGCGCTAGCAGGGGAATATCATTGATGGCATCCAGCACCGCCAACGTCACCTTAACGGTGATGACGCTAGCTAATATCAGACCCAACGTGGTCAGCGGACGCTGGTACTCGGAGAAAAACTCACCCAAGTACTCTGGTAGTTCTGCGAAGAATCCGGAAATTTGTTCTCCAATTTGCCGCCACTTTTCTGATGATTCGCTGGCTGGGGGTAGTGCTGCCAAGCCCCCCGGTGCGTCAACTTTCACTTCTACCTTGGTCTTCTCAGCATCTGGGGCGATATCAGAATATTCAGACGTTTGCATGGTATCCATTTCCTCCATATGGTTGTCTTAAGTACCACTGTTTATTGTTTATGCAAGACAGCTGGGTACAATTACGGGGTGAATTACTTTTGCTCATATTATCAGACACCCCTGGAATACTTCATTGACTCCAGCATTTTTTCTGTTAAAACTTAGTGATAATCCGGACTGAGGCGGCCATACATCCCCCAAAAGCGGGACTAGAGGAAATTAAAAATTAAAAAAATAAAAAAACTTTTTTGCTGGCTATTAGTTTCAGGTAGATGAATGAGAAACAAGAGCCTAGAGGTATACGGTAGAGGTATTTCTTGAGAACGCCAAAAAAAATACCTGGAATTAACCTGGAATCAATAAGTTACTTTAATTAATTTTTAACTATTCATTAAACCTTGGTGGTCGTATTCCATCACTTTCGCGTAGTCGCCCAAAGCATAGCAAGCGACCCTGAGACTTCCTAGAGCCTGCCCCTCTATCCGGCGGTCTTGGAGGACTCGTGCCATGAACAAGCGTTGCTCGTAGTATTCAATTGCTGTAGCGTAGTCTCCCAATGCCTCGTAAGCTACTCCTAGATGGGAAAGTGCCTGCTCTTGGGCGCGGGGGTCATTTATAGCAATAGCGATCGCAAGGCGCTGTTTAGCATACTCAATTGCCGCCTGGTAGTCACCAATGGCATAGCAAGCATTCCCCAAGTTTCTCAGAATTTGTGCCTCGACCCGGCGATCGCCACTCTGCTGCACCAGTACCAACCGCTGCTGATAGTAATCAATTGCCTTGGTGTAATCCCCTACGGCATAGCAAGCATTCGCCAGATTTCTCAGGATCTGCCCCTCTGCCTGATCGTCTCGGATATTCCGCGCTACTGTCAAAGCCTGATTCTGGTAGTCAATGGCGTTAATGTAATCTCCTAGAGCCTTGTAAGCTAGTCCGAGATTGTTCAGCGCCGCTACTTCTCCTGCGGAGTCTTTGAGTTCTCGCACCACCATTAGACTCTGTTGCTGATGCTCAATGGCTTTGGCGTGGTTGCCCAGGTGACGGTAGGCATTGCCGATATTTCCTAGCGCCTGACTTTCTAAACGTCGGTCTTGGATGACTTTGGCGATCGCTAAACTTTGCAGAGAATACTCAATTGCTTTGGCAAAGTCTCCCAAAGCATAATACACGAGTCCGAGATTGCCCAGGGTTCTTCCCGCTCCCCGTCGGTCTTTGAGTTCGCAGTAGGCTGCGTGAGCCTCTTGAAAAGACTGCACCGCTTGCTCCAATTGACCGTACTGGTGCTGCTGCACCCCTTGCTCGATCAGTTGGTCGGCTTGCGCTTTTGGTAAATGGTTTTTCGTTGTCGGCACCTCGCTACTAGCGGTGTTATTACTCGTAGACACAAGGGTTTCCCGCCCCTCCTGAGGTATGATGCGTTCTGGTTCGTAGTTGTGGTATTTAACCGGGCAATCCATATTTTTCTCTCAAGACCTTGATTCGCTAGCACCGCGAAACGGCATGAGGCTATTGTTGTCTGTTTCTATAGTTCCCAAATTGGCAAGTTAATTTACCATGAGTTGCTCAAATTCTGGGAAAAAGTTTGATAAAGGCAGCAAAAAGCTTGTGTGAAGAACAAAGGGAGGCTTTAGCCTCCCTAATTCTGCTTTCATTGAGATCGCAACGGGTGAACCCTCAAGCGGAAACCTGAGTCAGAACGCGATCGCTATTTTGCATCTCAGCTGCATCTACAACGGTGTCAGTGCAGTAAACTTCACAAGAATTATTCGGGCTTTCAACCAGTTTTATCTTATGCAGCTCAGCTCCTAGTTCCCGAATTGGAGAAGACAGAAGATTACGAATATGCACGGCGATGTTTTCTGCCGTGGGAACAACTAAGGCAAAATAGGCAATGTCTTTGTTCAGGAACGTATGATCGAACGGCTCCACCACATAGTCATCTACTACCTTTTGCAAAGCCCCTAAATCAACAAGCATCCCAGTGCGGGGGTCAATTTCGCCTTTGACCGTCACTTCCAGATGATAATTGTGACCGTGACCATTGGGACGAGCGCATTTGCCATAAATCTCGCAGTTTTCTTCATAACTGAGATCGGGAAGCGCTAGCCGATGAGCAGCGCTAAAGTGGGTACCAATTGTCAGATAAGCTTCCATACCGTTTCCTTGATAGTCAGCCCAGAGTTCAGGATGTTCAAATAGTTGAATATTTACCAGCGGTAAGTGAGGAGCGAGTCGCTGCCAAATGGTTCGCGCTAGATTTTCTGTTGTGGGTAAAGTTTGTTGAAATTCCGACCAGGCATCGTTTAGATAAGAGAAGTCTAACTGGCTGGTGACTTCCTGCTTGATAACCCGTTTTACCTGTGACAAGTTCTGCACCATGCCATACTGATCCAGTTCGCCCGCCAAGGAGACAAACAGAACATAATTGTGTCCGTGTCCAGGCGACTGAGTGCAGCGACCAAAGCGCTCAATATTCTCTGCTTCACTCAGTTCTGGCAACCAGTACCGATGACTTGCTGAAAACTGAGCGCGGCGGTTAATGATGCATCTCATATTTTCTTTATCAGCCAAATTGTAAAGTTACATTAAAAGTTCTTTTATCAGGATAATCTAATTTCCGCTGTTGTTCTTTAAGTTTTACTAAAATTGAGTATTTATGCTGAAAAATGTCGGGAAGCAAAGTGATAATTCCGGTAATAGAATAGCGCTTGAGATTATGCCAAACTGGATATTGGGAGAGAGTAGGCGCAGGTGGTTGCGGACTCGTTCATACCGAGTCTGAGGAAAGTCCGGACTCCCGAAAGACCAAACTTGCTGGGTAACGCCCAGTGCGGGCGACCGTGAGGATAGTGCCACAGAAAGATACCGCCAACCGATTTTGGATTTTAGATTTTAGATTCAAAATTGCTTGGTAAGGGTGCAAAGGTGCGGTAAGAGCGCACCAGCAGCGTCGAGAGTCGCTGGCTCGGTAAACCCCGGTTGGGAGCAAGGTAGGAACCACGGTTGGTCTTTTCCCGGTTCCGCTAATTTAACCGCTTGAGGCATCTGGTAACAGGTGTCCCAGATAGATAACCGCCCTCTTGGCGGCACAGCTGCTAGGTAGAACAGAACCCGGCTTATGTCCGACTCTCTCCCTCTATTTTTGATTTGGGATTTTGGGGCAAAGCATTTGTGAGCAAAAATTGTAATTAATCTCAGGCAATTATCAGTGGCAATGCTTCGCCCCTATATCGGTTTATGACTTTCAAAGATCCTCGCCGTCAGAAGCAACTGGAGAAATTAATTCAAAAATTGGGACTCCCAGAACAGGCACCAGTGCAATGGCCGCTTCTTGATTTGGCGCTGACGCACCCAACAGTCTCACCATCGGGAAATTATGAGCAACTGGAGTTTTTGGGGGATGCAGTAGTGCGGATGGCGGCTTCTGAGTTGTTATGGGAAATTTATCCGAATTGTTCGGTGGGTGAGTTTTCGGCAATTCGGAAGGTATTGGTGAGCGATCGCACTCTCGCCCGAATTGCTGATAGTTATGGGCTGGATCGCTACCTACTGGTTTCTGAAAGTGCTGCTGGCGATAAAGCAGGTTTGACATCACGGATGGCAGACGCTTTTGAAGCTGTGCTGGGCGCACTCTACCTAAGTACCCATACATTGGAACTGGTGCGCCCCTGGCTTGACCCTCACTTTAAATATCTGTCATCAGAAATCCGCACTGACCCAGCCTACCAAAATTATAAAGATGCCCTGCAAGAATGGACGCAAGCCCATTACCAAACACTTCCCGAGTATCGCGTCAAGGAAACCAGACGGTTTCATGGCGATCCAGAGCGGTTCTCAGCTGAGGTTTGGTTTCAGGGGCGGCTATTAGGTCAAGGCAAAGGACACTCTAAAAAAGCTGCCGAACAAGCTGCGGCTAAGGAGGCTTTTTTAAGCATAGGGGATGAAGAATGAGGGATTGGGGATTGGGAATTGGGGATTGGGGATTGGGAAAAAGTCTTACCTAGTCCCTAGTCCCCAGCCCCTAGCCCCTAGCCCCTAGTCCCCAGCCCCTAGTCCCCAGCCCCTAGCCCCTAGTCCCCAGCCCCTAGCCCCTAGTCCCCAGCCCCTAGTCCCCAGTCCCCAATCCCCAGCCCCCAATCCCCTAGTCCCCAGTTCGGTCAGAAGTTATTCTGGAGTTTAAACTGATTGTTCAAAGTTTAAATTAATGGCTGACAGCTTAGAGAGGATTGGGGTTGCTGTGTTGGGCGCTGGGCGATGGGGAGTACACTTGGTGCGAAATTTTCTGGAGCATCCCCAAGCTCGCCTGGTGGCGGTGGTAGACCATAGCCGCGATCGCTTGGAGGCAGTAAAAAAGCGGTTTGAGTTAAACTCTGATGTTGTTCTGGCAACTGAGTGGTCACAAGTGCGCTTGATGCCAGAAGTTCAGGCAGTAGCGATCGCTACCCCAGCTTCTTCGCACTACAATCTGATCGCTGATGCTCTACGTCTTGGCTATCACGTCCTGGCAGAAAAACCTCTTACTCTCGACCCCTCTGAATCTTTGCAACTGTGCGAGTTAGCTCAACAACAGCAGCGGCAACTTTTTGTAGACCACACCTATTTGTTTCACCCGGCTGTTGAGCGCGGCAAAGCTGTAGTTCTGTCTGGCATTTTGGGAGATTTGCGTTATGGTTACGCCGCCCGTACTCATTTAGGGCCAGTGCGCTTTGATGTTGATGCTTTATGGGACTTAGCCATTCACGACATCGCTATTTTTAACAACTGGCTTTCGGAAACACCAACTCAAGTGCAAGCCACTGGTACTGTCTGGCTACAGCAAGCGGAATCCCAAATCCCAAATCCACAATTCAATACCCCTCAATCCCCGCTAAAAAAGGGGGATCAAAATACAAGCGGTTTGGCAGATTTAGTTTGGGTAACGCTTACCTACCCCAGTGGCTTTCAAGCATTTATTCATCTGTGCTGGCTCAATCCTGATAAACAGCGACGTTTGTGTGTAGCGGGAAGTGAGGGGACTTTGATTTTTGATGAGTTACAGACACAGACACCCCTAACTATTCAGCATGGACGGTTTGAAAAAACCGATAGTAGTCCTTACACGCCAGTTAATCAAAGCCTTGAAGTGGTCAGCCTGGAACCGGGCGAACCATTAGGGAGAGTTTGCGATCGCTTTCTTTTATCTATCCGCCAAAACCAACCTTCTGAGATTTCTTCCGGTTGGGTTGGTGTCCAGCTAGTACAGATTCTCAGTTGTTTGAGCGAATCCTTGCAACAGGGAGGACGAATAGTTACAGTTCCCCAGGCAATTAAAAATTAGGGATTCTTCAATTTTTCCTTTTTAATTTTTAGCTCCATTGGTAGATTCAATTGGCAAAGCTGAAGGATCTAATATAGGCAAAGTAATCTCAACTGCCGTGCCAAACCCTATCCCAGCACTCGACAAAGTAATGCTACCTCCCATTAATTCCATTAAGTTTCGGGAAATAGCAAGGCCAAGGCCTGTGCCGCCAAACTTGCGCGTGGTTGTACCATCAATCATCACAAAGGGGCGAAAGAGTTTATGCTGTTGAGTCGGTTCAATACCTATCCCGGTATCCTGAACCGTCACAACAACAAGCAAAGGCGGTGAAAGGCGTTCTTTTGCAGAACTGAAGGCTGTTGGCGAGAGGCTGCGAGAAAGGCTAGAAACGGATTCTTCAGGTCTTGCCTCTTGCCCTCCTACTAAGGAAGGGCTAGGGGAGGAGAGGCTGTGGGCAGCCTGTTTGCCATTATGCTTCTCTATGCGGATGGTAATGGTGATGCTGCCTTGGTCGGTGAACTTCGTGGCGTTGCCAACGACATTCAGCAGCACCTGCTTGAGCTTTGCGGGATCAGCATGGACAGTAATCGGCTCTTGCAGGTCTGGCGTAATGAACTGCAAACCTTTCTGATGAATTTGAACAGCCTGTAAATCTATCACATCCTTGAGCAACTTTCGCAAATCAAGTGGCTCTAAGACTACGGAAAGCTTGCCTGCTTCAATTTTGGCAATGTCCAAAACATCATTTATAATTCCCAGCAGGTGAATCGCTGCATCATCGGCTCGCTGTAAAAAATCCATTTCCTCTTCTCGATCATCGCAGCAGTCATCCCGTACCAGTCGGATGCAGCCAATGATGGCATTTAGAGGGGTTCTTAATTCATGGGAAGTATTCGCCAGAAATTCATTTTTCAGTTGGTTAGCTGCTTGTGCTTCTTTCCATGCGGTTTCGAGTTCTTCTGCCCAAGCTTTGAGCCGCTCTACCATACTATCGAGGGCTTCAGATAATTGATTGAACTCTCGAATTTTGAAGTTGTGGGGAACTCGGTCTATTGAGTGTAGGTGTCCCTCAGTTCCGGCGTAATCTCGCAATTGCTCCAGAGGTAGCGCCAGTTCGCGAGATATATACAGGGTTGCCAACAGGCTAGCGGCGATTAAGCCAAATGTCAGAACCACCAGAACTTGTTGAATTTCCGTCAGACCAGAAAGAGCGCTGTCTAGGCGAGTGACGGCTAAGATAATCCACTTGTGATCTGGCTGGGTGGTAATGGGACTGGAAATTGCGGAGTAGCCAGCTAGTAATTCTACACCATTTTTTTCAAAAGAGAACAGGTGGAGAAAGTTCGGCGGTTGATCTGCGATCGCATTCTTCATCACCGTTTTGAGTCTTTCGCCATCTGCCTCCTGCTCAATATTTCGCCCCACTCGCTGGGCGATTGGATGCGCCAAAATCGTTCCATCCTGGGCAATCACGACCGGATAGCCCACCAAAGATCCCGGCTTGCCACGCTCTTGTTTAAGCAAGGCTGACTGGACGCTCAGGGCATAACGGAGGGAACCTGCGCTGTCATAAACAGGCGCACTTAAAACCAACCTGAGTTGGCTTTTTGAGGCGTTTTTACTCGGCTTGGCAGTAGAATCTAACGGTGAGGTTCCCGGAAGTAGCGCTTTCACCTGCACTTGAGAGGGGTCTAAGAGTAATGCCGTTTCTTGCTGTGACCACTCAGAAGCTGAAAACCCACTAATTGCCTGTTCCCCGCAAGTGCTAGCGGCAAGATTTTGGGTGTCGATGCTGACGAGCTGAAGGCACTGGACTTGCGTAGGCAATTGTTTGGCGAGTTGGTCTAAAAATTCTTGCTTTTGGTATGGCGATCCCGATTGCAGCACCACTGATTCACTTGCACTCACCAGGTTGGTAGAGAGCGTTTTGATTGACTCGCTAATGCTCTCTCCTTTCTTAACCGCGCTTTCGGTAAGATTTTGGCGAGCTGTTTCCAGTATGCTAGATCGTGCTTTTCTGTAGGTTACATACACCCCCATCAGTAGCACCGGGACGCTCAAAAGCAAAATGCGTGACAGCAGGATGCGACGGAAGGAGGATTGACCCGGCTTAGCCATAGGAAGTCTCTAATTTGAGGTGTAAAACCCAAGCTGTAACAACTATAAATAACTCACCTTGCCAGAATGGGGTATTGATTAGCCTACTTTTTTTCTTGGTTAATCGTGTCGGGCAAGCGATACTTTCTGACAGATCCATTACATCCTAGAACGGTTCTTTGATTCTCGTATAGCCTGGGAAGGTTGACTTTGCGGAATTTCTACACCAAATACCTCAGTATAAAAAATAATTAATGTAAAATTAATTATTTTATCGCCTTCAGCAGCCATGACTGCAAATCTTGCCGGGAAACGTCCTTCGACGACGGTTATTTTAGCTATGAGTGCTGATGGCAAGATTGCGGATGTGCGACGCGATCGCGCAAGGTTTTCTTCTGGTAGCGATCGCATTCACTTGGAAAAACAAGTTTCTCAAGCTGATGGCGTTTTGTTTGGTGCAGGTACTCTCCGCGCTTATGGGACAACATTGAGCGTTTCTAATCCAGAACTGCTCACCTTACGACTACAGTGTGGCAAATCGCCGCAGCCTGTGCAAATTGTTTGCTCCTCTTTAGGGGATTTAGATCCCGAATGGCGCTTTTTTCGTCAACCTGTACCCCGCTGGTTGCTTACTACATATGCTGGTGCTAGACGCTGGGAAGGACGCGCAGAATTTGAGCGGGTGTTGGTGGTTGACGGGACAAGAGAAGGATTCAACTGGATTGCTGCTTTTGCCCAATTTTCGGAGTTGGGTTTGCAAAGTTTGGCTGTTTTGGGGGGCGGGGAACTTGTAGCATCGCTGTTTGCAGTTGATTTGATCGATGAATTGTGGCTAACTGTGTGTCCGGTAATTCTGGGGGGTGCAACAGCGCCTACACCTGTGGAAGGTTCGGGATTTTTGCCAGATTTGGCACCTCGTCTGGAATTATTGTCAGTTCATACAATTGAACAGGAAGTTTTTTTACACTATCGGCGACAACGCGATCCAGTTAATTTACAGTTGTAAAAATGCTATCTTTAAACCCGGTTTCGATAAATCTATCGGGTTTATGGGCGTTCAGCAGCCATAAACAAATTGCTATATCCACGATTTAAAACATTTTGCTTTAAACCACAGTTCATCGTTCGACTGAGGTTCACAAACGTCCGCCAGTCGTTAATCTTGAGCCTAAAACCAAGCGAATCAGGAATGCGCGATCGCTCTCCCAATTCGCCTTAAAACCCGCACTACATCGTATAATTCATTGCGACGACGGTAGAGCGAGAAATCATCTGACAAAGCATACTGCGGCGAGTCACCTCTTACCAGCTTAAGGAACATGAAATAGCTACCATTTGTCACCATGCCATAAGTAGGTTTATTCTGGATAGGATGACCCATCATGTAAGTCAAAGCTTGCGGGATGGCAATATCCATGTTGAATGTTGTACGCTTCGACTCAAATACCAAAACCCACAATTGCTCTTGCAGCACTAAAACATCAATGCGTCCCCGATAGATTTCCTCTTTGTCTTCAAAGGAGATTTGTACAGTTGGTTCCGCACTAATTTTAAAGGGATAATCGTAGAAACCAGCGAGTTCCAGTAGCGGAGACAACACCATTAAATTAACGGTTCCTTCCGCTAAAGGCCCTCCTTTCCTGTGGTAGTGGTATCTTGTTTTCACCCTATCCAAGGTTTCTTTTTCTTGGTCGGTAATTTCAGGCAAACCTTCAAACCATTCAGAGAAAAATTCATCGCTGTCGGCTTGCGTGAGGTTATATTTATCCTCTACCTGAGCCAGAGTAGTGATGTTTTCGGCAATAGGAATTATTGCGACCATTGCTTAAAAATCCACAGTCAAAGGCGCACGCGGGAAGGGAATTACATCTCGGATATTGCCCATTCCGGTCATAAATTGCACCAATCTTTCAAAGCCTAAACCAAAGCCAGCATGAGGTACAGTTCCGTATCGGCGTAAGTCGAGATACCACCAATAATCAGCCGGATTTAAACCTTGAGCTTCTATCCGGCGCTGTAAAACTTCCAAACGTTCTTCTCGCTGCGAACCTCCAATAATTTCGCCTATTTTTGGAGCGAGGATATCCATCGCCCGGACGGTTTTTTCGTCGTCGTTCAGGCGCATATAAAAGGCTTTTATTTCTGTTGGATAATCTGTGAGGATGACGGGTTTCTTGAATACTTCTTCTGCTAGATAACGTTCGTGTTCTGACTGCAAATCCAAGCCCCATTTGACGGGATACTCAAAGGTTTTATCAGTTTTTTCAAGGAGCGCGATCGCATCCGTATAAGTCAGGCGCTCAAACTGGTTATTGATAATATTTTCAGCGGTGGCGAGAACGGAGTTATCAATTCGCTGATTGAAAAACTCCATGTCTTCTGGGCAAGTTTCCATCACATACTTGAAAATGTGCTTCAGGAAGGCTTCGGCTAAATCCATATCGCCTTCCAAGTCGCAAAAAGCCATCTCAGGCTCCACCATCCAAAATTCTGCCAAGTGGCGAGAAGTGTTAGAGTTTTCTGCCCGGAAAGTGGGGCCAAAAGTGTATACATTGCTAAAAGCCATCGCCATAACTTCGGCTTCCAGTTGTCCGCTGACGGTGAGGTAAGCGGGACGACCGAAGAAATCTTGGCTGTAATCGACCTCTTGAGCCTCTGTGCGGGGGACATTCTTCAGGTTGAGGCTGGTAACGGTAAACATCTCTCCCGCGCCTTCACAGTCGCTAGCGCTGATGATGGGAGTGTGAATCCAGAGGAATCCCCGCTCTTGAAAAAATTGGTGGATGGCGTAAGAGCAGGCGTTGCGGACGCGGAAAACTGCGCCAAAAGAATTAGTACGCGATCGCAAGTGTCCAATTGTCCGCAAAAACTCAAACGAGTGGCGTTTCTTTTGCAGGGGATAACTTTCGGGATCAGCCTCCCCGTAGACTTTCACCGTTTGGGACTTTAACTCAATCCGCTGTCCTTTCCCCAGAGAAGGTACTAGCACCCCAGCAATTTCTACGGATGCACCCGTATTTAGCTGCTTAATTACCTCGGCGTAGTTTGGCAGATCCTGATTGAGTACAACTTGCAGGTTAGCCATTGATGAGCCATCATTGACTTCCAGAAAGGCAAATTCCTTCGATTCCCGTTTCGTGCGTACCCAGCCCTGAACTGTGACAGATTCTTCAGGTTGACCATTTCGTAAAATATCTACAATCCGCTTCACCATATTTCTACCTCGCCCAAAACCAATCTATCCAGCACAGGACTTTAGTATCCAGCCTACAACAATGCCCAGTCCTGCAAAGCGGACAGCTTGCCAAAAAGGTTCTTTAAAAGCGTCCCAAGAAAATAGACGGCTTTCTAGGTTAAATTCTATGGTTTCGAGTTCTTGTTTGAGGCGCTGTAACTCGGCTTGCACTTCTTGGGATGGGTTGCGACGTAATTCTTTCTGCACAGAGTTTAAACGCTGCTGAAGTTCACCCTGACGCTGCGTGTCTTGCTGCACTTGAGCATAACGTTCTTTGAGGAGGGCAAGATTTTGCTCAACTGCTGCGATTTCTTGGCTTAAATCTACTTCATCGCTGGACGATGGCAGGGGCGCTTCGGGCGGCATACACTACAGTAGGGATAAATACGATACCTTCAAGGGTTTTGTGGAGACGCGATATATCGCGTTTTGAGTTATGAGTTTTAAATTAACAACTCTTGACTCCAGGCTCCTAACTTTTCCCAATTACCAATTACCAACTTTACAGTATGTCTCAGCCCAGCCAGCTTTCTAAAACCGCCATTTTGAACGAATTTACTACCTTAGAACTAGCTCAAGCCCTAGCAGAACGTCTTGCCATTACTCCCAATGATTGGCATCGTCTCAAGTCTAACCGCAAAGTTCGCGCTGGCGAACAAGCCGCCGCCGCACTGGTATTTCTCCTGAAAGATCAGCCAGAAGAAGCCTTGGTTCGTTTCCAGCAGGCTTCCGGATGGCTAGACAAATCTATCTCAGCACCGCCTTGTCCAACACATGGTCGCTAAAGGAAGGCAAAAGTAAAGATAAAAAAGAAAAGTTAAACAAAAAAGTTAAATTAGTCATTAAACTTATTTTTTTGTTTTTTACTTTTGCCTTTTTTACCGAATTAGGGGGTTGCGGAAGCGATTTTTAACTTGCTTGCAGAGTCTCAGTTCCGTTCCCTGATGGTTCCAGTGAACTTGATCGAAGATTTGGTGGAGGATACACATCCCTCTACCGCTTTCAGACTCGTCGTGAGGGAGGAATTCTTCGGGATCGCAACGGCAGTCGCAGGGAGGAGAAAAGCCCACTCCTTCGTCTGAGATTACCCACCAATACTGACCTTCTACCACCGAAAAGCGTACCGAAACCGTTTTACTAGGATCTAGTTTATTGCCGTGTTTCGCTGCATTGACTAGCGCTTCTTGCAGCCCTAGTCTAATTTCCGCTTGCCACCTTTCGGGAATCTCTGCTAGCAGCAGATCCAGAACGGGACAAAGATAGAGGGTAGAAGCGAAGCTAATCATGCCCGAAGTTCGTCCCATCGGACGCTGTGAGATAGCAATCACTCAAAAAAACCTCTAGACTTTCATTCAATAGAATTAACAGTCCGATCATGATGGGTATGCGCGTTAGCGCTATACACCTTTGAGACTTGTAAGTTTTGAGACTTGTGGTTTTGGACTCATCTTTCCGTAAGGGAAAAAACAGCATCATAGGTATCTTCGAGATGATGTCCAGGCTTTATAAACCTATCGCCACAAGCGTTGTATTTCGTATGCAAAGCGCGGTAATCTCATTTTTATTAAGATGAGATTAATTGCATTTTTGTTAGTTAGCTGCTGGTTTTGGCAAACTTGCCAACAAAAAGCGACTAATTCGCTTGCCTTGTGACCTCTAGAGGTGTGGTTTCTAGCCCATAAGTAGTAGGGAAAACCACCTCCTTTATTGTAACAAAATCTGCGAAAAAAGCTACCTTTAAGGTGAACAAAAAGCTTGGTTAGGTGGGATCGCTTAGTACCAAGAAGGCGGCGCACTCGACGTGAGACGTTTGCGGGAAGAAGTCAGCGGGTTGTACGCGGGTTAATTGATAGTTGCTATCTCCTTGAGACAATAATTTCAGGTCGCGGGCTAGGGTAGCAGGTTTACAACTGACGTAGACAATCTGGCGGGGCTTGGTTTTGAGGAGGGTTTCGAGTACAGCGCGATCGCATCCCTGGCGCGGGGGATCAATTAGCACAATATCCGGCGTGACATCTAGCTGCGGTAGTAATGTCTCCACCGCTCCCGCCTGAAACGTCGCATTGGTAATATTATTTAACTGAGCATTTAGAGTTGCTTGTTCAACTGCTTCTGGCTGCACCTCTAAGCCAATTGCTTGCCGCACCCGCTGCGCCAAGGGCAGAGTTAAGGTGCCAATGCCGCAGTAGGCATCAACAAGCACCTCGTTGCCTTGCAGATTCAACTGGTCTATAATGACCTGCAACAATCCTTCAGCTTGCTCTGTATACACCTGGAAAAATGTATCCGGGCGCACCTGGAACTGTAAGCCAGCGAATTCCTCGCACAAGTAAGACTGACCAGCAATAGAACGAGTTTCTGTCCCAAAAATTGCATTTGTGCGGTCTGGGTTGAGATTCAGCGAGACACCCACTAACTGCGGATAGCGAGTTAGCCATTCTTGCGCTTGAGCCTCAATATCCACCAAGTTCCAGTCTTTTACTACCAAAGTTAGCAATATTTCGCCAGTGCGTCGCCCAATCCGCAGGGATAGGTGACGCACTTTCCCCCGGTGCAGTTTTTCGTCGTAAATTCCCCAACCCCGTTTTTGGATGTCTTGCTTGACTTCAGCAAGCAGGGGATTTAAGCGGGGATCTTGCACTGGACACTGATTCAGGTTAATCAGGTGGTGGCTGCCTTTTTGGTAGTATCCTGTTTGTACTTGACCTGTGGATGACCTTTTGAGGGGATAGGTGGCTTTGTTGCGATAACCCAAAGGAGATTCAGCTGCCAGGAGGGGATCGACTGGTGGCTGGTTGAATCCGCCGATGCGTTGTAGGGCTTGAATTACTTGATTGCGCTTGGCTTCAAGCTGAGACTCATAGTTAATATGTTGCCACTGACAACCGCCGCACTTATCTGCAACGATACAGCCAGGACGGATGCGGGAAGCGGACGCTTCTAGTATCTCGTGCAGCTTACCATGAGCGTATTGGGGTTTGACTCGTACTAATCGAACTAGGACGCGATCGCCGGGAACAGTATCTGCTACAAATACCACTCTGTCCCCGATTCGTCCTACTCCTTCACCGCTATCGCTGAGATCGCTAATGACCGCTTCTACCAATTCACCTTGTTTCCACTGAGCTTCGTTAGCCCCGTTGGCACCAGTATCCAGCACTTTTGTTAGTGACATAGTATTTCCTTCCCTTTATTTGTGTCCCACCAAGTCGTTAAACTAACGAATGATATCCCGATATATCCCAATACCATGAGTGTAATAAGCCAAGTTATTCTTAAAGCCGACGACGAACTGCGTTATCCCAGCAGCGGCGAACTCAAGAGCATCAAAGAATTTTTGGAAACAGGGCTACAGCGGACGCGGATTGCTGCCACGCTAGCCGAAAATGAGAAAAAAATTGTTCAACAAGCCAGCAAGCAACTCTGGCAGAAACGCCCCGACTTTATCGCCCCTGGCGGTAATGCCTACGGGGAGCGCCAACGGGCGCTATGCCTGCGCGATTATGGCTGGTACTTGCGTCTAATCACCTACGGAGTTCTTGCGGGTGACAAAGAACCGATTGAAAAAATTGGTTTGATTGGTGTGCGGGAAATGTATAACTCCCTCGGCGTACCTGTTCCAGGCATGGTTGAGTCAATCCGTTGCTTGAAAAAAGCATCTCTTGACTTATTGGGAGAGGAAGATGCGATCGCTGCCGCTCCCTACTTTGATTACATCATTCAAGCCATGTCTTAATTCTAGCGTTTTTAGCCCTTAGCCCAAGTAGGCGATAAGCGTAGTAGGGAGGCGATAAGTAATTCTGCTGATAGGCGATAAAAAGTTGCCCATTCCCAGAATTCCCTATCGCCTCGATTGCTAATCCAGATTGCTAATAATTACAAACAAAAAACCGACAGTCCCTCTACAGAACCTGTCGGCTGGTCGTGTGTTCCCTATTGATGACTCGGCTAGAGTTCAGTCGTCTCTTAGTATGCCCATTCAGGAACTTGTTGAAGACGATATCGATCATCCTTTCCTGTGATCCTAATCACAGAAGAAAATAACTCACAAGGGTTCCTCGCCAGCCTATAAAAATTCTCAAAAAAATGCCGAAAGTTTACCATTTCAGTGTAATGTCGTGTTAAACAAATCCGTCGCTAAAATAAGCGCCACTAATGAATGTCTTTCCTGAAGAAATTGCCTTGGGCAACTCTGGCACTGCTTCTGGTTACATATAGCGTATTCGGCTGGTTGTTTTCCTCTAATTTCTCTTGGAATTTTTGGCTGATTGAAACAGCTTTAGTCATACTCATTGCTTTGCTTTTAACCGCTCCGCTAACACTTCTGAGATCCTTTTTCTCCCAGTGGATGAACTCTGACACCAGAGCTTTCCTCTGCGTGATTGCAAGTGCTTTAGCCGGAGTTTTCATCATGACATGGTTTAGTTTTTTTGCTCATATTCTTGTTCTACTCTCAGCAGGAGCATTAACCAGACTAGATCTTCAGACTGCTGGTTTCAGTGGAATACAATCGTTTTGGGTTATCGCCATTGTATCGATGACCGGGTTTAGTCTAGGCGTATTGTTAAACCAGCTGATTTAGCAAACAAACACGCCGCCTCCATTCATCTGACAATGGACACTGTAAATACCGTCACAAAGGATAAGTCACTGGGTGCGAAATTTCTGGAAACTAAAGAAAGCGTTTAACTGTCCTCTTGCTCTACAGTGGTTTTGCTGTAGGGCAGTTTTATTTTTAAAGCCCAGTATCCCTTTAATCTTTTTCCGGTAGCTGAACCCGCACCTCTCCTTCCGGCGTAACCACAACCTTGCCACCCAGCCCCTCAATGCGACTGATAGCAATCTTGCGTGTGCGATCGTCAACCGCATTCTGTAAAACCATTGACCAAGCACCTACTTGAGCATACTTGCTGTTAGGATTGCGGGCTAAAAATTGGGCAGTTTGGCGAGAAATAGCTGCTACATTCTGGCTGTCTGTATCAGCATAAACACTCGCCCACTCCGCTGCCTTTTCAAATGATTTCCTAGCAGCTTGGGCATCCCCTAAAAACAATAATTCATCAGTGCCTTTATAACGCCAGACATAATAAGACCTTGGTGGGGCTTTAGGAGAAAGTGACTTTAATCCTTTCTCCATCAGAGCAACAGACTCTTCTGGCATTCCTGCGTACATAGAAATAGTATTAGAAAGAAACAGATACATTTTAAAAAAGCGCGGATCTCGATCCACAATTATTTCAAAGTATTCTGGACTGAGGCTATACCCCGTCTGTTCGCGTGCTGAATCATCACCCAAATACGTCAAGAATCCCAAAAATGCCCAGTTCGCAAAAAGATTATTAAAACCAAAAGAGGGAGTTTTGTGAAGCAGATTGAGGCGTAATTTTTCTGCCTGTAATTCTTTATTCAATTCTTCTAGTGAAGCAGTTTTTGCTTTCGTAGATATCTGTTTCAATTGAGGTACTTGAAGTAATCCAATTGCTAAACTGCACACAATAGTGACTACGGACGCACCTATCCATTGACTTAAATTTTGCCGAGATTTATAAAGCATTTACATCGTCCTCTGCTTAAAAACAGCAAACAGTGTAACTGTTATTTCAATCTTTGGGTCTATATCATTTGTAGCTAAACCTATACTTTTGTAAAAAATTCGCGGTGAGTAAGCGCTTGTAAACATCCTTGGAAATATAGTAAGATTTGATAAAAGTTATAAAAGTGTGTTTTTTATCCCATTATAATTTACTTTCTGGATTATGGAAACTAATTTTGCTTCTGCTGATTCCTATTGGAAATATCTTGAAAAGACTGGGGTTGCTCTTGATTCAGATGCTTTGTCGCGTGTAAGCACGATTCTTGAAGCTACTTCTTGGGATGACCCTACATCTGCCCTTGATTTGAACAACTTTGCAGTAGTAGCACTGATTGAGGCAGAACAGTCCGAGGATTCATCTTTTCGGGCGCTTTATGTTGAAATGGCGCTACAGGCATTAAATACCGGAGTGGAGTTGGGTAATCCACTTTGTGCTGCTCATCTTGCTCTAGTTCTCGCCACAATTGGAGAGATTGACCAAGCGATGCGAATAGCATTTTCTACCTTTATCACTAACCTTCATCCTGCTTATATCAATGATAAAGTAATTGCACTAGGTATAGTATATCTACCTCCTACTTCAACAATCTTAATAGATAGTCAATATGGCAAAATTGCTCAAATTCTGCAAACTGAGGATGGCTACAAGCAATCACTTATATTGTTAAGTGAAGTTATGTGTCGTTCAAGTCTCGTTTTTTACAACGTCACAGGACTTCGATTTCTACATTTAGCGGCTCAAATGTCGCCCAATTCCATTTTCGTTAATTTAAAGCTGGGAATATCTAGCTTGATGAACAATCAATGGGAAGGAATTTTATATTTGCAGCGGGCTAGACAAATAGCACCAAATTCAGCAAATATTATGCAAGCTCTATATTTAGCTTATCGAAATATGGGAGAGATAGAGATTGCAAGTTTTTGGCTGGGTATTGGACGCGATCGCATCAGTGAAAATCCTGGCTCTCTAGACTGGCAATGGACTATATTAGAAGCAGATAGCTTATTAACTTATGTGCCTTTTGAAAATAACTTAATACTAGCAGTTGAACCAAATTTCCGTAGTATTGTAACAAGTGTCCTACTTGCTGAAGGCGACTGGTTTGAGAAAGAAATGGAGTTTTGGCGAAACTGGATAAAACCAGGTATGACGGTTATCGATGTGGGTGCCAATGTAGGCGTTTACACTTTTAGTGCTGCTGTAAAAGTGGGTTCTGAAGGCTGCGTACTAGCCGTTGAACCTTTTTCAGGTTGCGTTCGTTGTTTGCAAGAAACCTGTAGAATTAATGAGCTAAACTGGGTTAAAGTATGTGCAGGAGCAGCAAGCGATCGCAATGGCACAGCCCGACTTTCCTTACAAGCAGCTAGTGAACTTAATGAATTAGTTGCTAGTGATGCAGAAGGATCAACCCAGCCTGGTGCTTTTGAAGAAGTTAACTGCTTTTGTCTTGACAGTCTAGTTGAGCGAGAAAATGTTAATCAGGTTAATTTCTTAAAAATAGATGCTGAAGGGCATGAGATGCAAGTTTTACAGGGCAGTAGCCGAATTTTAAATGAATTTGCCCCGGCTATTCTTTACGAAAATATTGCAGGTAGTAAAGGCAGTAATTTAGCTGTTGCTGATTTTCTGACATCTAGAGGCTATAAACTGTTTCGATATCAGCCCTATTTACAGCAGCTTATTCCGGTTAATTCTGCTGAAGATTTGCAAGGTAGATTGAATATCATTGCTTTGCACACCCAGGAATTATAAAACCTCAGTTATCAATTAATTATTAAACGCTCAAAAGGGAGGACTATAAAATGTCAGTTTTTCTTTCCAGCTTAAAGAAAAGTGGCCACTTGGATCAGATCCACATAACTATATGTAATGTTGGCTCTCGTAAATTAGGAAGCCACGATGACTATACCAGCCTTGGCTGGGATATCTTTGCACCTCGCCTTACTATATACGGATTTGATGCAGATGCAGATGCTTGTGATGAAGCCAATGCTGAACTCGAAGCTAGACAAATCAATTGGACAGAAAAACACATTCCCTTAGCATTGGCAAATTCTGTAGGAGAGTCAACATTGTATGTAACAAAACATCCTATGTGTAGTTCGTTATATCCACCGAATGAACCTTACTTGGCTCGGTTTGGTGGTCTTCCAGAGTTAGTAAATTTAGACTTTACTGTTGAAATTGAAACAACAACTTTAGATATGTTTTGTCAAGCGAAAGGCATAAATGAAATTGATTTTTTCCAGGTTGATGTTCAGGGTGCGGATCTGCAAGTTTTAGAAGGAGCTTCTGAGATATTAAAACGCAGTATTCTGGCTGTTCAAATTGAAGTTGAGTTTTCTCATTTATATGCTAAACAACCATTATTTGCGGATGTAGATGCCTATCTCCGAGACAAAGACTTTACATTATTTGACTTAGCTACTTCATACCGTGTTCGTGCGCGATCGCCTATTCATTCAAGAGTTCGTGCTGGACAATTACTTTGGGCAGATGCGTTTTACTTCCGAGATTTGATTCGAGAGGATACTAGCACAAATTTAAAGACCCCGGAGCAAATTTTTAAGTTAGCTTGCATTGCCGACATAATGGATTTTCCTGACTACGCTCTGGAGTTATTGGAGTATTTGACCCTGCAATATGGTAATGACCAAAAGTATAATTTTGCTAATAATATCATTGAAAGTTTAGCTCAATTTCCAGAGCTAGTACAGCAAGGATTAGCTTCCCTACCCATTGTTGCTAGTATTAGAGATTACATTGATGGATACGAGCTGGATTCAATACAGGTAGACATTACTTCCCAACCACAACAGCTTGTTTCTCCAATCGATGTATTCAATTCATATCACTACCAGCGCCATAACCAGAGGAGATTAGAGCATCTGGTAAGTTTAGGTTTAGATATTGCTGGTAGTAGCGTCTTAGAAGTTGGAGCTGGTATTGGGGATCATACAAACTTTTTTCTGGATCGTGGATGTCAGGTTGTTAGCACTGAAGCCAGACCAGAAAATCTAGAAATATTAAATCTTCGTTATCCTCATATAACAGTAAGGCATTTGGATTTAGATAATCCAGATCCCACATTTAATGAGTTATTCGATATAGTTTACAGCTATGGTTTGCTGTATCATCTCAAAAACCCAATTGAAGCTATAGAGTTCATGTCTCGTTGTTGCCGAAAGATGCTGTTGCTCGAAACTTGCGTTTCATTTGGTGAGGAAGAGTTAATAAATCCTTGTACAGAACCAGCAGAAAGTCCATCCCAGGCTGTATCTGGTCAAGGTTGCCGACCTACTAGGAAATGGGTGTATAACCAGCTTAAGCAATACTTCGATTTTGTTTATATGCCAATTACTCAACCACATCATGAAGAGTTTCCTATAGATTGGGCTTCCCCTCCCACTACAGAAATCCTTACTAGAGCTGTATTTATAGCCTCAAGAAAAAAATTGAATAATCAACTTTTGACTGAAAATATTCCCCTAAAGCAAAAGCGTCATTAAAAAGTGATTAATGCTGATTATTCTCTAGATATTTTGACCACATTTGTTCGTAGGCTTTTTCCATTTCGCGCGTAAACTGCTTGGCGTTCCACAGTGGCGATGTGTGCCTTGATTGCCTCAATTGGCAAGAAATTTTTTGCCGCAGGGCTGCATCTTTCCCTAAGCGAATGCCCCACTCCACATATTCTTCATCTGTCCAAGCAATGCCTTCTGTTACGCCCACATTCATCATCATGGTATAGCTGTTACGAGCAGCAAATTGCTGCCCAACTCGCGTCACCAATGGAATGCCCATCCACAGAGTTTCTAGAGTAGTGGTAGCTCCGTTATAAGGATAAGTATCTAGTACCACATCGGCAATGCCTAAATTTGCTCGGTGAGTTGCCTCCGTACCAACATCTGGCAGAAATCGCAGGCGATCGCTCTTTACTCCCTCTTCTTCTGCAATTTGCTCAAAGAAACGCTTCATTGACTCTTCATCACCTTGTCCTTTAATAAGTAGATAGCTTTTAGGTACTTCCTTAGTGATTTTTACTTGCAAACGTGCTGTATTAGGGTGACGCTTATATGCTGTTTGACAGCTGAGATAAACCACTGCATCGTTAGGAATATTTAATTGATCACGCCGTAGGGTAGGTACGTCTACTTCAAAGCCATTTACAGCAATATATGTTGTTGGTAAACGCCAAATAGTTGAAGCATAATAATCTTGAGCAGATTCAGGCAAAACATAGGGATCTGCAATAAAATAATCAATTGCTGGCAAACCTGAAGCATCAGACCCTAACCAAGTTACTTGAACTAGAGCAGGCTTTAATGCCATAACCCCACAAGCTTTGCTAGAAGTGATGCTATCTAGATCGAGCAGCACATCAATTTTGTCTTGATAAATACGTTCAGCAATTTCAGTTATTGTTTTTGCTGTGGATAAATCACAAAAATTAGATGTATTTCTAGCAATAAATTCCTGTAAAGGATCGTTTTTACCTTCTAAAGAATAAGCATAGACTTGAAACCGATCGCGTTCATGATACTGAAAAACCCATCGTGCTAGCCAGCCAACAGAATGTCTGCGTAAACAGGTAGATAAGTAACCAATCTTTAAAGGTTTGTGGAAATTACAAACGCGCTTAGATGATTGCTGTGATTGAATTACTCCTACTCCCTGATTAGAGTAACGCTGGATTCCGGACTGACAATATTTGCCAACCACACTGCGAAATTTATGTGTGCTATCGGGGTCATCCTGAAAGTAAGGAGAAAAGGCCACAGTTGTCATTAAAGACGGAAGATGACCTTCATTTACAGTGCTATTAGATTCAATTAGCGCACTCAACGCTTTTTGGTATTTTTGATGTGCTGACTCAGCTCTTTCCCATTGTCCACCAGCTCGCATCAGACCTCTGACAGTCAGATAATTTGCCGCTACTTCATCCATCAAGGTATGCGGAGAATTAAAAATACGTTGAGCAAATTCTAGGCTTTCTAGATTCCTGCCTGCGGTTTGATATAGATTTGCTAGATTTGCTAAAATACCTATATTATTGGGTTCTATCTGTAAGCATAGTTTTGTAAATCGGGCAGTTTTTTCTGCTGAAGAAAGAGAGTTTACAAAGGCAGCAGCTTTATCAGTCAGAATATGGATTAAGCCTTCGGCATTATCAGTATTTAAAATACAAGCTTCAGTAAGTTCAAAAGCTGACGGGTGAAGGGGATAAAGCTCTAAAACCTGCTGTATTATCTGCAATAGTAAATCGGCATCAAACTTGATAGGTTGGCTTGACTGAAGTAACTGTGCCACCTTAGACAGGGGCAAATCTTCATTGTTAGATATCTCTAGGTTAGGCGAGAGTTGAATAATGTGTAGTAGGTTATCCAAGTCGTCTGGATTGACTTCTCGGATGTGCTGGCGGATTGCCCAGGCAACTCGAGAGTCTGCTTGAGCCTCCCGTTGCTCTGCTTCAGCTTGCAAAACGTCTGTTAGCTCTGTTGTCCACCGCTCCACCTGCTCTGGTTCGCCCTCTGTCATTGCTAAGAGCCAAGTCATTTGCGCTTCCGCTTCTTGTCCCTGCAACAGCAACATGAGACCCAAACGCCAGTAATAAAACTTCACGCTGGGTTCTGCTTCAATAGCCTGTTCATACAGGGTGGCAGCTTTACTATAGTCTCCTTCCAGTAAATAGCGATCAGCTTGCTGTTGCCAGGCTAAAGGGTCGTCAGTAGAGATTTCAGTACTCATGACATGACAGTATTAGTGATTCAAACTAGTAATAATAATTCAAACCAATAAATAAAGTGGGTAGATAACACTACCCACTTTAGCAATGCAAAGAAGATTGAAACCAGACAGGCTGCTAGTAAAATTATTTAACAGGTTTCTGGTTGCCGCCGCAGGCAATACTGGTGGTAGCAGGAGACGCAGGGGTAGGAGTTCCGGCAGCGGGGACTGCGCCAGCAACAATTGGAGTATTAGTCTCGCAGACAACTGCCAGGGTGGTTGATTCTCCAGTACCTACGCCCGATGTTTTACCTACAGCTACAGTACCAACATAGCCTTTCAAAACCGCAGGACCAACCTTAGCAGGTGTAGCTTGAGTTGCAGCCCCAGCTGTACCTGCACTAGTGAGTGTGTATTTATAGTTTTCTGTTTGTGTGTTGATGCCTAATTCTAACTCTGCAAATTTAGCTGTTTCACTCACAAAATTACCTTGTTCCAAGAACCTGGCTTGTTGAGCGCGGTTTGCGGAGCCTACGTAGGTTTTGGCTTCAGATGCGCGGGCTTTGTTGGCTTGGTTAAGGAAGGAGGGCAGAGCAATAGCAGCCAGAATACCGATGATGATGATAACGACGAGCAGTTCAATCAGGGTGAAGCCTTCGTCCTGTTTTTTTTGGTTTAGGTGTTGCAGGAACTTAGCTTTCAGTTCAGTCTTCATGAGGGGTTTCTCCTTGAGGTGCGGGGTGCTTAACTTTTAACTCCTGGATGTAACTTACCCACTTCCGATCAGTTTCATATCACCCCCGGCAAAAAAAAAAATTTGCCGGTGTCCCCATCACCTCAGGGTTGCTGCTCCAGAAGCACACAGCCAAAATCCTCCAGCCCAATCAGTGCCTGTTTTACAATTTCAAAAGCTTCTGCCTCATCTGTCGGCTCTAAGGTCAGAGGATTTAAAGGTCTGAGTTGCCGCCACAGTTGTACCAATGATGACATCGACTGAGGCGACTCCCACAGGGGTAGTAAGCAAGCCGCTATGGTACTGTCCATCACTGGCAGGTACTCACTAATTTCAAACGATTGTAGTTGGTTAACGCGGCTGACGAGTTCTTCTTTCACCTCTAATGTCTTCATCTGAGGATGCAGATGAACTATGGCTTCCTGCCAATCTAACAACTGCCACTCAGAAAGTGGCACAAAAGGCTGAGCCTGGTTGGGATGACCGCACCAGAAGTCCAGCAGCCGATGGATAGGATTTAACAGTTCAAATAGATGCAGCTGGTCTTCCACTGTCGTTTCAGGCAAGCTCATTGCCAAAAACACCGGCAAATTGTCTGGTTCTTTGAACAGAGTCATTAAGTCCCATTCCCGCCAATTCACCATGCTGATAAACTCCAAATCAGCTGTTTTCAAACCTGAGAACATTTCCGGAATAGTGTAGCCTCGATCGCCCTGCAATAAATAATTCATCAGAAACCACTCATCGTCTTTTTCACGCTTAGCATCCCAGGTAAACGTCTTGAGTCTGACTTGATCTTTGAAAGCCTTCATCGTTTCCCGCACTATGTCAACTTCCAACTCTCGTGGGTTTTCATCCATTAATCCCATCATCTTAAAAACTTTCTGCGCTCGATAGTAGTTGGTTCGCTGCAATGAACTATGGAAATTAGCGCGAATAATCCCATCTGATTTCAAAACAGACTTCATAGCCTGTAAGCCTGTTACTGGATCTGGTAAAAGAGAAAGAACATCGTCACAATTAATGTAGTCAAATTCTCTATTGAGTTGGTGTAAGTTTTCTATTGCTAGAACATGAAACTCTACATTCTCAAAGCCGTGATATTGCAGGCGTGTTTTGGCTAATTTGATTGATTCTTCTGAAAAATCAATGCCAACAACTTTAGCTCCAAGATTTGCTTCTGCTAATACTAAGGATTTGTAACCTGTCCCACAGCCTGCATCTAGAATTACTTTATCTTGAGTATCTATAACTTTTTGGTTTCTCAAGTAGTAAGATGTGACCATGTTATAAAAATAGAGAAAACTGACATCACCTTTAGGATATTTCTCTAGGGGAATTCTAGGATAAGGCCCAGCGTCAAATTGCTGACGAATTTTCTCTAGTAACTCGGATGCTTGGTTTTTCATGCTAAATCGCTCCTAATGCTCAACTTTATTCTTCCCATCTTTAGATCAAAAATATACTTTCTAGCAAAAACTGCTTTTAATCGCTCATCCATAGAGTTAGACAGCTTGAAACCCAAACTCAAAGTTTAACAATGTTTGTAGGCGTACATTCAGGTTTCGTCCCCCCAACCAAAACACTTGCAGACAGCCTACATTAACAGGGACTGGGATGAAATTAAAATTTCTGGTCAGAAACATTTATACTAGATTAAGCGTAGTCGTTATGAGTTTGTATAATTTTATGACCAACCCAACCGTAGAGAACTTGGTGATTATCGGTTCTGGCCCTGCTGGATATACTTCTGCCATCTATGCGGCGCGGGCGAATCTGAAACCTGTTGTATTTGAAGGGTTTCAGGCTGGGGGGCTACCTGGCGGACAGCTGATGACCACGACGGAAGTGGAGAACTTTCCTGGGTTTCCACAAGGGATTACGGGGCCGGAGTTGATGGATCGGATGAAGGCTCAGGCTGAGCGTTGGGGGGCTGAATTATACACTGAGGATGTGATATCGGTGGATTTGAGTCAGCGCCCTTTTACTGTGCGTTCTGAGGAACGGGAAGTTAGAACTCATAGTATTGTAATTGCTACTGGGGCGACGGCAAAACGCTTGGGATTGCCTAGCGAGCATGAGTTTTGGAGTCGGGGAATTTCGGCTTGTGCTATCTGTGATGGTGCGACACCGATTTTCCACGGTGCGGAACTGGCTGTAATTGGGGGCGGCGATTCGGCGGCGGAAGAATCGGTTTACTTGACAAAGTACGGATCTCGCGTTCATATGTTGGTACGCACAGAGAAGATGCGGGCAAGTAAGGCGATGCAGGATAGGGTTTTGAATAACCCTAAGATTACGGTTCACTGGAATAGTCAGCCTGTGGATGTTGTCGGTGAAAGCGATCGCATGACGGGTGTCAAACTCCAGAATACTAAGACTGGGGAAGAGAGCGTTTTACCTGTTAAGGGATTATTTTACGCGATTGGACATAAGCCGAACACATCTCTATTCCAAGGACAGTTGGAACTGGATGAAATTGGTTACGTTGTGACGAAACCGGGTTCTGTGGAAACCAGCGTTGAGGGCGTTTTTGCTGCTGGCGATGTTCAGGATCATGAGTTTCGTCAGGCGATTACTGCTGCTGGTACTGGCTGTATGGCGGCGATGTTGGCGGAACGATGGCTTTCTGTTAATGGTTTGATTCAGGAGTACCGTCAGCAGATACACACGTCTGAAGAGCCAGATACACCAGCAGATGCGCCTGGGGATAAAGTAGCTGAAATTAACCCAGAGGAGGCGTTTAACCCGCAAGCGACGCGACATGAGGGTGGTTATGCGCTGCGGAAGTTGTATCATAATAGCGATCGCTTGCTGATGGTGAAATACGTTTCTCCCAACTGCGGCCCTTGTCACACTCTGAAGCCGATTTTAAATAAGGTGGTGGATGAGTTCGATGGCAAAATTCACTTTGTGGAGATTGACATCGCCGAAGATAGAGAAATTGCCGAGAATGCTGGTGTTACCGGAACGCCCACGGTGCAATTCTTCAAAAATAAGGAATTAGTGGGCGAAATGAAGGGCGTGAAGCAAAAGAGCCAGTTTCGTCAAATGATTGAACAATATATGTAGCCTGACGACTCAAGTCGCGCCTACACAAACTTAGCCCGCGAAGGCGGGCTAATAGCATTTTTCAAGTGTCAGACAACAAATTCTGTTCTTTCCTTTTTTAGCTTTATTGGCGGGAGCAAATAGTTAGCATTGTAGGGCAAATTGGTATAACTTCTTTTGTGTAGCCTCAGGGCGTTGATGTGCCAAGTTGAACAGAAGCCTATGACCCTTACCAAACTTCCATTTTTGCGTTTATCTGGTCGCCCTAGTCTGTCTATGCAGATGATGTGGGTGGGGCTGGTTATTACGCTGATTTTCGTGGTGACAGCTATTTTTGCTCCCGCGTTTCAGGCTTGGGGATGGCTGCAAAATCCACTGGAGTCCCTAGCTAACCCAATTCACGAACCGCCCTCGTTACGTCATTGGTTTGGTACGAGTCGCCAAGGCTACGATGTTTTTTCGCGCACACTGTTTGGGAGCCAAGCAGCGTTGCAAGTAGTAATTTTGGCAACACTCTTGAGTGTTGTCATTGGGGTGCCACTGGGCTTAGTCAGCGGTTATTTGGGCGGCAGACCAGATCGGGTGCTGCTCTTTTTCATGGATACAATTTATACTTTGCCGGGGCTGTTACTGTCAGTGACGCTGGCATTTGTGGTGGGGCGGGGGGTTTTCAATGCAGCGATCGCGCTCAGCATATCTTACATTCCTCAATATTATCGTGTTGTCCGCAACCACACCGCCAGCGTGAAAAATGAACTGTTCATCGAAGCTGCACAAGCAATGGGAGCAGACACTTGGACGGTTCTCTCTCGCTACCTGTTTCTCAACGTGATTCAGAGCGTACCAGTGTTGTTCACCCTGAATGCTGCTGATGCAATTTTGATTTTAGGTAGTTTGGGATTTCTCGGATTGGGACTTGCCGATCAGGTTCCAGAATGGGGCTACGATCTACGTCAGGCTCTGGATGCTCTACCTACGGGCATTTGGTGGACAACTTTGTTCCCTGGTTTAGCAATGACGCTGATGGTGGTAGGCTTGTCTCTACTAGGAGAAGGGTTGAGCGAGTTTGTCAATCCCCGATTGCGGAGAGAAAATTGGAACCAAAAATCCCCTGAGTAGAGTCAAATATTTTAGTGGTCATTAGTCATTCGTAACGGATTGCTAACCACTGACCACTAACAGTCATTCCCAACGGTTCGCTGACCCCTGACCACTGAACTCTGACAATACAACTTTTGTGAGTTATGAAAGATAATATTTCCTTAATTGCCGCCGCTGCTGGTGGTTTTATGATTTCCATCGCCGTTGCTGGAATACTGAGGGCTGCTCCTGTACAATCCTTGCAGGCGCAACCCAGTTCTAGTTCAACTCAAGTAACTCAGTTGCAGCTCAAAACTGTGAGTTCTGACGCACCAGTTAAAGATACCCTTAATAAAAAGGTTTCTTCGGATGCCATGCGCGTTATCCCTAACAGAGTGTTAAATAATGCTTTGGAAGACAAAGCAATTTCTGGGACGGGAAATCCTGATTGGTCAATTCAATATTTGGGGTTTATTAACTGGCTTAGCTCGGTTGAGGGTACGCTAAAGCAACAAGATTATCAGTTGAAAAAACTGGATTATAAATTAGCTAAGAAGGATTATGAAGACAATGAAATTACTAAAGAGGTGTTAGCTAAGAAAGCAGCCAAATATCGGCAAGCTAAAGAGGAATTTCAAAGGGTTTGAAATTTTTTCGGAATTGCAGATTCGGAAAAATGAACCCCAAAGACGCGAAGGACACGTTGGCGTAGCCTGCGCTGAGGAAAGACAAGGAAGGGAGAAGCAGCCCAAGTCGATGAAACAGCCCTGCCTTAATTAGGGGCGAGGGCTGTTGGCGTGCTATTACTGACAACGCGGCAGATTTTGGGTTTCTGGGATCTCTTGTTCTAGGCTTCCATCCATACACAATACGGGAGTGTTATCCGGCTGATTTTCTACCGATACAGGAGGTGGTGTTTCGCCTTGTAAATCGGCGGAAAAGTCTGAGGTGGGCAGGGGATCAATGTTTTTGATGCCGCCTGTACCTGTCGCTGTACCCGTTGGTATATCTACCGTGACTGGGGTGGTGTAGGCGGTGTAGTCGAGGTCATCAAACCCGGCACCGCCATCAATGATGCCAGATATTTGTACGGCATCGCTAAATTTGAAGGTATCAGTCAGCTTACCACCAGTCAGGTTTTGGAAGTTGGAGAAGGTGACACCGTTAACTTCGCCACTGTTGTTACTGGTGAGGTTCCAGACGTTTTTGGTGTCCGTGGCGACTAGGGTATTCTCGGTATTCGTACCGCCAACTGTGCCTTCAATGTTGCTGATGGTGCCGCTAACGGCTGTGGCTTTACGTGCGCCCATATCTACCGTGATTTTTGCGCTGTGGGTAGAGTAATCTAGGGTATCGGTGCCAGCGTTACCGTCGATGTTGTTGGCGATGGTTGCGCCGTCGTTTACCTTGAAGGTGTCAGTTTGAGCGCCACCTGTGAGATTTTGGATGTTGGTGAAAGAATTACCATCATTAACATCGCCTGAGTTAGGGCCTTCCAGGTTCCAGTTATTGACGGTGTTGGCACCAACTAAGGTATTGTTGCCACCACCTCCATCAATCTTGGCAACACTGCCATCAGTGCCAAGATTGAAGGTGTCGGCGTCATTGCCGCCTGTGACATTTTCAAAGTTGGAGAAATTGAAGCCGTTCGCATCGCCTGAGTTGGTGCCTGTGATGTTCCAGTCGTTGGCGGTATTGGTAGCGATAATGGTGTCGTTGTCAGCAGCACTACCGATGCCATTTTCGACGTTGACTAAATTCTCTAAAGTCAGAGTGACGGCACTGGTGCTGGCGGAGTAATCTATGGTGTCGTTACCTGCACTGCCATCAATAATCGTGCCAGTAATGTTGGCGCGATCGCTAACTATGAAGTTGTCGGTATCGCTGCCGCCTGTGAGTTTTTGGAAGCCACTGAAGGTGATGTCGCTGATATTGCCGGAATTAGTATCAGTGATATTCCAGCTATTGACCGTATTTGCGCCAATCAGGTTGTTATCGCCAGAAGTTCCACCAATCAGGTTTTCAATATTGAGGATGGTGCCGCCAACGCCTGTGGCTGTTATTTGATTATCAATCCCCAGCGTCACCTCTACTGGACTGCTGTAGCCGGAGTAGTCGAGGGTGTCCTTTTTGTTAAGGCCATCAATGTTGCCACTTATGTAACCGCCTGAGTTGAATTTGAAAGTGTCGTTGCTGTTGCCACCTGTGAGGTTTTGGATATTGGTGTAAGCGTTGGCACTATTAACGTTTCCGGCGTTGTTACCCGTAATATTCCAGGTGTTGACTTTGTTGGCACCAATTATGGTGTTGTTGCCAGCATTGCCGTCGATGCTGGATACGTTGCCTCTATTGCCGAGGGTGAAGTTGTCGGTGTCAGTGCCGCCTGTGAGGTTCTCAAAATCGGAGAATTTGAAGCCGTTTACATCGCCTGAATTGGTGCCAGTAATGTTCCAGTTGTTGGCAGTGTTAGTGGCGATAATTGTGTCGCTGGCAGCACTACCAATGGCATTTTCGATGTTGACTAGATTTGCCAGAGTTAAAGTGGCAGGACTGGTGTTGGCGGAGTAATCTATAGTGTCGTCGCCTGCACTGCCATCAATAATGCCAGCAATGTTAACGTCGTTGTTTACCTTAAAGGTGTCGGTTTCGCTGCCGCCGATGACAGTTTGGATATTGCTGTAAGTGTTGGCACCATTGAGGTTTCCGGTGCTGTTACCTGTGATGTTCCAAGTGTTGTTGATATTGGCACCAATAATGGTGTTATTGCCAGCCGTGCCGTCAATAGTAACAACGCTGCCTTCAGGACTGAGGGTAAAGTTATCAGTATCAGTGCCACCTGTGAGGTTCTCAAAATCTGAGAAATTGAAGCCGTTTACATCGCCTGAGTTGGTGCCAGTGATGTTCCAGTTGTTGGCCGTGTTAGTGGCGATAATTGTGTCGCTGGCAGCACTACCAATGGCATTTTCGATGTTGATTAGATTTGCCAGAGTTAAAGTGGCAGGACTGGTGTTGGCGGAGTAATCTATAGTGTCGTCGCCTGCACTGCCATCAATAATGCCAGCAATGTTAACGTCGTTGTTTACCTTAAAGGTGTCGGTTTCGCTGCCGCCGATGACAGTTTGGATATTGCTGTAAGTGTTGGCACCATTGAGGTTTCCGGTGCTGTTACCTGTGATGTTCCAAGTGTTGTTGATATTGGCACCAATAATGGTGTTGTTGCCAGCCGTGCCGTCAATAGTAACAACGCTGCCTTCAGGACTGAGAGTGAAGTTGTCGGTGTCAGTGCCGCCTGTGAGATTTTGGAAGCCACGGAAGTTGACACTACCGATATTGCCTGAGTTGATGTCTGTGATATTCCAGTTGTTGGCAGTATTGGCACCAATTACAGTGTTGTTACTTGTAGTGCCGCCAATTAGGGTTTCAATGTTGAAGACAGTGCCGCCAATGCCTGTGGCAGTGACTTGGTTTCCAGTTCCCAGGGTCACGGTGACGGGACTACTATAAGCGGAGTAGTCAAGGGCATCGCTGCCGTTCAATCCGTTGATGTTGCCGCTGAAGAAACCACCATTATTTATCTTAAAGGTGTCGGTTTCGCTACCGCCTGTGAGGGTTTGGATGTTGGCGTAAGTGTTGGCACCATTGAGGTTTCCGGTGTTGTTACCCGTGATGTTCCAGGTGTTGACTTTGTTAGCACCAATAATGGTGTTGTTGCCAGCATTACCGTTAATATTGACAACGCTCCCAGTTGTACCAAGGTTGAAGTTATCGGTGTTACTGCCGCCTGTGAGATTTTGGAAACCACGGAAGTTGACACTACCGATATTGCCTGAGTTGAGTTCTGTGATATTCCAGTTATTGACGGTGTTGGCACCAATCAAGTTGTTATTTTGAGTAGCGCCGCCAATTAGGGTTTCAATGTTAATAACAGTGCCGCCAATGCCTGTGGCGGTGACTTGGTTTCCAGTTCCCAATCTCACGATGACGGGACTACTATAAGCGGAGTAGTCAAGGGTGTCGATGGCGTTTAATCCGTTGATGTTGCCACTGATGGAACCACCGTTGTTTACCTTAAAGGTGTCGTCGAGGTTGCCGCCTGTAAGGTTCTCAATATTAGCGAAGCTGAAACCGTTGGGGTAATTAAGGTTGCCAGCATTGGTGCCTGTGATGTTCCAGGTGTTGCTTCTGTTGGCAGCAACTAGGTTGGAACCGCCGACAACATTTACGGAGTCGTTAAAGGTGGCAGTGCTGTCTACGGTGACGGTGCCTGTACCAGCTGCCAGTCCAATGTTGATGCTGCTAAAGCCATCCTTCAAGGCGGCTAAATCGATATTGTTCAGATTTAAGCTGGCATCGTTGCCGATTCCCCCGATGGTGATGTTTAGACTTGGTGTTAATGGTTGCAGGGCGATCGCGTTATTGCTGCTGACAGAATTTGCTCCGCCACGCAAATTAATTTCATCAGCGGTGAGAGTAATACCTGCGGGGGATGCGATAGTGCCGTTAACGTTGACATTTTTGGCAAGTAGAGTAATTGAAGCATCGCCTGTACCTGCGATCGCACCTGTTGAGGTGATGGTGCTATTTCCTACTGGTGATTGAATCCTTACTGGATCGCTAAAGCTGTGGGAGTTGATAGCGATCGCGCCCCTGCTATTATCTCGTCCAATAATAATTTGAGAAAACCCGTTTTGCAGCCTGTTTAATTTAGCTGTGTCTAGATTTAAACGGGCATCGGCGGTAACATCACCGACAGTTATTCCCAAAGTGGGAGTAAGCGGCTGTAACTGGACAACGCCCTTGCCCCTGATTTGGCTAGTCTCGTCGAATTGGATTTCATCAGATGTCAGTGTGATTTTACTACCTGTTCCAGGCTGGTTAATAAAAGAGTCGGTCTTCACGCCAATCCCTTCTAAACCATTGGCAGCAGTACCCGTCAAACTAATATTCCCTGTTCCTGTTGATTCCACCCGGCTAAAGGTACTAATTCTAACACCTTGATTTTCCTGAACTCCAGTCGCCGTACTTTGTCCAGTAATGGTGATATTTCCTTTTCCGGTTGAACGCACCGCGGTGTTGTTGAAAACAGAAACACCTATATTGTTGCTTCCAGTCCCATTGACAATACCTGTCAGGCTAATATTGCCATCCACCGACCTGATACTGGTGTTAGCAACGTTTATCCCGTTATTATCGTCTCCTCCAGTACCGCTAGTGCCTATTAAGGTAATACTCCCGGTTCCTGTTGCTTCCACCAAGCCACCGTCGATCAATGCAATGCCGTCATTGTTGTTATTAATCCCGGTATTGGAGCCTGTGCCTCTGAATGTAATATTCCCTCTCCCGGTCGAACGCACCGCGCTGTTGTCGAGAATATAAATTCCCTGGTTGCTTTCTCCAGTTCCTTGACCAGTGCCAGTTAGGTTGATATTTCCATTAACTGAACTTACGCTGGAGCCTTCATCAAGCCATATCCCTCGATTGTCATCAATCCCAGCACCGCCAGTACCTATTAGGGTAATATTCCCCGCCCCTGTCGCTTCAAGTACGCTGCCTTTTTCCAGAAAGATGCCGATGTTGTCGCTACCACCAGGGCTTGCGGTACCAGTAATTGAAATGTTACCCGAACCAGAATTGATGGTTGATGCGAATATAGACACAGAACCGATGGCACTGCCCCCGAACGTCCCAGGAGCAATCGTAAGGTTGCCGCCGTTGGTCAAAATTTTCGAGCCAGTGTTCATAAAAAACTGGGCATTTCCAACGTCTCGCTGGGCTGGGCTGGCATTTTCGTCATTAATCTTGGCGATAAAGTTGCCGCCCTTGAGGTCAATAACTCGATTGAAGTTGAGAATAATTGAACGCCCAGCTTGCAAGGTTAGACCTTTGCCTGGTGTTGTGGCGGTAATATTATCGTTAATGGTGATGTCATTATTTGCCTGCAAGGTGACATCGTTCAAATCAATTGCTGCCGAAAGGTTTGCTCCGCTGATAGTTGCCGTGCTATCTGGGATTGAGGCAAATAATTGTCCGGCGACTGGATCGGTGCCGTTGGCTTGAATCAGAATATTTTTGGGGTCGAGTAGCAGTGTTCCCTTCTCACCAACGGTTGCTGTAGTATCGACAATTCCAGCAAATTCTAGGTTGTTCTTGCCGGAGACTTCGACAAAGCCGCCATTGCCAGAATTTTTACCGCCACGGGCGCTGATGTTGCCCAAGAACCGAGTCGTCTCATTTGCCCACACGATGACACGACCAGCATTACCATTTTGCGATGCCGAAGCATCGATTGCTGAGTCACTGCTGACAAATGTGCTGGAGGCATTTATGGCGCTTCCTTTGCCTTGATAATCTCCGCCAATCAGCACTGTACCGCCGCCAGTTGTGCCAGAGGCGTTGATATTGGCACCTATTAGCCCTACTTTGTCACCTAGCACCTGGACTGTGCCGCCAGTTGCTCCTGATACATTTAGGGAGCCAGAAGCGATCGCTAATGGTGTATGTGCGCCTCCGTCCATTGGTACTCTGGTTCCTGAAGCTGTCAGTACCAATTGGTTACTACTATCAACTGTCACTCCTGTCGCTGCACTGCCACCATCTCCCGTCAGCAACTGAGGCAGGGAAGCGGAATTAATTCCACTTGGGCCAAGCGATGAAGGGTCAATCTCTAAACTCAACAGATGTCCAGGTTGGGAAATTTTCACATTAGTCGATCCAGGCACGCCGGCAATGGTGATATTTCCTCCTGGTGCTGTCAGCGTCCCGGTACTAATTACATTACCGCCAACTAAAGCCAGATTCTGCCCTGAACCAACTGTTAGATTCCCAACGTTAACGATGCTTCCAGGGACGCTAACATTAAAGGCAAAATCGCTCGGTGTTCCTACTAACTCAGAATAATTACTCGCTCCAGTGGCATTTAACCAATTATTATTACCAAAACCAATGCCTGTGGCGGTAGTAGCAGTGAAAGATGCGGGAACGTTTAATTGAGCATTTGTGCCAAATATTATCCCGGCGGGATTGACTAAATAAAGATTAGAATTACCGCCACTTACCTGTATTAGCCCATTAATAATTGAGCGATCGCCTCCTGTCACTCGTCCCAAAATATTGCGGATACTGGGATTTGATAAAAAGTTGGCAATTTGTTCAGCTTGCACACCAAACTGGCTGAAACTGTGAAATAGATTCTTGCCATCCCTGGAGAATGTACCGCCTGTGATATCGATACGCGAACCTTCTGGAGTTACAACCGTTCCCGTACCATCCTGTGCAGGTGTGATATTCTGAGCTTTTGCTTGATTTGACCAAAAACTAAAAATTAACAGCCAAAATAAGTAATTTTTCCCTTTTCTGCTGTTTTTTGAGAACAAGCTAGATAGAAATAAGCTGAGGCAAATTCTTGCTGGCAGCATAACACCCTCTTTTAAAATAAGTGCTTATTGTATGAATTTTTTGGGAAATATTCATAGTCCTTTCCGGAAAAAACTGCCCATAAATTAAATAATTCTCCAAAGCTTCATACAAATCCCCCCTTACTTCATCCTTACTTTACAATTAAGACAAAAAATACACGTATTAATACCTGGAGTGGGGGACTCAGAAACTTCTTGCATTGGTTACAAGTTCAAAGTTAACTGGTTGAATATACGGATTGCCTCTCGGTGGAGTGAAAGTTGCACATAGCGGCAATATAGTGGAATGGGATGAAATTTGGGATGTGGGAACGATTGTGGTGAATCGGGAAGTAATTGGTATCGATTTGGGGGGAACGGCGATTAAGTTGGGGAGATTCCGCGAGGATGGGACTTGCTTGCAGTCTTTTAGTGTGGCGACACCGCAACCTGCGACGCCAAAAGCGGTAATGGAAGCGATCGCATCCGCCATTTCCCGCCTCGATCCCCAAAAATGCGCGATCGCTATTGGTCTTGGCACCCCCGGCCCCGCCGATGCTGCTGGTAGAATTGCCAGAGTAGCGATTAATCTCACAGGTTGGCACGATGTTCCCCTGGCAGAATGGTTAGAGGCAAAAACTGGTTTACCGACAGTTCTCGCTAATGATGCCAACTGTGCTGGTTTGGGAGAAGCTTGGTTAGGGGCAGGTCGTCACTACCGTGATATGATTTTGCTGACACTGGGAACTGGTGTCGGTGGTGCGATTATTCTGGATGGTAAGCTGTTCGTCGGTCATCAAGGTGCTGCTGGCGAGTTGGGATTAATTACCTTGAACCCAGATGGCCCTGCGTGTAATAGTGGCAATCAAGGTTCTTTAGAACAACATTTATCAGTACCAACTATTCGCCGCCGCACTGGGTTAGAACCAGAGGAACTAGGTAAGTTGGCTTCTTCAGGCGACGCAGAAGCTTTGAAATTTTGGGAAAACTACGGACGCGACTTGGGTGTTGGGTTGGCGAGTCTGATTTATGTTTTGACACCGCAAGCGATCGCAATTGGCGGCGGCGTTAGTGCTAGTGCAGAATTTTTCTTCCCAGCTGTTCTGGCAGAAATTGAACGACGAGTGCTGCCTAGTTCTCGTGCTGGTTTGCAGCTGTTGAAAGCCGAGTTAGGCAACTCTGCTGGAATGGTGGGTGCGGCAAAGTTGGCTTGGGGGAAAGCTAATTGCTAATTGCTAATTGCTAATTGCTAATTGCTAATTGCTAATTGCTAATTGCTAATTGCTAATTGCTAATTGCTTTTTTTGTTACTATTAGCCATTACCTATTAGCCTTTTTTAAAGGAATGCGTGTCCAGTTTTCCGTTTAATGTAGTCGAGAATTTTCTCATAGGAATCTGGATCGCTTTGCTTATTGATAATGATAGGAATGGCACAATTAGGCAACCAAAAGGTTATCCTACCACTTTGAGAATAGGAAAAGCTACTGATACGGTTGAGATCGACTACATACTCATTGCGCTCATAAATAACTTTGATCCAAGATGCCGCTATCGAGTGGAAGCTTACCTGCTGCACATAGTCCATGACTTGTTGATAGCCATCCGCATTACTTTGGCGGTTGATAATAATCGGGATGGCACTATCAGGCAACCAAAACGTTACCTTACCGTTTTGGGTGCAAGCAAAAGCACTGATGCGGTCAAGATCAACTACATATTCATTTCGGTCATAACTAACTTTTATCCAATACGCCACAAGGCCTCCTCACATAAAGGTGAGTTTTGTCACTGACAACACTCTCCCATTCAAGCTCCCGCGCCAAAGCAGGACGTATTGCGATCGCAATACGTCCTGCTGTAACTTGAAGCAACAGTTAAGATACCTCAGCTGCTTGGAGGGTTGTCGCATCTTCCTTGGTCTGCTCTCTGGAGTCGTCAGGATGGGCAATTCCACGGTCAAGCTTACCTAACGCTGCTTGAATCAATCCCTGGAACAGGGGGTGAGGCGTATTGGGTCGAGAGCGGAATTCTGGGTGGAACTGGGTGGCAATAAAGAACGGATGGTTGGGTAGTTCTATGATTTCCACCAACCGACCATCAGGTGAGGTGCCACTGATTACATAACCTGATTCTAAAAACAGGTTGCGATAAGCATTGTTAAACTCATACCGATGTCTGTGCCGTTCGTAAACCACTTCGTCTTGATAAAGGCCCAAAGCGAGAGTATTGGGTGTCAGGCGGCAGGGATATAAACCCAATCGCATTGTCCCTCCCAAATCTACGACATCTTGCTGTTCCGGTAACAAGTTAATTACTGGATTTGTTCCATTAGGATCAAATTCTGCACTGTTGGCATCTTCTAATCCGGCAAGGTGCCGCGCCCATTCTATTACAGAACATTGCATCCCCAAACACAACCCCAAGAAGGGAATCTGATGGGTTCTGGCGTACTCAATGGCGATAATTTTGCCATCGACACCCCGCGAACCAAAACCACCGGGGACGATGATGCCATTTACTCCGGTGAGGTATGGTTCGGCACCTTCTAATTCCAGGTTTTCGGCGCTGACCCAACGCACGTTAAGTTCGCAATCCATCGAGATCGCTGCATGGCGCAAAGCTTCCACTACTGAGAGATAGGCATCAGTTAGTCTTACATATTTACCAACAATGGCAATCTCTACCTGATGAGTTGGATTATACAGACGATTGACGAGAGTTTGCCACTGGCTCAAGTCGGGTTGGCGTTTTTCTAATTGCAGCAACTCCAGTGTCTGTTGCGCTAGTCCTTCCTGTTCTAAAATCAGCGGCACTTCATAGATACTCTTGGCATCAATTGCTGTAATGACGCTTTCTACAGGAACATCGCAGAATTCCGAGAGTTTTTCTTTCATTCCCGGTGCGAGTGGGCGATCGCATCTACAGACCAAAACATCTGGTTGTATCCCTATCGAGCGCAATTCTTTTACAGAGTGCTGCGTCGGCTTAGTTTTCATCTCCCCCGCTGAAGGAATCCACGGCACCAGCGTTACGTGCATATATAGTACGTTGTGCCGTCCCACATCTTTGCGGATTTGCCGAATCGCTTCCAAAAACGGCAGCGATTCAATATCCCCTACCGTGCCACCAATCTCAGTAATTACCACATCAGGGTTAGTATTTCTTGCTACCCGCTGAATACGATCTTTAATCTCATTGGTAATATGGGGAATCACCTGCACCGTCCCCCCCATATAATCGCCGCGACGCTCTTTATTCAGCACCGCCTGATAAATAGATCCCGTCGTGACGCTATTCAGGCGAGACATCGACGTATCCGTGAAGCGTTCGTAGTGTCCTAAGTCTAGATCCGTCTCGGCACCATCTGCCGTCACGAAAACCTCGCCGTGCTGAAAAGGACTCATCGTTCCCGGATCGACGTTAATATACGGGTCTAGTTTCAAAATCGAAACTGAATAGTCACGGGACTTTAGCAATCGGCCTAAGCTTGCTGCTACAATCCCTTTGCCGATGCTAGAAACTACGCCCCCAGTAACAAAGACAAACTTAGTCATAAAATGCTAAAAAGAAGAGCCAGATCAGCAACCCACCCCGTTAATTGTGCCACAGAGTTAACGACTTGTTTGTCGGTAGCAATCAGTTGTCAGTGGTGAGAAATCCTGTTTTGGATAGCTGCATTGGCTTTTGTTGAATTTACCTTATCCTTTAGGAACGCGCAACGTTAACTGCTACAAAGCTTTAAGTCGCTCAAATGACTCGGAATAGGGACAAGTTCCAACTGAGTGGCGATCGCTACTATCCTAGAGTTGAAACCCTGTCTTACGCTATTCCAGAGTTTGCGTGCGATCGCTGCTAGGATTCTTGGTAATGGCAGGTTTGCTGATTACCCCAAGTCAGAGGCTAGGATAGCATCTCTATTTCAAGGTAACAAAAGCGCCAGAGCTGACTGGTGAAATTTTAAACTACTGATAACTGGTAATGCTTGGCGGTTTTAAAATTAATAAGGATTTGATAACTTTAATTGCTGCGTTCTAGATTTGGTAATTATAAATGGCTAAATTTTACACCGAATTGAATCCATCATTAAGAGACTTTATCGAAGAACAGAAAATCTTCTTTACCGCCACAGCACCAAAGGAAGGTCGGATTAATCTATCCCCAAAAGGAGTAGATACTTTTCGCTGTATTAATGATGTAACAGTGGCTTATCTTGATTTAACTGGTAGTGGTAACGAAACAGCAGCACATCTTAATGAAAATGGTCGCATGACAATTATGTTTTGCAGCTTTTCTGAAAAGCCGATGATTCTTCGTTTATACGGACAGGGAAGAGTTATTTTACCCAGAGATAAAGAATGGGAACATTTTTATGCTTTTTTCACTCCCATCTTAGGGGAACGCCAAATAATGGTATTAAATATTAATTCTGTGCAAACATCTTGCGGTTATGGCGTACCAGTTTATGAACTGCAAGAAGAAAGAAAAACTATTCGAGAATGGGCAGATAAAAAAGGAGAACAGGGTATATTTGAATATTGGCAAGTGAAGAATAAAAAAAGTATTGACGGGCTAGAAACAAAACTTTTAGAAGATTGAAATATTAGTCATTTGCTAATGGAAAGACAATTAGCTATTAGCAATAAACTAGGTAATAATGACAAATGAAAAACATCCTGGGAATTGCTGTATTAAGTTTGGTCATGGCAGCGCCAGCATCGGCGAAACAATCTCTCCACATTTCCTATCCTCCAACTAACCACAAAACTACATCTGACAAGATTTTCCTGATCGGCACGGCTCCACCAACAGGACAGGTTTTGGTGAATGGAAAGGCTATTGTACGGAGTAAAAAGGGGCATTTTGCGCCTAGCGTTGGGCTGAAGCCGGGAGAGAATTTGTTGACGGTTCGATATCAGAATCAAGAAGTAAAAATAAAAGTCACGCGGACTTCAACACAGCCAACTCCACCGAAAGGGTTGGGATTTGCGAAAGATTCTCTGACTCCGGCGGTGGATATTGCTAGACTGCCCGGAGAGCTAATTTGTTTTGGCGCGATCGCTCCGGAAAATGGCGATGTTTCTGTCACGCTGGGCGGTCAAACTATTCCCCTGATGGAACAGCCCCAGGTGGTACAATTACCAGCAAATTCGGCCGCGTTGACCGAACAAAATCAACCTTATGCTATTGCTGGAGCCGGACAATATCTGGGTTGTGCAGCAGCAGCCGCAGCAGCAGATTTAGGACATCCTCAATTTCAATTGACGATGAATCCGAAAACAGCAAATCCTAGTCTTCCCATTCCCCTTCCCCAAGAACCCTTACAGGTTACACAAAAGCCTGCCGAAAACGACAAACCAAAACCGACTACTACAAAAACACCTGCTTCTACAACTCAGACTGGGCCTGGTAAGGTGCAGATTCTGAATCCAGCCAATCTAGAGGTTGCTTCTGTGATTGTTGATGCTGGTGTCGCCAGAACTGGGCCAAGTACAGATTATTCTCGCCTCACGCCGCTACCGAAAGGAACGCAAGCAACGGTTACAGGTAGAGAAGGAGAATGGGTGCGCTTAGACTATGGCGGTTGGATTAATAGTCAGGAAGTTCAAATTGTTAAAGGTGCAGTACCGCCGCGAACCTACATTCGCAGTATCCGGGCGCGTAAAGTTCCCGGTGCGACAGAGGTGATTTTTCCCTTGCAAGTGCCAGTACCGCTAGTTGTGCAGCAAGGCGATCGCGCTTTGAGATTAACACTTTACAACACCACCGCCCAAACAGACATTATTCGCCTCGATCCCGATCCCGTGATTTCTCGCCTTGACTGGGAACAGGTAATGCCGGGAATGGTGCAATATACCTTTAATCTGAAACAAGCCCAGCAATGGGGTTATACAGTCAGATACGAGGGGACGAGTTTGGTGCTTTCTCTGCGCCATCCGCCTCGCTTGAGTTCTGCGTCCTCTAGCAAGCCTTTATCTGGGATCAAAATTCTTCTCGATCCCGGACATGGCGGTAAAGAATCGGGTGCGGCGGGGCCTACGGGTTATGCGGAAAAAGATGCCAATTTATATGTGTCGAAGCTGATCGCAAATCAGCTGATTGCACGGGGGGCTACTGTGTATCTTACCCGCGAGACGGATAAGGAATTGTCGTTGCCCCAACGGACGGCACTCATTGATGCAGTGAAACCCGCGATCGCGCTTTCCATCCATTACAATTCTCTCCCCGACGATGGCGATCCTCAAAACACCAAAGGATTCGGGACTTTTTGGTATCATCCCCAAGCTCAGGATTTAGCGGTATTTCTACATAACCACATAGTGCAGGAAGGGGGTCGTCCTTCCTATGGTGTTTTTTGGAATAACCTAGCGCTTGCTCGTCCCGCCTCCGCACCGTCAGTATTGCTAGAACTCGGTTTTATGAGCAATCCAGAGGAATTTGAATGGATTACGAATCCCAGCGAACAGCAGAGGATGGCGCAAGCGATCGCAAATGGCATTACTCAATGGTTCAAAGCGACTCGCTGAATCCTCAGTTACCGACACAGCTGTAAGCACTGGAACTGCTGGCAGCACTGGTGCTACTTGTAACACCTCCACGGCTTACACTACTCGAAGCACTGGCAGAACTGGCAGTAGTTACACAATTCATCCCACCTCTCCTACTGAAACCACTAGCACTACTGGCAGCAGCACCTCCAGTATTAATGTTTCTATTCGGAATAGGAGGAGTATAAATCCTTCTATTAGGAATAGGAGGAGTATAAATCCTTCTATTAGGAATAGGAGTACTAGAGGCACACAATTTGCTTAAGTCAAGAGTTGATCCCGCCTGAGTTTGCATATAGCAATATGGTGTCTCAGGGCGGGAGTTATTAACAGGGGCGGGAGTTTGAGTAAAACCAGCCTTGCCTGGTAAAAAAACATAGGCTGCGGTCAAAGCTAAAGTTAAAGTAGAAAGCTTTAACATACGATAATATTCATAAAATTACTTCTTATATTTTTCTCTATCTTTATTAATTTTACTTCAGTAGAATCCCTCGATTGCCTACTTTAAATCCGTAAGTATTATCATTAATTTAAAATTAAAGTTTTGGCTAAATATTTGACTAATTACCAAAATTTACATACAGCCAGATTTAAAGCAATTTATGAAGCACATATTTATTTATTAGCAAAGCGGGTTATGGCTGAAAAACAGTGTAAAAAATAATCATGCTTTTTATAGGTGATACTGATGGGGTAGGGAAAGGATGAGGATGCGATCGCGTTTGGGAGAGAATGCGATCGCTTCCTAAAATCTCGACTCATTTGGCACAACATTAATCGGAAGTTTGCCCAGAGGAAGATGCCTGCCTTACTTGTTCCTCTGTCAACCCCAAAGCCTCTGCAACCTGTTCCACAGTCAATCCCAAAATTAATAGCTGAGGTACTGCCTCTAACTTACCCTGCAATCGACCTTCTTGCAGCCCTTCTTCTTTGGCTTCCTGTTGGACATCTTGAAAATATCTTGTTTGCTTTAACTCACTAAATCCAAACATAGCTTCTAACTCCTGACGAGTCATTTCCGGCAACTTGTACAAGACTATTGTCTCTATCAATTCTATAATTTGCTTTCTCAGGGCTGCATCGGCAATTTCAATTCCAGCTTTGTTTAATAGCTGTCTGGCCGTATCAATTGCTTTTTTTCTAGTTTCTACGATTAATTTCACCACCCCCACGCCAAGGGATTGTTCTGCCGCTTCCCCTAATTCATTTAGATATATCCGCCTGATTCGCGGACTCGTCAGTAACTCCCGATACTGTGGCTTCACGCCTGGATCTTGGCTTCTAGTTTTAAACAGAACTACTCCCCGCCAATCGTTAGATTTTTCATATTGGGAAAGGTAGAGAAATGTTTCGCCAAAAAACCGCTGATAGAATCTGGTATCGCGTTGAAATTGTACTTCTACAAAGTAAATAGGTTGGTCAGAATAATCTTCAGCAGGTAGAAATACACCATCGATGCGAAAGGCAGTTTGTTTGACTTCTACTGATTTGAATTCATAGGTATCGCCTGCTGAGGGAGGTTGTCCGATGAGTTCAAAGAAGATGCCGGGAAACTTTTGGAATAGTTGATAGAAAATTGAGTCAGTTTTCACCAGTTTTAAAAATAGGGCGGGCATTGAAAAGGAAAAAGAGAAAGAAATTATTCTTCTTCCTCGCCCTTGTTGTTAGAGTTATATCATGTCGAGGATATCTGAAAAAATGTTGCTTGAGGATAATGCGATCGCATTTGGGAGAGAATGCGATCGCACCCTAAAATCTCGGCTCATTTACATAACATTAATCGGAAGTTTGCCCAGAGGAAGATGCCTGTCTTACTTGTTCCTCTGTCAAACCCAAACCTTGAGCCACCTGTTCCACAGTCAACCCCAACGCCAAGAACCGGGGGACTGATTCTAACTTGGCTTTCATTTCACCTTCTTCGAGGGCTTCTTGATAGATTCTCGTTTGCTTTAACTCACTAAATCCAAACATAGCTTCTAACTCCTGACGAGTCATTTTTGGCAACTTGTACAAGACTATTGTCTCTATCAATTCTATAATTTGCTTTCTCAGGGCTGCATCGGCAATTTCCTGTCCAGCTTTGTTTAATAGCTGTCTTGCCGTATCAATTGCTTTTTTCCTAGTTTCTACGATTAATTTCACCACCCCCACGCCAAGGGATTGTTCTGCCGCTTCTCCTAATTCATTTAGATATATCCGCCTGATTCGCGGACTCGTCAGTAACTCCCGATATTGTGGCTTCACGCCTGGATCTTGGCTTTTAGTTTTAAACAGAACTACTCCCCGCCAATCGTTTGATTGTTCATATTGAGAGAGGTAGAGAAATGTTTCGCCAAAAAACCGCTGATAGAATCTGGTATCGCGTTGAAATTGTACTTCTACAAAGTAAATAGGTTGGTTAGGATAATCTTCAGCAGGTAGAAATACACCATCGATGCGAAAGGCAGTTTGCTTGACTTCCACTGATTTGAATTCATAAGCATCGCCTGTTGAGGGAGGTTGTCCGATGAGTTCAAAGAAGATGCCGGGAAACTTTTGAAATAGTTGATAGAAAATCGAGTCAGTTTTCACCAGGTTTAGAAATTAAGATGAGGAATAATATTAAATCCGGTTGATTGCCCGTAATTAAGAAGAACCCCATCTGTCCATTGCCTGCAAAGATGGGTTGGGAGTGGGTTTCTTTTTTTATCAGCAATAAACCGCATTTGATATAAAAAGGCAAAAGAAGTCTTGATATTTTCCTTTTGCCTTTTTATTACCCACCTTACAAGTAAATTAAACAGTGCGAGCAGTTTGATAAGGACTTGTCAACTTATCCAACTGTTGCACCAACAAGCTGAGGAATAAACCCACATCGGTGACAACGCCGACAGATTCCACAGAACCGCGATCGCTTAACTTCGTCACCACTGCTGGGTTAATATCGACGCACACCATTTTCACCCCGGCTGGGGTCATATTTCCGACACCGATGGAATGTAGCATAGACGACAGCATCAAAATCATGTCTGCGCCTTCTAACAATCGGGCATATTCTTCCTGCGCCTTAATCATATCCGTCTGGGTATCTGGCAAAGGGCCATCATCGCGGATGGAACCAGCCAGCGAGAACGGCACGCCAGCACGGACGCACTCGTATAAAACGCCACTGGTGACAACACCTTGCTCAACCGCTTTATCGATGCTGCCGCAACGACGAATCATGTTAATTACCTTCAGGTGATGGCGGTGTCCGCCGAGCACAGAAACGCCGCGTTTCATATCCACACCAAGGGAGGTTCCCATCATCGACTGTTCGATGTCGTGGACTGCGATCGCATTTCCTCCAAGCAACGCCTGCACGTAACCTTGGCGAATCAGATGCGCCAAGTGTTCGCCGCCGCCAGTGTGAATCACAACAGGCCCAGCCGTCACAACCACTTTGCCACCTTGATCCCGGACTTGGCGAAGTTCCCAAGCAACTTGCTCAACCACCAATTCCACGCGGCGTTCGCTGGAAACGCCAGCAGACATAAAGCTGAATTCCTGGGTATTTCGCACTTCCCGCGATTCGGTTTTACGCACGGTGCGGATACCGACGACATCGACAACTACGCGATCGCCAACTTCTAAATCTCGCAGCAGTTTACACCGCGCCACGATCCCGTTGGAAGTGTCGGTAATAGCGATCGCGCCATCCATGCGCTGTCCCAGCACCTTGATCCATTCCCCATTTACCCGTACTTGTGTCGGATAAATAGTTGATACGTAGAAATCATCGGGAGCTACACCTGCTTGCAGGACTGGTTCCAGTTTCGCATCGCGCTCGTCTTGAGGCAGATCCACCGCACCCAAATCAATCAACTGCGATAAAATCGCTTCCATCACTTCGTGGGAAGGAGCCGACACCTTCACCTCAGCACTTGAGGTACTTTGTCGCTGTGCTCCCAGTTGGAAATTGAGAACCTGGAAACTACCCCCATTTTCCACAACTAAATCTAAAGCCCGGTTGATTAAGCCAGTGTCCAGCAAATGCCCTTCCATGCGAACCGTGCGGCTCTCTACGGAGACAGATTCATGAACTTCCGTTCGCACAGGTTCCGTCACCCGCAGCGTCAAGCACTTAGCTGCACCGCCTGCTTTCAAGAATTCCGTTAGCGGCGTTTCAATTACTTGGAAACCAACATCGGTAAGGCGTTTTTTCAGGCTTTCACTCGCCTTATTCATCACTACAACGCTGTCAATATTCACGGCGTTGCAGGCGAAATTCACCGCATCCGCTTCTGCGATCGCAATTCGCTTCTCCGGCGCGACTCGCATTTCAATGACGCGGTTTGAGTAAGAATCAAACGCTGGGGGATAATACAGCAGATAGCCGCCATTCAAGGGACAAAAGCAGGTATCCAAGTGATAGAATCGCTCATCCATCAGTCGCAAGGAAAGCACTTCGATATCCAGCCACTTTGCTAGATACGGGTGCGAGTCGAGTTCCGAACGGAAACCGTACCCCGCCCACAGCCAGCGCCCTTCCCGATCCAGCAGCGCATCGCCAGCACCTTCAAAGGGCAAGTCTTTGGGCAATTCATGCACGGTGCAGCCCTGCGACTCAAACCACTCTTTAAAGTATGGCTCTTCCCCTTGTCGCTCTTTGTGAAAGAAGCGACTGAGAACGACAGTATCTCCCAGCACTAGCCCAGCGTTGGCTGTGAACACCATATCAGGCACGCCGCGTTGGGGTTTAACTAAATCAACAATTGCATGGTCTTTGAGGACGTGGTGAAGCTTTTGCCACTGCTCGACGGCGCGATCGCGTGACGACTTGTGAATATTGCCCTCCATCCAGGGATTAATCACATAATCCACATCGTAATGATCGGGAGCGCACATCAAAAAGCGGATCGGGGAACTCATAAAAAAAATCTCAGGTGGATTAGATGCGAAATACTATTGGATACAGACTTTCCATGCTCCAATTCTGTCAATTTTGTTACAAAATTTTTTCCTTTGAGCTATGAAAGTCGGCTCCAGAGGCAACTACCTATTCTATTACTTTAGGGACTAAATAGGAGCTACTGGTTAAAGAAACTCATTGTTAAATTAAACCAAAAATAGAGAAACCCGGTTCTTCTAAAAAACCGGGTTTTCCTTGAGGAGAGCGAGTTGTAAGTTTAATTACACTCGCCTAGTTAAGAGATGCCAATTATCAATTATTCATTACTTTTTCGATATTGCAATAAAGCCTTCGGAAAAGTAGCATCTGCTAATAATGGCTGTAAACCTTGGGCAACGCGAACGGCTAAAAGCTTCTGTCCGGCTGCGTTTGGATGAATAATATCGTCTTGGCGATATTGCGGATTATCGATTATTCCCTTCAGCACATCTGGAATTAAGTACGCTTGTGTATCTTTAGCAACGCGCTGGACAAGTTCGTTGTATTCATCTCTAGCTAACCCCAGCTCCGGTAAACTAAGGTTCATTCCTAACAACACAACAATTGCTTTTTGTTGTTGAATTGTTGTCACTATTTGCCGCAGATTCTGTTCTGTCTCAGTTTTGGGAATTCTTCCCAAGAAATCATTTCCACCTATTCCCACAATAACTATCCAAGGTTGGGCGGAAATCACATCTTTTTGCAAGCGGCTAAGTGCCATTGCAGTTGTATCGCCGCTGACACCGCGATTTACAATTGGGATACCCAACTGACGAGAGAGAACGCTGGGATAAGCTTCGGTTTGCGCTACGCCATATCCAGCGGTAATGCTATCGCCTAAAGCAATGATTTGCGTACCAGCGCCAGCTTTAAGGTTTTTGACAGTTTCGGGTTGACTAGCGCAGCTGGTAACGGCGAAAAACGAAGCAAACAGCATACTAAAGAACCAATACCATCGGCGGTGTTTCATTTTTGGGAGAGTGAGGAGCTATTTTGGCACTCTCTTAATTCTGCCAAATTCATCCAACCCGCAGGTTAAAACTTGGGGCTATATAGCGTTTCTCAGTTGGGCGGAATATATCGCGGTTCTGACGTTCTCCCGATCTTGCTAGGGACATGGTATTGCCATGTCCCTACATATGTATTGCACCCAACCCTTGAATTGCTATACAAACGAAGGATGCGATCGCGCTTCGTCTACTTGACACTTTTTTCGGCGCGGTGGGCATCGATAATCAAATAAATGCCTTGCGCCAACATCATCAGGATGACTAATGGCAAGGATGTTCCCGACATAACTGAAATAATGCCCCCTATATCAATCAATCCTGCTTGGATAAGAAATGATACAGCGCTGGCTTTCTTAAGATTAACGGCTCTACCGAACTTGTTATGTAAAAATGTTAAAAATGGCTAATCAAAATAGCAGAAACAGAATAGGTATAAGAAGTGACATTTGTTGCGGGGCTTGAATTCTGGGATTGATTGTGATTAAGTAGATGCAGTAAAAAAGCAGCCCCAGACTGGGT
>NZ_JACJOK010000043.1:0-3817 GCF_014695505.1 Trichocoleus sp. FACHB-90
AAACTCCCGTGGTGATTCGGGTCAGGTAACGTTATTCGGCAAAGGACGGAAGACCCGGACTGTGCTACTGCCAGAGGGGGTATGGAACGAACTGTCCCAAATGCGCGGCGATGGCAGCGACAATGACGCAGTATTTCCATCCAGGGAAGGCGATGCCGATGGTCATCACCTCGACCGCTCGCAGGTTTATCGGATTGTGGCAGCGGCGGGTAAACGCGCTGGGATTAAAGGTAAGGTATCGCCGCACTGGTTACGCCATGCTCACGCTTCCCATAGTCTCGACCGGGGCGCACCAATCCATTTAGTGCAGGCGACGTTAGGGCATGAAAGTGTAGCAACTACCAGCCGTTATCTTCATGCCAGACCCAACGACAGCAGCAGCTTGTATCTGCCAGGGTAGGTAATTTTCCTTGCATCTTTTTAAACATTCTGGGATATTGAATTGAAAAAACTAATTCTGATAGAAACTTATGGCAACTGAGCAAGAGCTTCAATCTCTTTTTAATACCTTGGATGGCGATCAAGATGGCAAAGTATCGAGTAATGAGCTTTATTTAAGCCCTGCGTTAAATGCAGTCATTTCAGCAGAAACAGGTACTAGCCCCCAGGTACTGCTAGCGACGTATCACGATGAAGAGGGTAATATTACCTTTGAAGACTTGAAAGAGGCTGTCAAGAAAGCAGGGAATTTAGAATAAGCGCGATCACCCTTCCAGCAGCGATTGAATAGAAACACTCATCCACTGGGATGGGTGTCTTTGCTAGTAATAGTTCCAGCAGTTCCAAAACAGAAGGCGATCGCTAAACACGCTTCATAAAAATCTTTTTCTTACCAGTCCAGCCAGCAGGGATTTAAGCGCCGGTTGACATTAGGGTTGTAATGTCAAGTTCTGGTTCGGGTTGTTGAAACATGGTTATTGAAGGTACGTGATTGTCTTTGAAAAGGTTTCTTTTCACAGGCTATTGTTACCTGTAACAAACAGGATTCTCACCACCAGGCTTGAAGTACGCCGACCTTCCTCCACACTCTCGACCACGGCGATCTGTATCGTATGGACACTGGCAGATTCCTTGCTGTGAGCTACGAATTGGGATTAGAGCCTCTGGCGCTGGCGATGCCTGCTCTGGTATCTGCGTAGGTTCGGACTGTTCTGGTGTATCTGAGCAATCGGCGATATACTCCCCTGACACATAACCAGTTACGGACGAGCCGGAAACGTAAAACCATTTCAATCCAATATACTTTACTGTGACTTGTTCGCCATTACTCAAGACACCAATCACAGGAGCATCAGCGCTGTTGGATTGCCGGACGTTCAGGGAAGTGCTTTCAGTCCTAACGATTCCGCATTTGTTAACCCGATCGTTCGGATCTGGTTCCACCGCAACCAGATTAGGCGCAGAGGGTTTTGATTCAGGTGTACTGGAAATTTCAGGAGATGGAGTGGCAACCTCGGATGGGCTTTCGGTAGGGGCGGGCGATACCTCAGAAACAACAGGAGGAGATACAGGGGGCGAACTGGTGGTTTCAGGCGTTTTAGGTTGACCAGCGATCGCTACCATCAAAATTAATGTTGAAAGGACTGTTGCTCCTATTTTCGCGTTGCGGCTCCATCGGGTAAGCCAGATCAAGGGGATAGCTAGTGGCGGGAAAAATACAACAAGTATCAGAAGAAAACGCTTCTTTTGATACCACTTTCGGGGCTGTTCATTAGTCATGGGCTGGCTTGACCGGGACTACATCACTAATCTATCCGCCATGCTCATCCCATGCCCGGACTAAGCGATCGCTCTGCTAATGCTCAACGGTTTCTGTCGGCGTTCATGGGATGTCCAAGCGTTCATGGGATGTCCAAAACGCTGGGAGGCGATCGCCTATCGGAATATAAACAGACACTCATCCAAGTGGATTAGTGTTGCTTCCGGTAAGGGTTTCAGCTATTTTCAACGTCATAGCCTAGACGATCACTCATAAACTGTCCAATACCAAGCAAACCCATAGAAGCAGCTAACTCCCGTTCTTTTCGCTTTATTTCCTCCAATTTTTCTATGGCATCGTTCAATTGGAGGCTAATTAGCCGCTCATATCGCGCTAATTGTTCGCCAGACAGGGACAATCCAGCAGCAGATGTCTCTGCCTCCGCCAACTGTTTAGTAATGCGGCGCTTCTCCAGCTCAGAACTTTTCCCAGATAGTTTTTGTTTGATTTTCAGTATGGCCACGTCGCCTACCGCTGCCTCAATACCCCAAAGGCGACGCAAACGCAGCCAGCCCATCGAAATCGTTTCGATAAGTAAATATTCAATCGGGTCGCGAGGTTGATACTTCTCAATCAAACCTGCCACCATCTCATCAAACCATTCGCGATCGTCATTACAAAGAAGGGGCGGTTTTGTTGCCAGTAGCCCGTGCTTAACGCCGTTGTGACGGGCGATCGCCTTACCGCGATCGCTCCGTGGCCCAGTCGATTTTCGGGCGTTTCTTCTGTTTTGCTCTGGGGAACTTGGCATAATGTTCATTCAGCTTTTGTTGCTGTTGTGGGGTTAACTTAGGGCTGAAGTCGCCTGCCTCCATCCTATCGAGCGCTAGTGCTACCCCTATTACTAACTGAGTAGTTTAACTAATTCGTCTTTCTTCTTCTTGCTGTAGCCAGGTATCCCGCGCTTCTTAGCCATATCTCTTAACTCTCCAGCCGTTAAGGTACTCAAGGTAGTAGAGTCTTTGATGACTTCAGGCATGGGTTGAGGGGTTAAGTAAAAAACTTCCTTCAAAGCATTGAGTTTTTTACCTGTGGTAATACCACACTTAAGTTTTGTAATTGGCTCTAATGTCTTCCAATACTGGCGAGGAGCTTCATCAATACGATCGGTAGCAATCAGAAGCTTAACGCTCTTGAGATCGGTACCGGGTTTTTCAATTAGATACTGAAGCGCTGCCTTAATATCATCTCGTGTAGCTGTAGTGAGGTTAATTTTTGGAGTTACTTCGCCTGCTAAGACTTTAGTCAGTTCTACAGATTCGTCGCTAGGATCGGCAATAATGCACCAGACCTTCTCTAATCCAGCTTCTTCAACAACAGCATAAATAAATGAGTTACCAATGACTTCATATTGGTCTTCGCCAGTTTCTTTAACAATTACAGGAACCCAATTACGACCACCCGACTTAGTGAGTTTTTTGGCAGTAGCGGTAATCAAAAACTCAGGGGCATCTGTTCCTTCGCCAGCTTGGATCTGATCCATGTACAGGTGCATCAGGTTGCCAATATCAGTTAAGTTACTCACTGTAGAAAATACTCCTTTGCTAATTCTAAATAGTAATTACGAGCTGTTTTATCTTTGTAGGCAGCGGGTACGCGAGAAAAAGCTGCATTAGCTATATGAGCATAGCTAGGTAGTTCAAAAATATGTCTATCTTGCTTCGCTTGAGTGTAACGCGGATAAAAATAAGGACGCAAATTAAACTTACTGGTTGGGGTTTGTTTGATAAGTTCTTCTATTGCTTTATGTGCAGTATTACGCCCTGCATCCGTAATACTTTCACCATTGAAGAAAATTGGTAGTGCAATCGGCCCACCATCTTTTCTTGATTGTTGAACTTGAGGAATAAACTGTTTGATAGCCACAGCAGCATTCTCTAGCGAAAAGATGTTGTTATGCTTCGTTGGAATAAGGACAACATCTGAGGCATATATAGCGCTTTGGCTGAAAAAACGCCAGTTAGGAGGTGAATCAATCAAAATATAGTCATACTCATACTTTAGGCTGTCTAAAATTTGGTAGAGTCTTCGTATTCCAAAGTTTTGGCGTAATTTATC
>NZ_JACJOK010000044.1:0-106448 GCF_014695505.1 Trichocoleus sp. FACHB-90
CGCTCTGATTTTCCGGATAACTATTAAGTATAAATACTCAATAGTTTAGTTGGGGATTCTCTTCTACGCTTGGAGCCGCTGTCTATGTGCCAGTTGCGGGTGCGGAATGTGGGTTTTATCAAACAAAATTGATAGAAAATTTATTGATAACTAGATGGTTCTAGTTATTTGTAGGCAGCAATGTTGAATCTCGATACAAAGACTCAACCAACATTAGATATTTAGTTTAATTATTTCTGCCTGATTAATATTTCCATGCCTGCGGTAAAGTGAATCAGGCTACAACTATTTTGAACTAGAGAAAAAAGCAGTATGGAAAAAGCCACGTTTGCAGCAGGTTGTTTTTGGAAAATAGAAGACGCTTTTCGCGCCGTTAAAGGTGTTTCCTCTACATCTGTGGGATATACAGGGGGACATTGGGCTAACCCTTGCTATTTAGACGTGTGTGCCAGGGTTACGGGTCATGCTGAAGCTGTGCAGATTGAATATAACCCAATGCAAGTAAGTTATGAAGAACTGTTGGAGGTATTCTGGAATTGTCATGATCCCACTCAGTTCAACCGACAAGGGCCAGACCGAGGTGAACAGTACCGATCTGTGATTTTCTTCCATACGCCAGAGCAAGAGAAAGCTGCCACAGCTTCTAAGGAAAAGTTACAACAATCGGGCAGCTATGGCAAGCAGATTGTGACGTTTATTCAACCAGCTAACGAGTTCTACCTAGCAGAGGAATATCATCAGCAATATTTGTTGAAAAAACGGCAAAATTTGAAAGTTTCAGAAGCCTTTTAGCTGGGAAATTAGAATAGTTAATCCCTTTTTTGACCAACTATGTAGTAAATAGCGATCCTTTTCGCTTCCTAGCTATCCTCAATAGAAGTGAAGCCTCTATTGCAATCCTAATTCATTTATGAACTCTCTTTTTTCTCTTACGCTGAGTCCTCTTTTACCTCAGCGGTTCGTTGAAAAAAGTAGCTTTCACAAATCAAAGAGGATTGCTATACCTTAGCCGCTTATGTCCAGTAGAGAATCTTGGCAACAGGAAAACGCTCAGCAATCTGGCTCTCAAAAAAGCGGCGGAGTTTCTTCATCGTGTCAGCGTCATAAACGTACTTAATCCCACCAAATTTATTACGCTTAACACTGCGGTTTTCTTCATCCATATCCAGCTTGTTATGAGGATACCACTGCATCAGCACCTCCTTCGAGCCGGGAGTGAATCGGTGAGAAATTAGCTCAAACGTCAAGTCGCAGTCGAAATCTAAAGCAGCGCTGATATCATCAAACAAGCGAGTGTAATGTAACTCCCAATCTTCAATTGGCATAATTGGTGCAATCACCAAACCAACCGGATAACCTCCACCTCCTTGAGAGTGAGGCAAAGCTAATCGTCGCAATGCTTGCAACCGGGAAGTAACAGATGCGGTACCGCCCTCAAATTTACCGGAAATCAAAGCTGCATTCACGCTGATTCGACAACGAGTGCGGCCGTTATGAGGCAAAGAAAGTAACTCGGAAACACCGTCAAACTTGGATACCCAACGTAACTGAGCATTTTGGCGAGTACCGAAGTAGCGAATGCACTCAGCTAAACTACCTGTAAGATGTTCAATGCCAAGCGGGTCGGTGTAGCAACTTACCTCAAACGTTGTCACCTCAGAAGGACGTTCGTAACTAACTAAGTTATCTAAAATCTGCGGCAGGTTGGCAAATACTCGAATTACGGGTGGCCCGCTAAGGCTACCTGCTAGATAACAATATTGGCAATGGGCAGGACAACCCTCAGCAATGTGGAACTGCCAATCGGCAGAAGGTGGAATGGGGCTGAGTTTGAAGCTGCTTGGGGGTGCAGTTACAACTGCAAGGGTGCGCTTAGAAATGTCGTAAGTTTCGCGCTCATTTTCCCCCCGCAGTCCGGTGAGGCGGTTGCGAGGAAGTTCTTCTACAGGTAGATTGAGCGATCGCACTCGTGATAAAATTTGCTGTCCCCAAGGTTCATCTAGAGCAGTCGGGGTGAATATAACTCGCTCTGGCATCCACAAACGCGCCTTGTGGGTGCTTGGCTCGGATAAAATAACGTCATTGGAAATCGTGGAATTAGCGATCGCAGTTGGTAAGGACAAAATCGATTCTCCACATTCAATCTATCCTTATTGTCGCTCAGTACAAACGGAACCAACAATCATACACACAGCGGATTCCACGCCATTATAGGTAGAGGTTTCCCGATGGATAAGTGCCTGTCACAAGCTGCTGACGCTGATTGAAATTGGCAAGCGTACAAGCTCGCTACGAACCCATTCCGGAAGCATTAGCCAATCAACCTGAATCTGCTGTCAGCCAAGAATCACAACCATCGATTTTGTCAGCTTTTCTTAGCTTAAAAATTTCTCTGTCACCCTTTCCGACAGGCGTAGGCAGTTAAAATCTACAAAGTTGTGACTACTCCCTAGAGTCTAATGCCACGGAAGAAACAAGCACCGCAAACCCCCAACCCCTCATCAACCGCTATATTGGCGCTCTCGGAACTCCACTTTCGCACTGAGGCTTTGGAGAAAGAGCATCAATGGCTTTTGAAGCAAATTAAGCGAAAACGAACCGAACTGAACAACTTTGTCGAACAGATGCGCTCAGTGGCTACTGAGATTTTTCATCGCGGTACTCCTGCGTTCAAGAAGCTAACCTCTATTGAGCAAGAAATTCACGCCCTGTTCGATGAAATCCTCAGCACCAGGAAGTTTGGGGTGCAAACTCGGCAAGATATCCTGAAAGTTTATCTCAATCTCCAGATGGCGGGCATAATTAGCCCAAAATCTCTCGAATCTGAAGATGACCCTGAATTAGACGAACTATTTGAACCCGACGATTCCGAAGATAACTCCCGCGACGATACAGATAGCCACCACCAACATCAGACCTCTGTTCAACAGGAACCCACTAGAAGTGAGGATTCTAGAAAAATTCGGCAAACCTTTTTGAAATTAGCAGAAATCTTTCACCCCGATAAGGTCGCTGACAGTGAAACTCAGATGCGCCACACGGAAATTATGAAAGAAGTTAACAGAGCCTATCAAGATGGGGATTTGGCGAGATTGCTAGAGATTGAGCAGCAATATAAAGCGGGAGAGAGTCTTGATAATTTAAGTGAAGATGATTTGAGCCGAAAATGCCAAAGTCTGGAACAACATAACTTAATTTTAAAAAATCAATATGAAAACCTCAAAATGGAATTGAGATTAGTGAAAACTACCCCAGAAGGAGCGCTTGTTTCTGAATATCGGCAAGCGACACGGGCAGGAATTGACCCCTTAGCACAAATGTTGGCGCAGGTGGAGCAAGAAATGCAAATTATCGAAGAAATTCGAGATTTTGTCAAAAACTTTCGGGATAAAAAAATTACCATTAAAGACTTTCTGCGGGGGCCAGCTTGTTTTGTTAGTATGAGTCAAAGCATCCAAGAAAAAATTTTAGAGGAGATGTTCGGCATACCAATGACAAACATCCAATTCTAGTAAAAATGTCCGACGACTAAAGTCAGGGCTAAACAAACAAAGCCTGCCAACGCAACAGCTTTATATTAGCCGCTGCGTTGGCAGGCTTCGTTCTTCTAGCCTCTAGGCTTATATATGCACTTGACGGCATACTCTCGTTCCGACATAGTATGGCTACTGTTACTGATATCGTAACCGCTAGAAGGGGATGAACTGAAGCTTTCAACCCCAGCACTATTGAGTTTCCAAAAATGTAACCTAAACTACTGCTCTCCGATTCAATGCCAGATTAGGAACACGCTATCAATTGTGTTCTTAATTATGAAACTTTCTCTCTCCTCTAGTGCCTGGAATCGGTTAAAAATTGTCTTTTTAACTTTGGGTGTGCTTAGTCTAAGCGCGTGTCAAGCTGTTCCGACTGCGGATAAATTACCGAGAACCCTCACCGTCTCTGGAAAAGGAGATGTTAACATCCCCGCAACCATGACGAAAGTAAATCTTGGAGTTCAGGTTCAAGGTAAAACTACCCAGGAGGTGCAACAGCAGGTAGCTGAAAAATCATCTGCGGTGGTGGCGTTGCTGAAGTCGCGCAAAGAAGTGGAAAAGCTGGAAACGACTGGTATCAGCCTCAACCCAGTTTATAGTTATAAAGATGGTCAGCAGAAGATAGAGGGATATTCTGGAACTAATAACGTTAGCTTTCGGATTGAAACTCAGAAAGCTGGGACGCTGTTAGATGACGCTGTTAAAGTGGGTGCAACCCAAATTAATGGTATAAGTTTAGTAGCTTCAGAAAGCGCGATCGCTCAAGCACAAAAAGAAGCCATCAAGGAAGCTGCTGAAGATGCCAGAAAGCAAGCTGATGCCCTTCTCGCTGCCTTAAATCTCAACCAGCGGGAAATTGTGAGCATTCAAATTAATGATGCCAATCCGCCTCTGCCATTGCAACGAGCGATCGCAACTGAGAATGCACAAGCAAGTGCTGGTAAACTAGCAGATACCCCAATTGTAGGTGGCGAACAGGAAGTACAAGCAGCCGTCACTCTGCAAATTCGCTACTAAGCTTCAGCTAAAAAAAACATCTTAGCCCCTCCGCGTTGACCAGTCGGGGGTTGAGGGTGGGATTCTTCTTACCTTTTCAGGGTGCGTGCTACCCAAAGCGCGATCGCAATCCCCAGCAAAAACCAGATTGCCACAATAATAACAGCAACGCTCCAATTTGTGGGTTTATCGGATGCGATCGCAGCTGCTGCTTTTTCCCGACACTCAGCCATCACCGTCGGCGGAATCATTTTCAGTACCAGCCAAATTCCCACTGGCACGATAATAATATCGTCAAGATAGCCGATAATTGGGATAAAATCGGGAATCAAATCTATCGGGCTAAAGGCATAAGCAACAACAAAACCAGCCAACAACCTCGCATACCAAGGCACTCTTGTGTCTTTACAAGCTAAATAGATAGCGTAGGTTTCTTTTTTTAGTTTCTTTAGCTGTTGCTGCCATCCCTGCATTTGAGTAACTATAAATAGAGGAATTAAATAGTAATAAGGTAAAAGGTAAATTTGAATAAAAAATCTACCTTTTACCTTTTCTCAACTTGATAGATTTTAGATTTTGAGGAACCCTTCAAAATCTAAAATCCCAAATTTCCAACTATACAGAAGCCGAAAGCGGCTGACTGATTGCTTCCTTCAGCAGTGCAGCCTTATCGGTGCGCTCCCAAGGCAAGTCTAAATCACTGCGTCCAAAGTGACCGTAAGCAGCGACATCTTGGAAGAAGCGACCGCCGCGTTCACCAGGAAGGTGACACAAACTGAATTTTTGGATAATTCCCGCCGGACGCAGTTCAAAATGCTGTTTCACCAATTCCAGCAACACCTCATCGTCCACCTTCCCAGTGCCGAAGGTTTCCACCAGAATGCTCACGGGCCGAGCGACCCCGATAGCATAACTCAGCTGGACTTCACATTTTTCAGCTAACCCCGCCGCCACAATATTTTTAGCTGCATAGCGACAAGCATAAGCTGCACTACGGTCTACTTTTGTGGGATCTTTGCCGGAGAAAGCACCGCCGCCGTGACGGGAGTACCCACCGTAGGTGTCAACAATGATTTTACGACCAGTCAGACCAGAGTCTCCCTGAGGGCCACCGATGACGAATTTGCCAGTAGGATTGACCAAAAAGCGAGTTTCCTCGTCTGGCTGGATTTCCATATCGGCAAAAACGGGTAGCACCACCGTACTCCAAAGGTCTTCTTTGATTTTGGCTTGGACGGCATCTTGTTCTGTGATGTCGCCAATGGTGGCAGTGTGCTGGGTGGAAACCAGGATAGTATCAATGCCTACAGGTTTGCCATCTTCGTAGGTGACAGTGACTTGAGTTTTGCCATCGGGACGCAGGTAAGGCAACTGTCCGGTTTTTCGCACCGCAGCAAGGCGGCGAGAAATACGGTGAGAGAGACTGATGGGCAATGGCATCAGTTCTGGTGTTTCGTTGCAGGCGAAGCCAAACATTAAGCCTTGGTCACCAGCACCAATGGCATCTAATTCGTCATCACTTGCTTCTTCGCGGGTTTCTTGGGCGGTAGTAACGCCTTGGGCAATGTCTGGAGATTGTTCATCCAGAGCCACTAAAACTGCACAACTGTTGGCAGAGAAGCCGTTATCGGCATCGGTGTAGCCAATGTCGGCAATTTTTTTCCGGGCAATATCAACGTAATTGACTTGCGCTTTGGTGGTGATTTCACCAGTGATTAGCACTAAGCCAGTGTTAACGACGACTTCAGCGGCGACGCGACTCTTGGGGTCTTGGGCGAGTAGCGCATCTAAAATGGTGTCGGAAATCTGATCGCAGATTTTATCAGGATGGCCTTCGGTAACAGATTCAGAGGTAAACAGGTAGCGACGAGACAACGGCAATTCCTCCCTGGGATAGTGGCTGTTGCTGACGGAGTTGGCGAGATAAGTTCAGCTATTTTAACCTGCGATCATAACCTGATTTAGATGCGATCGCTCTAAGGGTGACTATTACTGTTTGAAGATTTGCCTCAATTATGATTTTTTCACAATTGCCAATTTAGCTGGATGTAAGGCTCAGCTTCAGATGGGCTAAGGGCGCGAGTGCTTTCTCTCTCCCAAATATAAAAAAAATCTTAGCTTTGTGAATTTTTGATGAAGACTGGAGTAGGAGATTTTTTTACCTCAACAATGCCTAAAGTTTTCCCGTCAACGGTTGTCACGCTCAATTTCAGCAGCGGGAGATATTCGTCGCCAATCCAAAAGCGAACCAAGGTAGTTAGCTGTTGCTGGAAGTCATCTTTATCAAACAACTGTGGGCTGTAATTGATTTGTCGGTCATTAGTCGCAGCGTTGTCTGACACAGGGATTTTCAGACTGTAATCACTAGAATTAATTAAAGCAGCGATCGCAATATCGCCCATCTGAATTAAAACTGTTGGCACTGCAAGGCTTACACAGATTACAAGATACATCTGTAGGGACATGGCAATGCCATGTCCTTACCAACGTGGGCTGAACGTTAGAACCGCGATTTATTCCACCCAACTGAGAAACGCTATATCTCCTACAGTAAATTAAGTTGTGCCGTCGTAGGTTGGCTATCTGATTTGGTGATAGTCCAAATGGCTGAAAGCTGGGAAATAAATTCGCTCCATCTTTTGAAAATTTGCCCCCAGTGATATCAAGACTGTTTCCATTTGGAGCGACAATTATCCCAGTGCCATCTGAGGCTGAGATTATAGATTGAGCTTGTAATGTATTAAATATTGCTACTAAGAAAAAAACTGTTAGTAACAAGATAATTATCTCACCTAATTTCATGTAGCTGCACTATATTGCAATTGTTCCACGTTTTTAGCACAACATGGAAAATTATTACTTTGGTAAATATTTGGTATTTTTGTTTGGCTTTGGCGAACGCGATCGCGTAATTTTTTCTGGGGCTTCTAGAAAAAATTATAGTATTACGGTAATCGTTTACGCTTTGGTAAATTAAAATAAATAAATCATGCCTCACGGTGCGACCATGACAGCTATCTTACCCAAAACCCAATCGGCAGAAATATTCTACCCTAGTTCAGACGGTGAACCATTGGCAGAAACCTACGATCATCTATACGCAATTTTGACAACGTTGGAAGTTTTGAAACAATATCTAGCTCTTCGTCAAGCGACTGTGCTAGCAGACCAGTTTCTTTACTATTCGCAAGGCTTTCCTAAACTACGAGTAGCTCCTGATGTGATGGTGATTTTCGATGTGGCACCAGGAGGACGAGATAACTATAAAATATGGGAAGAAGGTCAAGTTCCAGTTGTTATTTTCGAGATGACTTCCCCCGGAACAAGACAACAAGATGAAAGTTTGAAAAAAACTTTATACGAGCAGTTGGAAGTCAAAGAATACTGGCAATTTGACCCCAGAGGCGAATGGATAGAAGAAAAGTTGCGCGGCTATCGTTTGCGAGGCGAAATTTATGAGCCAATTACAGATAATCGCAGCGAACCCTTACAATTGCGTTTAGCAGTAGAAGGTAAAATTATCGGTTTTTATCGAGAAGATACTGGGGAAAAGTTGTTGATTCCCGATGAGCTAGCGCAGGCGTTACAGCAGGAAACTCAAAGACGACAAGAGGCGGAGGAACGCGCTGAACAAGCGCAACAACAGCTTGCTGAGATGGAAAACCTACTTGCTCGTTATCGCGATCGCTTTGGGGAATTGTCTGATAACTAATCAAATCATGGCTAATTGCTCACAGCAGTTCTTCCAAATTAGCCATGATTGGATTAGCTATTAGCTAAAATTTGAATTTCATCAAGTTGCGAAATTGCTACATCTGCTGTTTCTAGATGCGCCGCCTCTGGTTTTCCCCAACAAATACCAATACAACCCGCAGCACCCGCTTCTCGCGCCATCTGGATATCACCCGCAGAATCTCCCACCATCAAAGTCGCACCCGGTTCTACTCCCAGTCTCTGGCAAGCTTGCAAAAATAATGCTGGATCTGGTTTACTGTAATCTTCATCGCCTCCCATCTCTAGCTGGATGTAATCGCTCAGCTGATGTCGCTTGACAAATGCTTTAACTCGTGAAGTGGTGGCAGCTGAGAGAATGCCTAATTTTAAGCCAGCTAAGAAGAGAAATTGCAACACTTCGAGAGAACCGACAAATAGAGGGGAAGGCGCAGCATCTTTAAGAAATTGGTCGGATTCTTCAAAGGCGCGACGAGCGATCGCTCTTGACTCCAACCACCCCCGTCCAGTTTCAGCAATATACGCGGCGGCGGCTATTTCATTTTCCAGGGAACTGCCAACAGCCATTAACCCGGTAGGATCGAGTTTATCCCCATTGATACCAAATGCCATTAACAAGGGATCTCCAATACCGGGAATTTGGGCATCAATGATACGCGATCGCTTTTGTCCGAGATTTCTCAAAAATGACTCGGAATCTTCCAGGGTGCCGTCTTTGTCAAAAATCACAGCCTGGATATTCTCAAATGTGACATCCTTACAGCGAATTGTTACCATTTGCCCCTCCAAATTCACAAAAAACTCCCATAAAAAAAGAGGGAATTTCCCTCTTTGGTAATTGGTCATTAGTCAGGCGTCATTAGTCAGTTGTAACAAGCAACAAACTGTTGACTACTAACAAAATTAATCTTCTTGTGTAGCTGGTTGCAGCTCATCTTCAGGAACGGCGTCCTCAATAGCAGCAGGAACGTCGTCGTCAATTGCAGCAGGAGCGTCCTCAATAGCAGCAGGAACGTCGTCGTCAATTGCAGCAGGAACGTCGTCGTCGGTAGCAACAGGAGCGTCGTCTTCAATAGCAGGAGGAACTTCGGCGTCCTCCATAGCAGAAGGAACGTCGTCGTCGTCGATAGCAGCAGGAACGTCATCCTCCGCAGGACCAGCCACGGCAGTTGCACCTTGTTGCTTAGCTCGCATCTGCTCTCGATACTTAGCTGCCATTTCTTCAGCCATATCATAGACGCGATCGCGGTTCTTGATCATGTCCCCAGGCTCTGGCTCTAGCTGCTTGGTGGACAGCGAAATGCGTCCTCGTTCAGCATCCAAGTCAATGATCATCACTTTCACTTCATCATTGACATTGAAGACACTGTGTGGAGTGTCGATGTGGTCGTGGGAAATCTCCGAAATGTGCAATAGACCACTGACACCGCCAATATCGATGAATGCACCGTAAGGCTTGATGCCTCGGACTGCACCGATAACGACTTCGCCAACTTCCAAGCGGTTCATCTTACGCTCAACCAGCGCCCGTCGATGCGATAACACCAGACGGTTGCGGTCTTCGTCTACCTCTAAAAATTTTAGTGGTAGTTCTTCTCCTACCAAATCTTCTTTAGGTTTGCGAGTGCTGATGTGAGAACCAGGGATAAAACCGCGCAAGCCTTCAATCCGCACCAGCGCGCCACCTCTATTTGTCGCAAAGACAAGCGATCGCACTGTAGCATCTTCTGTCTGCAACTGCCTTACCCGCTCCCATGCACGCATATACTCAATGCGTCGGATGGAAAGAGTTAGCTGTCCATCTTCATTCTCGTCAGTCAGAATAAAGAATTCCCGCGTCTCGTTCGACTGCAACACCTCTTCGGGAGCGTCAACACGGTTGATTGACATTTCCTGAATCGGAATATAAGCAGCTGTTTTAGCGCCAATGTCAATCAGAGCGCCCCTTGGCTCCAAACTGAACACGGTTCCGGCGACTATATCACCGGGATTAAAGTGATAGTCATATTTATCGAGTAGGGCCGCAAAATCTTCGTGAGAAAAGCCAATATCTGCTGTAGCGGTTGTTTTCTGATTGACCATGCGAATGTTTCCTGGGGTTATCTCCGTATTAACTGTGCCTCCTGCGGATGTACGCGCACGGAAAGCTTCGTGCTGTTTACACCTACATTGCTCTCTCGCCAACCTTATTGTATGAGATTTTTAGATACGAGTGAGTGTCCAGACAGACCATTATAACCCAAAATGGACTCCCTCTAACGTTATTATTGATTAGTTATCAGCCGAATGACTAATAACCTTGAATCTGCTCCCGTTGGGTTGAGACAGGAAACCCAACACACATGACTAATAGACTTCTTGGATTTATGGCTCTTGAAATAAATTTTAGGGTTAAAGCTTAAACCTGTTAAAACAAGTTGAAACATTTAGCCAGAAATCGTGACGATGACTTTAGCTACGAATTCCTGAACTTTAGTTCGGGGCTTTTGCAAGAAGTTTAATAATTAATGACTAATTTGGTACTTTGCCGCCATTTCCTCAGCTTGTTCATAGACTTTTTGAGGATTTTTCAGCATATCACCTGGTTCGGGTTCTAGTGCTTTAGTTGAAAGTGAGACGCGATCTTTCTCAGCATCCATCGAAATTATCATTGCTTTTATTTCATCATCGACCTTAAAAATACTTTCAGGTTTGTCAAAGTCAGCGTGGGAAATTTCGGAAATGTGCAGCAGGGCATTAACTACTCCGATATTGATAAATGCACCATAAGGCTTAACTCCACATACCCTACCAACGACAACTTGACCAACTTCCAAATGCTTTATCCCGTCTGGGTACAGTGCTAATCGGTGGGAGAGAAACAAGCGATCACGGTATTCATCTACCTCAACGATCTTCAAGTGTAGTTGTTCTCCCACTAACTCTTCTTTTGGTTTACAGGTATCGAGCTGGGAATATAAAATCGAGCCGCGCAACCCCTCAATCCTAACTAATACGCTAGCCAGCCTAGTGTCAAAAACTCTCGCGTACACCGTGACGTTTTCGGCTTGCATTTGACGCACTCATTCCCAAGCCAGCTTTTTCTCTAGCTGTCGAAGGGAGAGGGAAAGCATCAAATTCCCCTCTATATCGTAGTCATTTATAATCAAGAATTCGCGGCTTTCATTTAGCTGCAAGACTTCTTCGGGAGAATCAATCTCATTGATTGACATCTCCCGAATTGGGAGAAAAATAGCTGTTGGAGTGCCAATGTCAATTAAAGCGCCTCCCGGCTCCAAACTGATGACTTTACCAATTACAATGTCGCCCGGACTCAAGCTAGATAAATTTGAGTTCAAAAATGTTTGGCTGTAACTACCGGATATTAAATTCATACCATAGCACTTTTGTCAATGGTCAGTCACGAAGTATTCAAAAGCTATTAGGCAATTACTAATGACCAATCACCAAAGAAGCTTGGTTTTCGGTTTCATCAAACTCAAGTAAGGAAAGTTGATTATTTTCGGCAGTATTTGCGACTTCGGCGGCTTCTGACTGGCGACTGCTGTAACTTTCGAGATGATTCAAAGTATCTACAAAATCGCGGATACCTTGAAATTTCCGATAGACAGATGCAAAGCGGACATAGGCGACTTCGCTGAGAGTTTGCAGACGCTGGAGAACCAATTCACCAATTTCTTGACTGGTGACTTCTCTGATGATGCGCTGTTGTAATTCAGCTTCAATCTCATCGACTAAAACTTCTAGCTGTCCTTGAGGAATACCTGTTTTTTCGCAAGCGCGAACAATTCCCCGCACTAACTTGGAACGGTCAAAAGAGTCCCGTTGACCTCCCCGCTTAATGACGGTAATCGGAACAAATTCAATGCGTTCGTAAGTGGTGAAACGATGATTGCACTTCAAACACTCGCGCCGTCGCCTGATACTTTGTCCGGCTTCTGTGGAACGGGACTCAAGGACGCGGCTATCGGTGTGCTGACATAAAGGACATTGCATTTTTAGGAGTCCTCGCTTGCTGGGTAGATGAGCGTGAGGAAGCAATAAACTTGGATTTGAAAGAGTTCAAATACCTAAAATGGGAGAAACCGAGCCGTTGTTTGTCTTCAACTGTCGTGAAATACGACGGTTGGAACAATTGCGGCTCAGTGGATCTCCCAAATTATATTAAGTTGTGACGATCGCACTCATCAAACGCGATCGCTTACTTTTGAATCCGAGGCGGTTCGCGAAATGCGATCGCAAAGAATAGCGTACCCAATGCCAGGGCTAACACCAAGATATAAGCAGCAGCTTCCATGTCACAATTTCCTGATTATCAGCTTTACTACCAGTCTACCAACTAAGTCAAAAGTAAAAAGGAAAAAGGCAAAAATAAAAAGAATCTTTATTTTTGCCTTTTTCCTTTTACCTTATTAGACTACTTCCTTCTTACGGGTACTCTTGTCACCCAGTTTCTGGAACAGACCCCACTCGACCTGCTCTTCCAAATCTGCCTCGACCCCGGCAAACACGTCGCGGAACAGAGTCCGAGAACCATGCCATAAGTGACCGAAGAAGAACAACAGAGCAAATACAGCGTGTCCGAAGGTGAACCAGCCACGAGGACTGGTGCGGAACACACCGTCAGAATTCAGGGTTTCGCGGTCAAATTCAAACGGCTCACCCAATTGAGCTTTCCGAGCAAACTGCTTAACTTTGGCTGGGTCATCAAAAGTTTTCCCTGCCAAAGCGCCACCGTAGAAGGTAGCAGTTACACCAACTTGCTCAAAGCTATTTTTCGATTCTGCCCGACGGAACGGAATATCGGCGCGAAGCACACCGTCTTTATCGGTCAAAATCACTGGGAATGTTTCAAAGAAGTTGGGCAAACGACGCACTGTCAATTCCCGACCTTCTGAATCTTTGAATAGCGGATGACCTAGCCAAGCTTGAGCGATGCCATCTCCCTTATTCATTTGACCTGTGCGGAACAAGCCACCCTTAGCGGGGCTGTTACCCACATAGTCGTAGAAAGCCAGCTTCTCAGGAATTTCTGACCAAGCTTGAGTAGCACTATTCCCTTCAGCCACAGATTCTTGAACCCGACGGTCAATTTCCTGGTAGAAATAACCGCTGTCCCACTGATAGCGGGTGGGGCCAAATAGTTCAATTGGAGTAGTGGCACTGCCGTACCACATCGTACCCGCCACCACGAAGGCGGCAAAAAATACGGCGGCAATACTGCTCGAAAGTACGGTTTCAATGTTCCCCATCCGCAGCGCTTTGTAAAGTCGCTCTGGTGGTCGAACACTTAGGTGGAACAAACCAGCGATGATGCCAACAACACCCGCCGCGATATGGTGCGCGACCACACCGCCAGCGTTGAACGGGTTAAACCCAGCAGGCCCCCATTCCGGTGCCACAGGTTGGACACTGCCAGTTAAACCGTAGGGGTCAGAAACCCACATACCAGGGCCAAATAGCCCCGAAAGGTGGAATGCACCGAAGCCAAAGCAGAGAAGACCAGACAAGAACAGGTGAATGCCAAACATTTTTGGCAAGTCGAGAGCTGGTTCGCCAGTGCGGGGATCTCTAAAGAGTTCCAAATCCCAGTAAACCCAGTGCCAGCAGGCAGCTAGGAACAGCAGACCGGAAAGAACGATATGAGCGGCAGCAACGCCTTCAAATGACCAGAAACCAGGGTTGTTTGCTGGGCCACCAGTGATGCTCCAACCACCCCAGGATTGTGTTACACCCAGGCGAGCCATGAAGGGCATCACGAACATACCTTGCCGCCACATGGGGTTAAGTATGGGGTCGCTGGGGTCAAAAATCGCTAGTTCGTACAAAGCCATCGAACCAGCCCAACCTGCCACGAGGGCAGTGTGCATTAGGTGTACTGCAATCAATCGTCCTGGATCATTCAGAACAACTGTATGTACTCGGTACCAGGGTAGTCCCATTGACTACGCTCCTCCTCAGATAGATTAAGTGTCTACGACGCTTCTTTTTTAATGTGCTGGATTTCGCCTTTTTTTGCCACAAGCCTTGCAAAGAAACTCTTGAGCAAGATTTTGAGGCGGCAGCGCCAGCTTTTGCTGAAAATGAAAGTTTATCTGGGCTACTCTTGGCGCTCTCGAAGAGCGATGTCGCTTTCCAAAAGAACCTGAGAGTTTTGCGTAATTTATGTTTTACCTCGGCAGATATGATTCAACAGTTTGTATCCTCACATCAGGTTCACGCCATCCCTAGCCCGGAAGACCGAGGTTAATTACCATTTAAAGAAGTGTAACTATTGTTAGAATCCAATGCAAGCAGGTTGGCAGTTAGAATCTCGCTGTTTATTGTACTTTTTCGGGTGCAGTGCTTCTCTGTGAAGGTCTTTTCAACCAAATTACTGCGGAGTCAATGCTGTACTCAATCGCTCAATGGCATCCTCGGCGCTGATGAGGCGTTTTAACACAACTTGACCAATATTCTTAGTGGCTGAGTCAGACGAGGCATCATCTAGGGGTCTGACTTCGACCATGAGAACAGCTTCCTCCACCCGGTACAGCCATAGTTTTTCCCCTTGCTCAAAGATGCAAAGGTTCGTTTGCTGAATTTCGGGTTTTCGTCGCCAGGAATTTTCGTTCCACAAGCCGCCGAACTCCCACACCCTACCTACAGTCCATCCATCAGAAAGGAAAAAATACTTCACAAATTTTCTTTTTTCTTTATATAGGCGTTCTCTTGAAAGAAACTTCTTATTTATCGTTATTTATACCATTTCGCTCTATTTTGGTGTCTGGCATGATATAGTTTCCAGCTTTGACGAAGTGAAAGCTAAGCATTGAAGCGATCGCCTTGAACCCCATCTAGAGATTGAAATTACCATGAAATACCACTTTTGGCACCCAGCAGCGATCGCGATCACCCGGCTAGCCCTAAAGCGCGATAAGTTTTAGTTATAGGTTATTGTCTATGGCTATGCTGGAAGTGAGGGTTTTGAGATAGCGATCGCTTTTCAGCTTGGCTTCCGTTGGGGAAACCATACAACAGCTAACTTAGACCAACTTCTTTAAAAGAATTGTCAAACAAGTTGGCGTTGGGCGACTTGGCAATATATTAAGAGGAGCAACAACTCACTCGGAGTGTTTCCACTCAATTAAATTCCAGATCCTGTAGAAACTCGCCAAGTGAACACCTCAACCAATATAGGAGTAATTCCAGGCACAATATCAATTACGTATGCCTTGTTTTCAGGGTAATCGAATGGACGAACTTTAATAACATATTTATCACCAATAGCCTGAAATTCAAGTTTGCCTCGAAAATCGCTCTTGTGTCGAAAGTTGAATGGGGCGCGGCAAATAAGCAGTTTCAAGGGGCTTCCCATTAAAAAATTCCTTAGTACAGGAAATTCTTCCGGGGAAACGTGAGTAATTAAAATATCTACTCCCCAAAGTTGATTAAGTCTTTTCTCGTATTCGGATTCAGCCATTTCGTAAGGTGAAATTTCAACAACCCCCTTGAAGGGATGAACAGTGTTAGGAACGCCGCCTATTCCACCTATACGAATACCGTCTTTTTCAAAAACGTCATTATCAATTTGATGAAGCCGGGGCGAATTGATTGTCAAATTTCCGCTGAGAGACGGGTAATCCATATTGCCAGGAATGAAGTATAGGTCGCTATTCTCTAGTGATGCCTCTAAGTTCGCAAAAAGTGTTTTGTATCGTTGCCAAGCTATATGTTTTGCTTCGTAAAAACGATTCCCTGTTAATAAAAACATATTTTTTAAGGGTTCAATAAACAGAGAATTATGAATATCACGAAAATGGCTGTTTACCAAGTTATTCATCCCTTCAAATATTAAATCACCGTACAACTGGTAAAAAATAGAGCCTTCTAAATTTTCACCTGGTTCGGGAAAAATATTTAGTAAATCGCCAGCCACCAAAAAATTGATATCAGGATAGGCAGCGATGGACGCACTGATAAAATCTGGGAATCCGGGGTGTTCTAAAATGTTAGAAGCTAAAACAAACTTCATTTGACTGCTCCAGTGAGGGTTCAATTTGTCTGTTAAAACTTACCTCAAATATACTGTCCAGAGGTCATGGCGAACAGTTCATTTTTAAACGCAATTTGCCAAAATGGTATGGTTAAGCTGATAACCCGATATTGTAAATCATCGAGTCTTGCCAGAAAACTTCTACGTTCAGACCTGTTTGGGAATGCGTTGCTGAAATGCCATGCAACCAAGACTATAACTTCGCTAGGATTGAATATAGGATTGAATATAAGTAATTACTGCTTAGGTTGAGGAATGGCCATCAATTCGACCGTTGAATTTCAAGATGCTTTTGATGTAATTGTTGTTGGTGCCGGACACGCTGGATGCGAAGCTGCGCTGGCTACCGCACGCCTCGGCTGTCGGACGCTGTTGCTGACACTCAACCTAGACAAAATTGCTTGGCAACCTTGTAACCCAGCAGTGGGAGGGCCAGCTAAGTCACAGCTAACCCATGAAGTCGATGCGCTGGGCGGGGAAATTGGCAAAATGGCAGACCGCACCTACTTACAAAAGCGGGTGCTGAACAACTCCAGAGGCCCTGCGGTTTGGGCATTGCGGGCGCAGACGGATAAGCGGGAATATGCGGCGGTGATGAAGGGGATTGTCGAGAACCAGGAAAACTTGACAATTCGCGAAAGTATGGTGACGGATTTGGTGCTTGGTGCCAATGATGAAGTTATTGGTGTCGAGACTTACTTTGGCGTTGGATTCCAGTGTAAGGCGGTGGTGCTGACAACTGGCACGTTTTTGGGCGGTAAAATTTGGGTTGGTAATAAGTCGATGTCAGCGGGACGGGCGGGGGAATTTGCCGCCGTTGGGTTGACGGAAACGTTGAATAAATTGGGTTTTGAAACTGGGCGATTGAAGACGGGAACCCCGGCACGAGTTGATAAGCGATCGCTAGATTATACTAATCTGGAACCTCAGCCTGGTGATGAGGAGGTGCGGTGGTTCAGCTTTGACCCGTCAGTTTGGGTGGAACGGGAGCAAATGCCTTGTTATCTGACCCGGACGACACCGGAAACTCATCGGATAATTCGGGAAAATCTGCACTTGTCGCCAGTATACGGCGGTTGGGTGGATGCCAAGGGGCCGCGTTATTGTCCAAGTATTGAAGATAAGATTGTCCGCTTCGCCGATAAGGAAAGCCACCAGATTTTTATTGAACCGGAAGGGCGGGATATTCCAGAACTGTATATCCAAGGGTTTTCTACGGGTTTGCCGGAAAACTTGCAGTTACAAATGTTGCGAAGTCTCCCCGGTTTGGAAAATTGCGTGATGCTGCGTCCAGCCTATGCTGTGGAGTATGATTATTTACCTGCAACTCAGTGTTATCCCACACTAATGACAAAGAAGATTGAGGGGTTGTTCTCGGCTGGGCAAATCAACGGAACAACAGGTTATGAAGAAGCTGCTGCTCAGGGAATTGTGGCGGGAGTTAATGCGGCGCGGTATGTGCAGCATCAGGAAATGATAGTTTTCCCCCGCGAACAAAGTTACATCGGTACGTTGGTTGATGACTTGTGTACGAAAGATTTACGGGAACCTTACCGGGTGCTGACTTCGCGGTCGGAGTATAGATTATTACTGCGCTCGGATAATGCGGATCAGCGTCTCACGCCGTTGGGAAGGGAAATTGGCTTAATTGATGATCGTCGATTCTCGTTGTTCCAAGACAAGCAAGCAAATATTGTGGCGGAGAAGGAACGGTTACACTCGACGCGGGTGAAGGAAAATGAGGAAATTGGGATCGCGATCGCATCCAACGCCGGACAAACCATCAAAGGCTCAATTACCCTAGCTGAGTTGCTGCGCCGTCCAGGTTTCCACTACGTTGACTTGGATCGCTACGGACTCGGAAACCCCAGTCTAGAACAACCCGAAAGAGAAGGCGCAGAAATTGATATCAAATACTCTGGCTATCTCCAGCGTCAGCAGTACCAAATTGACCAAGTAAGCCGTCACGCCAACCGCCAGTTGCCGCCGGATCTAGATTATGCGGCAATTGAAACTCTCTCGAAAGAGTCTCGCGAAAAGCTCTCCCAAGTGAAACCCCTAACTATTGGTCAAGCGGCGCGAATTGGCGGCGTAAACCCCGCTGATATTAACGCTTTGCTGATATATCTGGAACTGCGCTCAAGACAAATGAGTTTGGCCAGGGGCCAGTAGTCCCTTGAAATGTACCCATTTGGGTTCGCCCGTTGTGGTAGGTGAGATTGTTAGAACAGGATATTTGTTCTACCGAGAATCCCTACCCAACCTGGGAACGTTTCCATAACCAGTAACTAATGACTTAATTCGCCAATTTCTAGTCACCAAATCAAAAATTGGTATAAACTTTCTAAGTTAGCCTTGGGCGAAACTGGTGAGTCAGGGAACATCTACAACTGACTGCCTTAGGGTAGGATCTCCCAATTAAAGAAATTTTTCACCAACGTAAGCGCTATTAATTGCTTTAAGGCTTATCGTTAATTCAGTCTAGGCACGAAAGTGAGCAGCAATCCATGTCTCAGGATGTCAGCAATAACCAGAGGGAATCAGAGGCATTAGCCAATTCCAGTTCTATCAAACCCTGGTCGGTTGAAGCTTATGCCGATCATTTAATGGACGATTTGTTTGCAGACATCGACCGGGTGCTGGAGGGCGGAAGCGTAGCGCCTCCAGAACAGCCGTCCACAGAATACGTCTCGTTACAGCCTGTAAAAGTTCCGCAAGCAATGCCCCCAACGTGGGTACCGCCTCACGATCTCCTACCACCACGGCAGCAAGACAATACACCTCGTAGTATTGTGCAAATGCCTTTGGCGATTGATGTCAGGGTGGAGGATGTTGAAGCCGAAGAGAGCGAAAAGAGTGGTAAGAGTCAATCTTTTGATAAATTGCTGTTCGGATTTGCCTTGGCATCGGTCTTGGTGACTGTGCTGCTATGGGCGGCTTCTCAGGACAGACTCAAGTGGCTATTTTCCCGTGAAATACCGGCTGCACAAGTCACCCAAGAGGTTCAGCCAAAGGTAGATGAGCAATTTGTTAACTATATGGAGCGATCGCTCGAATCAATCGATCGCAAGGCAGAAGCTAACAAACAAAATGCGACAAGGGCTAACGTGCCACCGACAAATAATCTGCCGTCGGTTTCTGGTGTCCCTGGCAATGGTGGAGGAGCTAACCGATCCTCAGTTATGGAAAGAGTCTATATCCCCATCTATCCATCGCCCTCAAACCAGCTGGGTACATCAGGGACAGGCTTAGGGTTACAAAGTATTGCGCCCCTATCACGTCCCCAGCTCGCTCCGTCACTGCCAATCCGTCCAATCCGTCCGGTGCCGCAAATCCTTCCTGTACCGTCAGTCCGTCCAGCACCGCCAGCCCGCCCTAAACCTCAAGCCCGTCTGGTGCCGCCAGTCAGTCTGACATCGCCAATGCGTTTGACACCGCCGCCAATGCGTTTGGCAGCGCCAGCCAAGCCTGCACCCCCAATGCGTCCTGCGCCTGCCCCTAAACCTCCGGTGGCTGCCACAATACCTCAACCTCAACTTCCGCCACCACCGCCGCCCTCTGCACTACCGGAACTCTCAGCCGCAACCGCGCCTGCATCAGTGGCAGAGGCTATACACACGCTTGTAGGAGTTCTGGAATTGGGCAATCGCTCGGCTGCCCTCTTTAGTATCAATGGCGTTACCAAGCGTCTCCAAGTGGGGGAAAATATTGGCTCCAGTGGCTGGACTTTGGTATCCGTAGACAATCAGGAAGCCATCATCCGACGCAATGGAGAAGTTCGCTCAATTTATGTAGGGCAGAAGTTTTGAATTAGTATATTGCTAATGGCTAATAGCTAATTGCAAAAGAAAAAGTGCATAATTCTTTTTTGCATGAGAGCCTTGTACATGATTGTCTTTTTAACTGAGAAGCGTGGGGGTTTTTGCAGTGGGTCTATTTGACGATTTCAACCGATTTCTGGAAACCCGATTAGAAGAATTTTTGCGAAATAATCCCCATCTAGAGTTACAGGCGCTAGAGGAACAGCTGCGGGAACAGGAAGAAGATGCCCTACGGCTGATCGCAGACCTGAATCTGCAAGAACAGAAATTACAGGATGAAATTCTCTCAACTGCACAAGAAGTCCAGCGCTGGCATATCCGGATTGAAAAGGCAAAAGCTGCTAACAGGCTTGATTTAGCCGAGCCTGCTCAAGAGCGAGAGGCCGCTTTGCTACGTCAAGGAAATCAACTTTGGGGACAGATGCAAGGGCTGAAACAGCGCAAAGAGCAAGCTAAGCAGCTACAGCGTCAGATCCAGCAGCGCCGACAGGAAGTTCACACTAAGGCAGTCCAAGCTGAGGCGGCGCGTGCGAATACTCAAGCTCAGCAGCGCTCAGCAACGACTGGCTGGAGTCAAAGTTACAAGGGCAATATCAAAAGCGGGCCGGACTTATTAGATGATAAATTTAAGCGTTGGGAAACGGACGATGAGCTAGATCAGCTAAAGCGAAATATTGGAAATAGGTAATGGCTTGTAACAATTAGCCATTAGCAATTAGCCATTAGCCAAAAATTATGACTTTTCCGGTTTATTTGTGGCTGGGGTCGGTGAGGATTCATCCTCATATTTTGTTTGAGTCTTTGGCTTATGCGATCGCTTTCCGTTTATTAATCAAAAATTCTCGAAAAGATTCTATTGCACCCACGCAACGCAGTTCGGTAATTGTCGGTGGCTTGGTGGGGGCGCTAGTTGGTGCGAAGCTGCTGGTTTTGCTACAGCATATTGATTTACTTTTTTCAAATTGGCAACAATTATTTTTAGTTTTACTTCAGGGCAAAACTGTTGTAGGAGCGCTTTTGGGCGGACTTATTGGTGTGGAAATAACCAAAAAAATTATCGGTGTAAATCGCTCAACAGGGGATGTTTTTGTTTATCCGTTGATTGTGGGAACAGCGGTAGGACGCATTGGTTGTTTTTTGACGGGATTAAGCGATCGCACTTACGGCATTGCTACTAATTTACCTTGGGGGGTGGATTTTGGCGATCGCATTCCTCGGCATCCGACTCAAATTTATGAAATTATATTTTTGTTAATTTTAATTATATTTTTTAAAATTCGCAGCCGCTACCATCGGCAAGAAGGCGATTTATTTAAGTTCTATATGGTGGCATATCTAAGCTTTCGCCTACTAATTGATTTCCTTAAGCCAGATTTTCATCCCATCTTCGGGCTAAGTGCCATTCAGATTGCTTGTTTTCTGGGACTGTTATATTATCACCGTAGTATTCCCCAAATGTTTAATTTTAATCGGACTGCGAATACTTGGTAGGTTAAACATTTTCTTCCAGGTTCTCTCGTTCCATCCACCCTGAGAACCAGAAAAAAACTCTTTAAATTATATTATATGCCTACTCGAAACTACCTTTTCTATGCCTTGACTAACAGCGTTTGCTCTAAATGTCTCATCAAAGTCGAAGCAAAGATTATCTTTCGAGACGATTGTGTTTACCTGGTTAAACACTGTCCAACTCACGGACATCAAGCAGTTTTAATTGCCGATGATATTGAATATTACAAACAATCCCTGGAATTTATCAAGCCTGGGGATATGCCGCTCAAATTTAATACCCCAATAAAATATGGTTGTCCTTACGACTGCGGACTTTGCCCAGATCACGAACAGCATAGTTGTTTGACTTTAGTAGAAGTGACGGACAGATGCAATCTTTCCTGTCCAATTTGTTATGCCGATTCAGGTACAGAAGAGGTTTTTAAAAATTCTAATCAATATCGTCGCCACCGCAGTTTAGAGCAAATTGAAATGATGTTAGATGCGGTAGTGGCGAATGAGGGAGAACCTCAAATTGTACAAATTAGCGGAGGTGAACCAACAATTCATCCAGAGTTTTTTAAAATTCTGGATATTGCCAAAAGCAAGCCGATTCGACACTTGATGATTAATACCAATGGTGTCAGAATTGCTAAAGACCGAAATTTTTGCGATCGCTTAAGCCAATATATGCCTGGAATTGAAGTTTATCTGCAATTTGATAGCTTTGAGGCGGCGGCGTTAGAGGAGTTGCGCGGGGCAGATTTGCGAGAAGTTCGCCAGAATGCGATCGCTCACCTCAATGAATTTAACATCTCAACAACGCTGGTCGTTACCCTCAAAAAAGGGCTAAATGACGGCGAAATCGGCAAAATTATTGAATACGCCTTGCAGCAGAAATGTGTCCGGGGTGTCACCTTTCAACCAATCCAAGCAGCAGGACGTTTGGAAGGATTTGAGCATGAACGCGATCGCTACACTCTTACAGAAGTCCGCCGCTCAATTTTACAGCAGAGTCCCTATTTCAAACCAGAAGATATTCTCCCAGTGCCTTGTCATCCAGACTGTTTAGCGATGGCTTATGCGCTAAAAATTAAGGGCAAAGTGATACCCTTAACTGGGCTTTTTGAACCAAATACCTTTGTGAAAATAATGCCTAATTCTGTTCTTTACGAGCAGAATGATGAGCTAAAGCGGAATATTTTTAATTTATTTTCCACTAGCCATTCACCCGTATCTTCGGCAACATCTTTAAAACAATTGCTGTGTTGTTTACCGATGTTACCTGTTCCAGAAGGTATTACCTACGAAAATATATTTCGGGTAATGATTGTACAATTTCTCGATTCCTTTAACTTCGATGTCCGTTCTGTGAAGCGTTCCTGCATTCACATTGTGCATCCTGATGGTAGGATTATTCCATTTGATACTTTTAATATGTTTTACCGCGAGGGTAGCGCTGGGCATCACTTAGTTAATAACCGTTTAGCCTGATATCAACTATCTAACTCTAAAAGTGATTACTAACATTTTTGAAACAGAAACAAACACTATTTTAAATAAAAGCAAATGCGACCAAGAAATGAAGGTTCACAGATAGTTTTAGGTTTCTTACTACTATTGGTAATACATATTGCAGTAATTGCTATATTGGCATTAATTGCATACATAGCAGGAATATTTGGCGATGTGTATGTTTTTCCACCAATTGGGGTTATTGCATTATTTTACCTTGGCTTATTTCAAATTTTGTATGTAATTCCACTTGTTTTTTGGCTGAAACGGCAACAACGATGGGGATTGATGAAAGGGGTGATTATCGGTGCAGTTATCACCGCTTTATTGAATGGCGGCTGCTTTTTATGGTGGTTCTCAGCAACGCTGTAAATTTTAAAACTATACTAATCGAGAAGTTATCACTTTCTTGACTGGCGGGTGCTTTTTATGGCATCTCTGGCTGTCTTCTCAATTTTGAAAGAAACTGATTGACGCGATCGCGTGGTTGGATTTGGCTGAGATTGGCTATTGACAGGAGATACCACTGGCGGTGTTTCGTTTTTAATTGCAGTCAGTGTAGCGTCCTCTGGCTGCTGGAAGGGAAGGAGACCGCGTTTGTCTAAGTTGGATGCGATCGCTAAAAATGCTCCACCTAAAATATACACGGGTAACGGCAGCGTAAACTGTTTTGCCCACTGGTACATTTCTGCCAAGCCAAACAGCACCGCAAAACTAACCAGCCACACTCTCATGCTTGTAACCCAACGCTGTATCGAAATTTCTATCTCTATTTAAACTGATATTTGCATCATTGAAGGGCAATCGGGAGCTTCAAACTCCTAATCTTCCTTACCAGGCTCAATGAACCGCGAAAATGATGTCTTCCTTGCTGTTCTCTCCATAGGCAATGGTTATCATTTTTTTATAAAATGATAATTAAAACCCTAAAAATGAATGATAACCGCTGAAACCTTGACAGGCTGTGAGTTGCGTGAGTTTAATTAGCCTGCGATCGCAAAGCATCTCTTTCGGAAACTTGCTTTCTCCGTTTTGACCTAATTCCCATCATACTTAGCAACCCAACGCAACTTAAAGCTAGAGTGCCTGATGGTTCAGGAGTTTTAACTTCGGCATAATTTAGCTGGTTTCCTATTAACTTTAAACGGGTTTTGTTAGCGAAATTACGCGAATAGTTACCCACAACAAAACCACCAAGAAGTTTTTCTCCTTCTAAAGTATTATCCAGAACCTTATCCTCTAAATCAAAGCTGACGTATTGGCTTTTTTGGATATTAAAAAGCTCACCTGATAAATTTTTTAAACCAGCCAAGATGCTAAAAGAATCTAAGAAGACAGGCTGCTTACGGTTCGTGATATCGAACAAAGAAAAAGATAGTTTTCCATCAGCACGTGCAACCTCACTGCGAGAATTATCAGTTGAGGTTAATAAAATCCAAGAGGCGATAAAATCAAAAGAGAAAGATTGATTCTTTCTTATCAAAAATTCCTCAACAATTTCCGCCTGACTTTTGGCACTACCTCTGTAGATTCTACCTGTTCCAGAAGATTCGCTTACAGATGTATTAAACGAAAAAAGTGGCTCGTCTGAAAAAATTGCTTCAGCATCAGCAAAAGCATCCACTGAACCATGTTTTGCATTTGTCAGAGTATCAGTGTCAGTAGAAGTCTTCGCAACATCAGGATTTTGGCTGTAGTTATTAATGACTAACGTCCCGCTGGAAAAGGCAAGAGTAGCAGCTAAACTAGGCGAGGCGGCGACGCTTAAGCTACTTACTAAAGGTGTAAAGAACAGCAATAATTGTTTGACAATGCTGCGATTTAATAGCATAATTTTCTCCTTTAATTTCAGATATTGAGGTATTACAAGCAGCCTAAGCTTGCAGGCGCAGCCTTGAAAAACAACGGTATAAGCAAAAGACTGCCATCGCTTCAGATGAACAGTTTTAAGAGCAGATGTAAGTTATATTATCGAAATCAAATTGTGTCAATGTAAAAACACTGGTGCAGAAATTGCTAATGCAATATAGCCAGTAACACCAGGGGTAAAATATTTAAGTAATCATACTAATGCCATAGTAAGAGATTTAATGTAAAGCTAAAGTAAGTATGCGGAAAAAGAGTTTGAAGATTGTGTAAATTAATAGCCGTAATTAGATGGCCGAGAAGATGAGAAGATTGCCAGTATTTATATTTGCTCTACAAGGATTATTGTTTGCTGAGCCACAACTAGCCGCGCAGCCGTTACCTATGGAGGTTTCTTTAGGCGATCGCGTCCCCAAGACTCAGCCTTCTGACTTGATTGCCAATTCCTACGTATGGGTAATCAAGGATAGCCAACAACAGCCAGAACAGCAACCCTACTTATGGGTAGTTAAAGATACGAACAAGCAGTTGCGACTTCTTAAAGATATCAACAAGCCAGAGACTCGTCAGATAGCCTCAAAACCCAAAGACCCCAAAAAGCCAGCTTCATCGGGGTTCGATCAAATCGTAAAAGATACCGAGAAGTTAGAGGGGATGTTCACCCTTTACCGCAATAAGGAAAAGGGGAAAGTTTATTTAGAAATTAAGCCGGAACAGCTAAATAAAAACTTCCTTGGAACTGTGACGATGGAATCCGGTATCGGTGAACGAGGGATTTACAGCGGACTACCGCTGAATGATTTTTTATTCTACTTTCGTCACGTAAACAATAATTTACAGTTTGTTATTCGCAATGTGAATTTTCGCACCACTCCCGGCGATCCGCAAGAGCGATCGCTAGATCGAGCATTTAGCGATTCTGTCCTCTACTCCCTAGACATCAAAAGCACCCACCCGCAACGCAAAACTCTACTCATCGATCTGAGTGACTTACTACTTGCAGATTTGCCTGGATTGACCCCAATTTTAAACGAATTTTTGGGCAGTCCCTACCGACTCGACAGCAGCAAGTCGTCTTTTGACACCGTGAAAGCCTTTCCCCTAAATATAGAAGTTTCCTCAATTTACGGCTTCTCGTCTGCGAATGGCCAGGATCTACCGCCCAATTTAGACACCCTACCTGATAGCCGTGCGCTCAGCATCAAAGTACATTACAGTTTGTCCCAGCTACCAGAAAATAACGGCTATATTCCCCGTTTAGCTGACGACAGAATTGGCTACTTTATCACAGCTTACAAAGACTTTTCTAACGACAACTTTAGAGAACCCTTTGTTCGTTATATTCATCGCTGGCATCTGGAAAAGAAAGACCCAAAAGCACCCGTTTCTCCACCCAAGAAACCGATAGTTTTCTGGATTGAGAATACTGTGCCGTTGGAATACCGCGATGCTGTCCGCGACGGCATTCTGATGTGGAACAAAGCTTTTGAGAAAGCTGGATTTAAGGATGCGATTGAAGTGCGGCAGATGCCTGATAATGCCACCTGGAGTCCCGGTGATGTGCGTTACAACACGATTCGCTGGATCAATTCTTTGGATGGATTTTCTGCCAGAGGCCCATCACGGGTTAACCCGCTGACTGGGGAAATCTTAGACGCAGATATTATTGTGGATGCTAATATGCTGCGCTCTATTAAGCAAAGATATCGCAATTTAATAGAGCCTACGCAGTCGCAGGAGATAGGGTTACTGGGACAAGGAAATTTATGTAACCTCACCTCCTCTCCTGTACAGGGAGAGGGGAGTAATTTGGGCAGGCGAGACGCAAGTCGCAATTCCAAATTCTTGCAACTTCTGCAAGACCAGGATATCTGCTATGGGATGGAATCTACAATGCAGACAGCGATGGGAGCGATCGCATTATCCCTTTTCCACAATGTCTCGCCCACAGGCAGCGAGATGAAAGAGTACGTGAATCAATATTTGCGTCACCTCATTGCCCACGAAGTCGGACACACTATAGGGTTGCGGCACAACTTCCACGGCAGCACTTTAAATGGGCCGGAGGAATTAAACAATACAGAAATTACCCGCACTAGAGGAATGGTTAGTTCCGTGATGGACTACGTTCCGGTAAACCTTGCCCCCCAAGGCACCAAGCAAGGCGACTATTACCCGGCTAATATTGGCCCTTACGATGAATGGGCAATTGAGTATGGCTATAAACCCAGTGGGGCAATAAGTTCTATAGCCGAGAGACGGTTTCTAGACCAAATTGCCGGACAATCGTCGAAACCGGAATATGCTTATGCTACCGATGAAGATATCTTGGATCTCGATCCGGGCGCAAATCTTTGGGATTTAAGCGGCAACGTGCTACTTTACTCGCAGTGGCAGATGGACAACGCCCGTACCATGTGGGAGCGTTTGAATAAGCGTTCTCCGTCCAGTGGTGACTATACAGAGATGCGAGTGTTGTTCAACACCGTACTTAACTACTATTTCAACAACGCGAATCTGTTAGCGCAATACGTCGGCGGTCAGTCGTTCAGTCGCGATCGCGCCGGGACTCCTAACGGACGTTTGCCGTTTACACCCGTGCCGTTAGAAAAACAACGTGAAGCATTGACAAATATAGGCAAATATGTTTTTGCCGCAGACGCTTTTAATTTTTCGCCGCAACTGCTGAATCAGTTAGCGCCGTCGCGCTGGAGACACTGGGGAAATCCGATCCCGATTTTGCGGCTGGATTATCCAATTCATGAAAACTTGCTGTCGCAGCAAAGTCGGGTGTTGCAAAGTCTTTTAGGTAGCGATCGCCTAAATCGTCTGCGCGACATTGAACTCAAATCGAAGCCGGGAGAAGCGCTGACGTTACCGGAACTGTTTGAAACTCTGCAAAATAGTATTTGGACAGAGGTACAGGATGGTAAACCAGAGAATATTTCCAGTCTGCGCCGTTCCTTGCAGCGCGAACATTTGGAGATTTTGCTAGAAATGGTGTTGCGGACTTCTCCTGTGCCAGAAGATGCCCGTACCCTAGCATGGTACGAACTGCGACAACTGAGAAAATCGCTAGATGCTTCACTGAGGAAGCAAGACAAACTCGATACCTATACGAAAGCCCATTTAGCAGAAACACGCGATCGCATCGACAAAGCCTTAACCGCGCGATTGGAATCAAAGTAAGCCAGATAAGACGCGATCGCATCAGCTGGGGCGTTTGAAGTCTGCAAGCGATCGCTCTTCAGGAGGGTTTGCCACATCAAATCTATCTAATTGCTCACAATACAAACAAACCCACCCTCAACCCCAACAGAGCAAGCCTACCGGGGAGCCAGAGCCGCAGAGCTTTCTTGGGTTTCTTTTATTATGGGTATCATTTGATATCAGGGGGCTTCGCCCACTTTTTTAACGCCAAGGGCAGGAGCTTTCTCACTCATCTAGTGTTAAAACCAATAATATTGCCCGATTCCTCAAGGACGGGTGTGAAGTTAAGTTTAAGCTACTCAATGACGGATTTCGCAAGCTCTTTAGGAGAAGTTAGGAGATGACCCATCACGTCAATCAGCTTGGCGAAACTATCCCCCAAACGCTCAATGGATATGACCCTAACGTGTTTCCAGCATTTCATGAAACGCTGCAAACTCACTTTCCAGGGGCAGTCCCCATGAGCAAGTACATGAGAAAGACTTTCCAAAGCTTGAGCGCCTACGGTTTTTGTGACGAAAACACGATGGGAATGATAGCAATTTGTCGGGATGAAGTCGCCGAACCCCTATTCATTGAAGTAATTCGATACTGGGGGAAAACTTTTAATTGTTGCAGCTTAGCCGGGTTCGTCATGATGGGGAAAACTGGGTTAGCCGCTGCGACTGACCATACCCCTATCGTTGATGGTATCCGTCGTTTTACCTTCTATGCCATGCCCCATATCGCTATTTCTAGACATGGCGAGATTGGAAAGGTTTATCGAGATGGCGTTCAAAAAGTTTCTCACGCCTGCGGAGCATTAGAAACGGTCGTTAAAGAATTGGCATCTGGTCATCTGAAACTAGAAATGGATATGCAGGATATTGAACAAACAATTATCCGGCAGAAAATTCTTTCATCCCTTACCTATGGCGACAAACCCGATTTGATAGAAGTTACAAAATTGGCATCTAAAATTATTTCCCACGATGTCGAAACTCTCTTAAACACTCTGGATCGCTCTGTCTTTAACTACGCCGTCATGACCGGAATTCAAATTCATGGGCCTCTAGGCACCCACTGGATATATCCACAAGATTTTTATGTCGTCGGCTCTGACCTTCCTGAGGGAAAGGAAAAGATAGAAGCGTTTCAGCAGGCGCAAAATTAAAAAGGTAATGAAAACGCGATCGCTATAACAGAAGGTAATCTGTCACACCCTGAAGCCGTCACTTTCTTCGACAAGATGAAGCCCTAAAACCGCTTGACTTTCTAAAGTTTGGGATTTCAATGCAATTTTTAACTGAAGGAGTCAGGAGGCATAATTCAAAATCTTCTTGGCTCCTATTAGGGTTTGATAGATAGTTGGGCTGTTACATCTCAAAAGATATCAATATTCTTCGTTTTTAGTGGGACAGTTGTGGATAGGTAAGTTAAATTAATGGATTTATGTTGGCTGAAGAAATCCTAAGACGTTACGCTGCTGGGGAGAGAAACTTTGCAGTGATTGGTGCTGATTTTATTGGTGCTAATCTCCAAGAAGTTGACTTATCAGAGATATCTTTGGTTGAACCCATCTTTATAGGTGCTAACTTAAGCAGAGCTAATTTAAAAAATTCTTATTTGAAATATGCTCATATAGATAACTGCAATTTGACCGAGAGTAACCTAGAAGCAGTTAATTTAAGTTGTGCTAAATTCCAAAGTGCTGCTCTCTCAAAAGCAAATCTATACCACGCCAACTTGAGCCAATCAGAACTAATTGATGTTAATTTATCTGGAGCTAATTTGAGCAAGGCAAATCTCAGTAATGCACTTTTAAACTGCGTTGACTTGAGAGGTGCCAATCTCAGTAATGTGGAAATGACGGGTGCTAAATTAAGAGGCTCTAATCTTGTTATAACAACTAAAATTAATAATTTATTAGATGCAGAGCTACTTGTCAAGCTTTGCAGAATATCATGGAATACACACCTATTTTACAGTGATGGAGACTACAATTTAACTCCCTTTGTATGGGAAATTCCTCACCAAGAAGTCATTACTGGCGAGAATATTCTTCGATGGGGCAGTTACTCAAAAAATACAGCTTTAGAAGTAAATAGTATCAGTTGGTTTTCGTACCCATCTACAGGTGCTGTAACAGAAAAATATAACGCTTTGATAGAAACATTTAGAAATGACCTTAAAGACACAAAAATTTACTGGTTAGCAGAAGATAGCAATGATATCTCTGGGACTGTAGATGCTTATGTAGTAGGTAAAACTTCATCAGGTAATTTTGCAGGTGTTGCCGCCCCAAGATTAGCTTGGACTTAGCGCGATCGCAACACCATCAGCACAACGAGAAATCGTTGATTGAGATTACACTATCCAACATTTTTTACCAAACAGGAATGTAGCGAAACACGTCACAGATTAAGCGATCGCGCAACCCCTGCAAGGTTATTCCCTATTGCCTATTGAGTTGTAATTTGGTTGTGTATCGATTTAAAGCCAGCTTCCCCCAATCCGCTAAATTAGAGATAGCTTTGTAACCCTAAGCGATTTTAGTTGGAATCAACACACACGGGTTGCGAAATCTACAGTTGCGACACGTTAAAAGTACGACTTTACTAAAGTATTTTTGTATGACATCATCTTTACCAACAACTGCCAACAATCTCTCTACTCTATATGAACAAGACTATTATCTCTGGTTGGAAACAACAGTTAGACTCTTGCGAGAAGGACAACTCTCTGCGCTTGATGTCGCTAACTTGCTAGAAGAAATTGAAGATATGGGAAGGAGTGAGAAACGCGCAGTTTATAGCAATCTTAAAATTTTATTGATACATCTTCTCAAGTACAACTATCAATCGGAGAAACGCTCAAACAGTTGGCTAGCAAGTATCGTTGAGCATCGCCAGAGACTCAGACAAGCATTTAAAGAAAGCCCAAGTTTGCAACCGTACTTTACTGAGATATTTGACGAGTGCTATCAGGATGCGAGGGAATTAGCGGCTGCTGAAACGGGACTAGAAATTGAGAGTTTTCCGGTTGAAACTCCCTTTACTCCCGAAGAAGCCCTTGATTCTGGCTACTTACCTGATTAGAGCGATCGCATTCTTTCGCTGGATTGGGGTTACGTGCGATCGCTTCTCATAGCTAGTAGAGTATCAGTGAAGCGATCGCATAATAATATAAAGGTATTTCCACAGATTTTTCTCTATGACTACCTTGTTAGAAATCGAAGCAGCAATCAAACAGCTTCCAGAAGGTGATGTTCGTAAATTAGCAACGTGGCTTCAAACCTATTTGGATGAAAAATGGGATCGGCAAATCGAGGAAGATTTGATATCAGGCAAACTAAATAGCCTCATTGCTAAAGCAGAAGCAGATATTGCAGCAAATAATGTGAGGGATCTTGATGAAATCCTCCACAACACCTGAGTTTTGGAAAGCCTATGCAGCGCTGTCTTTAGAAATGAAACAGCAAGCCCAAAAAGCCTATCAACTTTGGCAAGAGAATCCATTGCATCCATCTTTACATTTCAAAAAAGTGGGAAAGAATCTTTGGTCGGCTCGGATTACCGACGGCTACCGAGCATTAGCTTTAAAAAAGGGTGACGATTATTACTGGTTCTGGATTGGCTCTCACCAGGACTATGAGGCTTTGCTGAGTTGAGTAGCGCCGCAGCTAATATCAACACAATCAGAAATCATTAGCGATCGCATTCTTTCGCTGATCTGGGTTTATGTGCGATCGCAAATGAGATGGCGCTCTTTTTAGTTGGAGATACGGTAATCACTGCACTCCCGGCTACCCCACTGCTAAAAAATTTGGACAAAATAGAAGTATATTTACATTTCTCTTAAGGATGAACGCTATGTTTCCGTTTTGGGGTAGTACCTGCTGGGGATCTGAACCTGTTTCCAGTAAAGCCTATCAGGAACGCAAACTTCGATTCCTGAAATCGATGCGAAACGATCTAGAGGCAAGATTGGCAGGACTCAATGCTGCGATTGAAACCATTGAGCGTCAGATCAGTCGGGAAGATTCAACGATTTAGTGCATCAATTGCCGATTGAATATTGTTGTCGCTTGTAAGAAAGCGATCGCGCTGAGTTAAAGATTCCTATGTTTTAGCGTCTACTCATGAAGTAGGCGCTATATTTTTAGGGGTAAAGAATAGTAATAAAATGGACAAAGTTCGCCACAAGTTCTTGAACAAATATTTTTAGTAGAGAATGAGAATGCTACACAATACAGAGCTTATACCATTGAGTGTTGATGATGCAGCGATCGCAACCACCATCAACACAATCAGAAATCATTAGCGATCGCATTCTTTCGCTGACCTGTGTAGGGATGCGATCGCTTATCATTGTGTGAATCGTGCATTACACTTTGTATCATCAGTTGGTAAGTTAAGCTACATAGACATAGATGGAACCAACAAACCAGCAAACACAAGGACTTTATAGACTTTGTTACCGACTTACCAATGTCATTTATCCTAGATGGCAGTATAAAAGCATAGAACTTGTTCGGTTGGATGAGCGTACTGGCCATCTATACGTACTTGCTGGAGAGAATTTGGACTTTGAGATAAAGCCAACTGGAGGATACGAACCATGACAGCAGCTAACTACAATGCTATGAACCTTGATGAGTTACGTCGATATGTTCTGACCCATCGAGAAGATGTCGATGCCTTTCACATATACATTGATCGCTCTAAAGCTGCGGGGCGAATGATTAGCATAAACTTAAATGACACGCTTTGGGAAGAAAATTTAGCCGAGCGAATTAAAGAAATCACACCTGTTGATGGTGAATCAGAGCAGCCGTAATTTTTATCTCAAGTAATAATATATTTATTGTCACCATTAACAAGCTCTGTGTCGCTCCGTATTGCAGTTGAAGGTGAGGTTAACTCAAAAGTATTGCGAGTATTTCTAGAATGCAGAAATCAGAAGAAATATTTTGCCTTCTGAATTCTGCATTTATGCTTTTTAACTCAACGGTTACTGCTCTTTGGCGTTGGAATCGAAATATCTACCGACGTGACATTTGGTGTAAGACTTGTCAGAGGCGGATTAATTTCGGTAGCATTTCCAACTACCAGAGTCACAATGTTCTCTGGCTGGAGGTATTTTTGGGCAACCCGCTGCACATCCTCAATCGTTGTTGCTTCCAAAGCTTTCCGATAGCGGAAGATAAAATCTGGCGGGTAGCCGTAATATTCGTATCGCATCAACCGCGATAGAGTTTGGCTGGGATCTTGGAACTTGAAGACAAAAGAATTGAGTTCTGATTCTTTGGCATAAGCAAGTTCTGCTGGAGTAACTGAAGACGTGCGGATGCGTTCAATTTCAGCTAAAACACCCTTAATGAAAGGCACAGTAGCATCAGATCGAGTTTGTCCGCCAGCCAGAAACGTACCAGGATAGTCAAATTGGGGACTCCAATAACCGTAGACCGAGTATGCTAAACCTTGACGCGATCGCACTTCGTTAAACAGCCGTCCCCCAAAACCATTTAATACCCCATTGAGAACTTCCAGGGCCGCAAAATCAGGACTATTCAGCTGACCGCCCAGATGACCCATGAGAACATTACTCTGAGTCAGCTGCGGCTGATTCACCATAAAAATCCCGCCTTTCTTCGCTTGAGATGCACTTGGTATTGATGGTTCCTGTTTAACTCCCGACGGCTTCCAGTTGCCAAACTTTTCCTCAATCAGCTGGCGCATCGCAGACTTATCAAAATCCCCCACAATACCCAGAATCACATTGCTGGGTAAGAAATATTTCTGGTAGAAACTTACCAAATCCTCGCGGGTGATATTATCCAGTGTCTGATACTCAACAGTCCGAGCATAAGGGCTACTATCGCCGTAGATTAACTTCTGAAATTCACGGGAAGCAATATCACCAGGATCGTCATTGCGACGGGCAATTTCACCACGCCGCTGAGTCTTAGCTAAAGCCAGCTTTTCTTGGGCAAAAACTGGCTCTTTAATCACCTCAGCAAAGAGACTAAACACTTCATTCAAATCTTCACTGAGCGAACTAAAGTTAGCAGAACCAACAGTAGTATCAATGCTAGTTTCGACAGAAGCTGCTCTTTGTTCCAACAGCTCATTTAACTCATTACCAGAGTGCTTCGCAGTCCCCCCAGTTCGCAATACTTCCCCAACCAAACCAGCCAAACCGACCTTCTCACCAGGTTCCAAGCGATCGCCTGTGCGAATCAACGCCGTACCGCTAACCAAAGGAAGCTCCCGATCCTGCATCAAATAAACAATCATTCCATTGTCCATCTGATATCGGGTATATTCCGGCACCTTAACTTCTGGTACAGGCGAAAACTTCAACTCAGTGTAATGCCGCGCCGTGTCCGCCACAGCTGGCAACAAAAAAGAAAACAGTAAAAAAGCAAAAGAAAAAAGAAACACGAAATAATGTTTTCTTCTTCCTTCCTTACCCCTCAAATGCCCAAACCACTGCATACTAATTTTTCCTCTTCCTCTGCACTCTCAGTGTCTCTGCGGTTTATCCCTCTTTAGGCAAAATGCGCCCAACAGTGCGATTTTCCGACTGGAAAGTTTCCCGCGCCACCCGCTGAATATCTCCAGGTGTCACAGAAGCGATCGTATCTAGCTGCTTAAACAGATTTCGCCAAGAACCAGTCTTCACCTCATACTCCACCAGAGAAGTAGCCATGCCCATATTAGAATCGAGCGATCGCAACAACTCAGCTCTAGCCTGAGTCTTCACCCTCTCCAACTCTTTAGCTGAAACAGGTTCCGATTTAAGCCGCTCAATCTCCTTACTCAAAGACTGCTGCACCTCGTCAACCGTATGACCGGGAGCTGTAAGCGCGTAGAACAGCATCAAATTCGGGTACTTATCCCCCGGAAAGCCACTGAAACCCTGAGCCGCCAGAGCTACTTGCTGTTCTTCCACCAAAGACCTATACAGGCGAGATGTGCGCCCATCGCTCAGCAAACGACCGATAATTTCATAAATCGCATTATCAGGATGACTCATTGCTGGACGATGATAACCTTCCAGATACCAAGGCTGAGATGGTAGCCGCAAAGTCACTTCCTGCGCTTGGGTTTGCTTTGGTTCCACCGCTGTTAACTTCGGCGGTGCAGGCGCAGCCTTGTAGCGTCCAAAGTAAGTCTGAGCCAGCCGTTTAACTTCCGCTGGGTCAACATCTCCCACAATCCCGATTGTCAAATTATTGGGGACGTAGTAAGTATCGAAAAACTTCTGCACATCCTCGCGGGTGAGATTGCGGATATCTTCGTTGTAGCCAATCACCGGACGACGATAAGGATGCACTTTGAAAGCTTTGTCAATAAAAGCTTCAATCATTTGACCAATCGGAGAATTATCAGTCCGCAGCCGTCGTTCTTCCAGAATTACCTGCTGCTCTTTATAAAACTCCCGAAAAACTGGATCTAAAAACCGCTCCGACTCCAGCGACATCCAGAGTTCCAGCTTGTTAGCAGGAAAGCTGAAGAAGTACATTGTGGCATCTGTTGAGGTTGCTGCATTCAGCCCCACGCCTCCAGCTTGCTCTACAATTTGACCCAGCTCATTTTGCTTGGCAAATTTAGTAGCCTCAGCCTCAACTTTGGCAAACTCAGCTTCCAAAGATGCTACCTCTGCCTCTTTTTTAGCAGCTTTGGCTACCCGAATTTGTTTAGCCAACTCATCCAAGCGGTCTAAAAGCGGCTTTTCTTGCTGGTAATTCCGCGTTCCGATGCGCGTAGTTCCCTTAAAAGCCAAATGCTCTAGAAAGTGAGCTACACCCGTTTGACCATCAGGTTCGTTAGCACCGCCGACATCAGCGTAGGTGAAAAACGAAACTACAGGCGCTTCGTGCCGTTCCAGCACAATAAACTTCAGACCATTATCCAGCTTAAATTCAGTCACCTTCTCAATGACGCGATCTAGGTAGGGCTGGATAGATTGAGCAGTAGATGGAGGTGTCTGGGTACGAGCCACAGCCGCCTCTGGGAGCATTCCCCACGAGAGGAGAAAAACTAGCAAAAAAGCCAAAAGAGCCGAACAGTGGCGTTTTGTTGACCATTTGGGGACTGGTTTCATAGCCTCCCCTAATAGTTGCTCGGTTTTTGGGATTGGGATAAACAGGAATCGACAAAACTGGCTCATACGGTACAAAAATCAAGCAGCGCTAATTCCAAGATATTGACTTTAACGTGGATTGCGTGCTGTTAACAATGTGTGAAGCTTTGAGCGATCGCGCAACTGTGCATTGCACAATAGCATTAACGTGTAAGTGGCAATCCATTAATCTAATTCTTCTCAATATGGGAATTTTTAACCGGAAATCCGTAGGGGCGACCAAGCAAGTCGCTCGTACAGAGGACGATACGCACACCAAGATTTTGAGCGCAGCCCAGCGGTTGTTTGCCCGTCAGGGATATGAGGGGACAACGACTCGCGATCTCGCCGCCGCGGCTGGGGTTGCCGAAGGTACGCTGTTTCGTCATTTTCCGACTAAAAAAGCCATTTTGATTGAAGTGGCGACCCAAGGCTGGGTGGAAATTCTCACGGATTTGTTGACAGAATTGAGCGAAATGGGCAGCTATAAAGCTGTGGCTCAAGTGATGCACCGCCGGATGATGAATTTGCATGAAAATGCAGATATGCTGCGGGTTTGTTTTACGGAGGCGCAGTTTCATCCAGAGTTACGCGATCGCATCCAAGTTGAAGTTATTGTCAAAATGACCGACGTTGCTGAAGCTTTTTTTCAAACAGCAATGGATAAAGGGATTTATCGTCGCACAAATCCCCGAATTGTCGCCCAAGTTTTCTTAGGAATGTTCACAATTGCAGGTTTTAGCCAAGATACGCTGATGGGAGGTAGTTCTTCTCCTAAAGCAATGCAGGAAATGGCTGAAGGTTTGGCTGATATTTTCCTCAATGGTGTGTTGGCGAAATAAATTCACCCCGCCATTAACTGGGCGGTTGAAACCGCGTCTATACGAGACAAAACCCGCCTGCGCGGGTTTCAAAACCTTTGATTTGTCTTAAGTCCGCGCAGGCGGACTTAGTTTGTGAAGCCGCGATTTCTAATCGCCAGGGCTTATTGTGATTTGGGCTATTAGACTTGGAACAAATTCCAAGGCGGTACTGAAACAAAGCGGTAAACTGATGCAAGGGCGCGATAATTGCTAAACCAACAATGGACGCTGAAGAACTTCTAGAAAGATACGCAGATGGAGAACGAAAATTTCATTCTGTACAACTGAGTGGGGTAAATCTCAAAGAAGCAGACCTGAGTGAGATAGACCTATATCGAGCAAATTTGACTGGAACCGACTTGAGTGGGGCAACTTTAACCAAGGCTAATCTGTGGGAAGCAAATCTTAGTAGGGCATCCTTGACAGGTGCAAAGCTGAATCGGGTGCAGGGTGGTTCACTAAATCTAAGTTGGGCAGACCTTAGCGGTGCTGACTTAAGTGGTGCAAAGTTGAATAATGCAAATCTGAGTGGGACAGACTTAGCTGGAGCAGACTTAACTCAGGCAGACTTAACTAATGTAAACTTTCAAAATGCAAATCTCCAGGGAGCTAAACTCCGGGGAGTAAGCCTGAGTAAACTCGATTTGTCAGGCGTGAATCTCGCTAATGCAGATTTGACTGGAGCATCCCTGGGAGAGGCGAATCTTAGAAAAACCTGTTTACGAGGAGCAAATCTAGAGAGAGCAAGTCTTCGAGGGGCAAATTTGATCGGGGCAAATCTGGACAGGGCAAACTTGAAGAAGGCAGACTTAACTAATGCCAACATTTATGGAGCGAACATCCAAAATGCGGACTTTAGCAATGCAATAATGCCTGATGGAGAACGCTACAAGCCGGAAGCCTCCGATACAGAACCCCGCAAACAGGAAACATCGTTACCAACACAAATAGCAATGACTCGCAAAGTAATTCGTACAGAAAACGCACCAGCACCAGTCGGGCCGTATAATCAAGCGATCGCTGCTTCTGGTCAAATGATCTTCGTCGCTGGTCAAATTGCCATCGACCCCAGAATAGGCGATATTGTCTACACCGACGATGTAGCTAAACAAACAGAACAGGTAATGGCTCATCTTGAAGCTATTCTCACTGCTGGCGGTGCTACCTGGCAAAATGTGGTAAAAACCACCGTTTTTCTCAAAGATATGAATGATTTTGCCGCGATGAATGCAGTTTATGGTAAATATTTTGATGCCGAAACAGCTCCCGCCCGTGCTTGCGTAGAAGTAGCCCGTCTCCCCAAAGATGTGCTGGTAGAAATTGACTGTATTGCCGTGATTTAAATGGTGCGGCCCTAAAGGGTGGCGCTAGATAAATAGGACTTACGCACTTGGAACCAGGAAATAAATTTCCTGGCTAAAAGCCCAAGTCAGTTGAAACTGACTAAAAAACCTCAAACCAACCCATTTCAATGGGTTTGAGCTTTGATCCGGAACTTTAGTTCACGGCAAGTGCGTAAGTCATGATAAACAAAGCCTCCTGACCCAGGCTTTTACTTTTTTAAGTCCGCCAAGGCGGGCTTAGTTTTTGGAGCATCGAGGCTTTAGCCTGCGGGTGATCTGTGGGATACGTATACTGTGGGTATCTTTTAGCGATCGCACCATAATAATATATTTAATCTTATTGACTTTTTTTCCTAAAAGTTATTGACTTTTGCTGTCAAACGTTTAAGACTTTACTAAGTGCTTGTTGCCACTATTTCTCTATAAACAGTGGCATAGTCTTTTTTTTCAACGGAGCGTTCAAAATAATTGTGAAGAAGAACATTTTACTTGGTGCAGGTGCTGTAGCGGTAGCACTGGCAGGTTTGGCTATCAACACGGTTGCAAAAATGCCACAGGCGTTGGCAGACAACTCCGCCAACAACCAAGTGCAAAGTCCCATTGCTCAGGCTCGTGTTAGACGTTTGACAGTTGCTTTCCCTGGACGAGGAGATACCGCAGATTTACAAAACAAGGCAAACGCTGTAGCACAGTTTTTGTCAAGAGAGCTGGGAATGCCAGTTGACGCATTTGTTGCTGATGATACATCTGCTGTGGAAGCCTTGAGAGCCAACAAAGCTGATGTTGCCTTTTTGAGCAGTCGTCCCGCTTTGAAAGCTCAGCAGCTGGCCAATGCTAGATTGTACCTAGCCGAAGTGCGTCCAAATTATTCTGGAAGACACACTTATAGATCCGTTTTTGTAGTACCCGTTAATAGCCCGCTGAAAAGCCAAGCAACAGCTAAGCAGACGCTGGAACAACTGCGCGGCAAAAAAATGGCTTTCACTTCCCCCACCTCTGGATCTGGGTTTATTTTCCCAGTCGGTGAGATGGTAAGACAGAGATTGGTGCCGAATCGCGATCGCTTAAACAATTTCTTCGGACAAATCTCATACGGTAACAACTACAGCGGAGCCTTGCAAGCCGTTCTGAGAGGTCAGGCAGATGTAGCAGCAGTCTCAGAATACGCCCTTTTCCCCCCATATATCACCGCAGAAGAAGCCAAAAAACTGCGGGTTCTTCATGGAATTTCTGGAGTACCTGCTCACGGTGTCGCCATTGATGATGACGTACCAAACCCCATGCGGGAAAGAATCATCAACGCCATGCTGAAGTTGAATCAGCCAGCGAATAATCAACTGCTAAAAAACCTGTATAACTCTACTGAATTAGTTAGAGTTAACGGCAATCAGCATTTACAACCAATGCGCGAAGCTCTAAGTCGTGCTGGATTTGAACCATAGAAATTTGTTAATTGCTAATAGTTAATAGCAATTAGCAATTAGCAACTGGCAATTAGCAATTAGCAATTAGCAATCCTGCAATGACCATTGAATGCCAAGACTTAGAAACGCCCTATGCAGTATCTTTGAATCGTCCGATTCTAAACCGGATCAATTGCAAGATTGGCCAGGGTGAATTTGTCGCTTTGCTAGGACTCAATGGGGCGGGAAAATCCACACTGTTGCGATCGCTAGTTGGGTTAGTTCCAGTGCAGCGGGGAGAGATTCGCATCAACGGTGTAGCAGTGACTCCCCGCACCTTGCCTAGAATTCGGCGAGACGTAGGCATGATTTTTCAAGGCGGAGGGCTGATTCGGCAACTCACCGCCTTGGAAAACGTGCTTGTGGGACGTTTGGGAACGTTGTCAACTTGGCAAAGCTTGTGGGGATTTAAGCCACGCGATCGCCGTCAAGCTTTAGAACTCCTGAGTCAGTTGGGGTTGCAGGATCAGGCTTATCAAAAAACTGGTCAACTCAGCGGCGGACAGCAACAACGGGTAGCGATCGCCCGCGCCCTCATCCAATCGCCACAAATCCTCTTAGCAGACGAACCCATCGCCGGGTTGGATATCATGGCTTCCCGACAAGTGATGCAAACTTTCGCCCAGTTACATCGCGATCGCCAGATGACGATTGTAGTAGTTCTGCACGATTTGAGCATTGCCGCCGCCTACGCCCAACGAGCTATCGTCCTTGATACAGGTCGTATAGTCCATGATGGCGACTGCGAAAACTTACCATCCCAATTTTCAAGATAAAGAAATTAAACGCAAGCGATCGCACAGGTATTCCCGTACCTTTGCGCTTTCCTTTGCTACCTAGAGCGGTTAAAAAACAAATTTATTTATGAAAAACTTTGCGAGTTTCTGGAAACGCTACACCTGGGTTAATCGCCTAATTATACTGATTATTATTGTTTTGGTATATGCTTGGGCGTTGCAAGGCTTAAAAGTAGATTTAGCACTCCTTAAGGATAGCTGGCCCTACGTAACTGATTTTATAACCCGTTTATGGCCTCCCAATTTTGACGTTTTAGATGTGGCGATTGAGAGGCTAATTGAGACAATTCAAATGTCTTTGTGGGGAACCACTATTGGCGCAATTATTTCCTTGCCAGTTGCGATTTTCTCCGCCCGAAATTTGGCACCTGGTTGGTTACGATTCTGGGCTAATTTTCTGCAAAATGCCGTGCGTTCTATTCCCTCAATTGTTCTAGGGCTACTTTTTGTAGCCGCAACCGGACTAGGCGCACCAGCCGGAACTTTAGCATTAGGCATCTACACTGTGGGCTATTTGGGTAAATTTTATCAAGAAGCAATTGAAGCTGTCGATCAACGCTCTATCGAATCTTTGCAAGTTGCTGGTGCTTCTTGGCTGCAAATTGCCCAATACGGAATTTTGCCACAAGTAATGCCTTTGGGATTAGGCTATACCTTGTATATGTTTGAATATAATATTCGCGCCGCCTCGGTGTTGGGTGTCGTTGGTGCGGGTGGCATTGGTTTTGAGTTAGTTAACTACATCCGTGGCTTTGAATACAATAAGGCAACGACGATGATGTTGGTGCTGTTGGTAGTCGTCACCGCAATTGATGCCCTCAGTAGTAAGCTGCGTCAACGGCTAGAGGCAATGTAGCAATCTATTGCACTCGAAACTGTAAAGTACCCTGCCCGAAATCAGTTTGGTGGTACAATGATAATCATTATCAACAAGTATGCGATCGCGTTCCTGCATCGTCTATAGTAATTCGAGGGTTGGGTGCGATACACCTGTGGGGACATTCCCATGTCCCTACCAAAGTGGCGATAACGTCAAAACCGCGATATATTCCACCAAGCTGAGAAAGGCTATACCTTTTTCAAATTCCCATTTCCCCAAGTGTAGTTTTTCAACAATATTATTCCCATGACTGAACACGTTTTATTTGTTTGCAAATCCTGTTCATTTTCGTCAACCGAACGAAAACACATGAACCAAACTGGGGGCGATCATTTGCTGACTCAGCTATCGGATTTGTATGAAAATTGGTCTTTACAATCAGAGTTTGCAATTCAAGAAGTTGAGTGTCTAAGTGGATGCGATCGCTCGTGTACTATTGCCTTTTCTGCTCCTAATAAAGCTACCATCATGTTTGGCGATTTACCACCTTTAGAGAGTGCAGCAGAAATCCTCAAATTCAGCGAACAATACTTTACCAGTGCCACAGGTATTATCCCACGACAAGAACGACCAGAAGCCCTAAAAAAAGGCATTCTTGCTCGAATTCCGCCTTTACCCCAAGCTACCCAGGCTAGTTTTTAAGTAAGATAAGAACCATTATCAGAAGCCTCTGTCATGTCGTCCACCGCTTCCCCATTACCAAATTCCCTAGCACGAATTGTAGAACGCTTTCAACGCCAAGCCGATCCCAAGCGACGCTATGAGCAACTAATTTGGTACGCCAAGCGGCTAGAAGAATTTCCAGCCGACACCTTCTAACGCAATGGATTTTACAACATTTTCCAAACCATGCAGAAAAAGGCTTGGGAATATCAATTACAAATTTCCGATCAGCTCAATTAACAAAGAAAGAGCAATGACAAATATCACAGCAACAACACCAGACGCAATATTGGATATTCCTAAACGGGGAATGCCAGTAACAATTATTACAGGGTTTTTGGGTAGTGGCAAGACAACCCTGCTAAACCATATTTTACAAAATCGCCAAGACTTAAAAGTGGCAGTTTTAGTTAATGAGTTTGGCGATATTAATATTGACAGCCAGTTGTTGATTTCGGTTGATGAAACCATGATGGAATTAACTAATGGCTGTATTTGCTGCACCATTAACGATGGATTACTTGATGCAGTTTACAAGGTGATAGAAAGAAGCGATCGCATCGACTACTTAATTGTTGAAACAACCGGAGTCGCCGATCCATTACCAATTGCTTTAACCTTTATTAGTACAGATTTGCGGGATTTAACCAGGATTGATTCTATCTTAACTTTGGTGGATGTTGAAACATTTACACCAGAGCATTTTGAAAGCGATGCCGCCCTCAATCAAGTTTCTTATGGTGACATCATTCTGCTAAATAAAACAGATTTGGTTCCAGAAGAGAAAGTCAAGGAATTAGAAGAATACATCCGCACAGTGAAAGTAGGGGCGAGAGTTTTACGAACCTCCTACGGACAAGTTCCTCTGCCACTAATTTTAGATGTGGGATTTTCCCAAGCGGAATCTTATGCAGCTAAACAGGAATCCAGTCACGCTCATCATCATCACCATCACGATCATCATCACGATCATTCCCACCACTTAGAAAATGATGGTTTCATGTCATTTTCTTTTCAGAGCGATCGCCCTTTCCTCTTAGAGAAATTTCAATACCTTTTAACTGACCAATTGCCAGATGATGTTTTTCGCGCCAAAGGGTTACTCTGGTTTAAGGAAAGCAGTTTACGTCACATCTTTCAACTGTGCGGCAAACGAATTGAGTTGAAAACTGATAAGTGGTCTTCTCAGAAAAGCAATCAGCTGGTATTTATTGGGCGTAACTTGAACATAGCCCAAATTCAACAGCAGTTAAAAAACTGCCTTGAGTAAATAATAAGGGAATATTCAATCCTATCATCCTCTAACTCAACAACAGCGCCTACTAAAGCGTAAGTTCTACCTAGCATTCACAAACACGCTTTTTGAGAAAACTAATTTGTTAATAGCAACCGACCATTCGTTAGTTGCTAGTTGATTAGCCTCATACCCAATTGTGTCATGAGAGACTTTCTTCAAGTTGGGGAAACTCATATAAGACTTGTCCACTGGTACTTTGAGAGTATTCCCAAGAATTTCATCCTCTACTACAGACACATTCTTCATTAGGTTAGTAATGATTTGTCTACCAGAGGGCGTTACCTCCAAGTAGCGTACCCCTTGTTGTATATAACGATAGACAACATTCCAGAAAAAGTTTGGGAAACCTAAACGCAAGTCCTCTGGATGATGATAGCCCAAATTTTTATTGACACCAGTTTCTTCAAACTCGTAAAACAGTGCTGTAATTTTTTGCAAGTATTGCGGGTCTGAAAGCTGACCGATTAAATCAGCAGCGCGAACTAGACCGGGATAGTTAACAGTATCTTGATGTTCCTCATCAGGGGGGACTGGGAAACGGGTCAACTCAATGTTGTGCTTAATCACTTCCACATTAATCAGTGGATGACCCGAAAAACACTCCTCAACAAACAATTTCCCCCGGTCTACATGATAAGGAGTCAGGCTTGCATCCGTGGAACCGAGTGGTAAAGAAATTGTCTCACCTTTTATTCCCTTAGCATACAACCTCTCATTAAGTTGGTCTTGACGACAGACACGCTTAACATAGCCAATGTCATGACACAGCAAAGAAATTATTGTATGCAACCAATCTTCACAGGAAACACTCCCTTCACTTTGGTGCTTCCCCTGCAAAATTTCTTGTCCTACTAAAGTCACAAGGATAGTGTGTTCAACGTTGTGATACAAAGCGTTGCTAGTAGCAATGTTTTCCAGCACCATATTTGCGACCCAGCTAATCAGGTCAACATAATCGGGTTTAAGATTTCCGTAAGTCTGGCGATAACCAGCTTGGAGGCGTTCAACGCAAGTACCAATCATTGCCTTTGTGAAACTAAACATTGCTCTTCCCCTGATTTCATTAGTAGCTTTTGAAATAAATACACGCTTATGCTGTCAATCTTTTAAATAGGCTATTGGGTAATTCTTTTCATTCAAGTAGTTAAGAGGGAAACCCTTGTTACAATCTTGATGCCTAGTTCATAAGAAAGCAACCAGAAAAACTCATCGATTTTTAGCTGTCCTCAAATTACTTCACAAGAATTAGATTAAATAATTGATGTGAAAAATAGAAATCTCATAAAACCTCAGAAAATATCAGGCTAACCTCACAAAAAGCTATAAATCTACTATTCTCTAATATCGCGCGTTTCTCCCTCTAAATAGTGTGATCGTTTCAATCGGTAAGTTGTGATAATTACTGGCTGATAGTTGTGATGATAAATGCAACTTTATGGTGACAGAATAAGGCGATATTTGTGATATGGGTTACAGACTGATATTAAAAAATGTAGGGTGAGCTATTAAAAATCCCTGTCCACTTGTAGGCAAAGATGAGAACTAGCAGTCAGTAGCTTGCTGGTGGTGGACATCGCACCAGACAGAAAACAGTACCTGGTTTTAATTAACACTCCTCAGGCATACGTCCAGAAGAAGGTCAAGGCTTTAGAATTGACAGCAACTGGATTTCCCTATCAAGAGCAGCTTTTATGAGCGACCAGAAAAACATCCTGATAATTGTGACCAACCACAAACAAATTGATGCCGACCATCCAACAGGATTGTGGTTAGAAGAGTTCGCGATTCCCTTTCAATTGTTTCGTCAACACACATATACAGTCACAGTTGCCAGTCCTCTAGGCGGGATGGCACCAATTGATCCCCGTAGCTTGTCTACATCTGAGCCAGCTGAAGCTCATGGTGATGCACTGCAAGCGCTACAGTATACGGAACCATTGAATAGCGTAAACGTTGAGGACTACGATGCAGTCTTTTTCCCTGGCGGACACGGGACAATGTACGACTTACCCATTCCTGAAGTGGGTCGGGTGGTCAGCCAGTTTTTCGATGCTCAAAAGGTGGTAGCGGCGGTTTGTCATGGGCCTGCTGCATTTGTGCAAGCAACGCAATCAGATGGTACGCCGATTGTAAAAGGGCGAAAAGTCACTGGTTTTACCAACGAAGAAGAAGAGGAAGTTAAGTTAGCTCAATTGATGCCTTTCTTACTCGAATCCCGGTTACAGGAACTCGGAGCTAAGTTTGAAAAGGCATCTATGTGGAGTGACTATGTAGTTGTAGATGGCAAGCTAATTACAGGTCAGAATCCCCAATCGAGTGCTAGTGTAGCTAAGGCAGTGATTGAAGCACTTGGGTGAACTACCTAAGCAGATAGACTAAGACACCATCAAGTCAAACAACTCAGTTAACACTCACAACTTCAACCAAAGAATCTCCCACCGCCGCTACCCGGCCCAAATCAGCAAAAGCAGATGAAGTTGCCGCATTTACAGTATTCGCTGCGTGAGAAAGCTTGCGCCAGTAACCCAGAGGCGCAACTACCACACCCGGTCGCGTAATGTCGCTAACTCTTGCCGGAACCTGAAATGCTCCCCGGTCGTTGAACACTTTCACCAACTGCCCTTCGGCAATACCACGAGCAGCTGCATCGACTGGATGGACAATTACCCTTGGTTCTCTCTGTAGTTTGCGGTGCTTAGGCAAATTGGCGAAGCAGGAATTAATAAACTGATGCGGTTTAGCTGACAACAAACTTAGAGGATAACGCTCTTTTAGCGCCAGATTATTAATCGGTGACTCCCGCTGCGGAGTGTAAGTAGGCAACGGGTCTACTGGCGTTCCTGGTTGAAATTCTTCACAGCCTTGGCGAAATGCTGGTAACACATAGTTACTATCCACAGCCATAGATGACAGGAACTCGCATTTCCCGGAAGGGGTGGGAAAGTTTCCCGCAGAGTGAGGAATCAAGTTGATTTTTAACTTGGCAAACCCTTTAGTTTTTAGCAAATCCATATCAATGCCTTCTAGCGCAGGTGCAGACCAATCCAAGACCTCCATTACCATCTGCTCATCGCTAAGTTTAAAACACTCTTCCTCAAACCCCATACGAGTTGCCAAGCGCCGGAAAAGTTCGATATTTGGGATGGCTTCTCCTAAAGGCGCGATCGCTGGCATATTTAAAGTTACATAAGTGTGTCCCCATGAAAACATCAAATCCAAATTCTCAACTTGAGTAGTCGCAGGCAGCAAAATATCTGCATAATCAGCGGTATCTGTCATAAACTGCTCGCTGACGACAGTAAACAAATCCTCGCGAGACAAACCCGCCACAATTTTGTCCTGTTCAGCTGCTTGGGTAACTGGGTTGCAGTTGTAGACAAACAAAGCCTTGATGGGTGGATTCAGTTCTCCAGTTAAAGTTTGACCAATCTGCCACTGATTAACCACTCGCGTACCCGATTTGATAAACTCAGGGCGATGTACCACTTCCCAGCGAATGGGGAAAGGCCACATGGGAGCCTGTAGCATACCACCCCCCAAGTGTCTCCACGCACCTACTAACGCAGGCAAACAGCAAATTGCCCGTATTCCCTGACCGCCTCCGGCTTGCTTCTCCAGCGCAACTCCCAGACGAATAACTGATGGCTGCGTTGTGGCGTATTCCCTAGCCAGAGTCACGATGTCTTCAGCTGGAATACCCGTAATTTCAGCAACTCGTTCGGGAGGAAATTCGCTAACTCTCTCCTTGAGTTCCGCAAAGCCGACGGTGTAATTTTCTACATAGTCCGCATCAATTAAATTCTCGCTAATGATAACGTGCATCAGCCCTAGCGCAAAGGCACCATCTGTACCCGGACGAATCGGAATATGCCAATCTGCTTGCGTTGCAGTCTTTGTACGAACTGGGTCAATTACAACTAACTTAGCGCCGTTTTGTCTTGCTTCCTTGATAAACGGCCACAAATGCACGTTGGTCGAGAGTACATTGCAACCCCACAGGATAATGTATTTAGAGTGGGAAAAGGTGTCTGGGTCAGTACCGTGCGTTGCACCATAAGTCATCAGCCAAGCGGTGCTAGTTCCAGAAATGCAGAAGGTGCGTTCGCTGATGGAAGCACCTAGCCTGTTGAAGAAGGCATCGCCAACAGTCAAACCGTTGAGAAGTCCTTCGTGACCCAGATAGCTGCATGGGAGTATAGCCTCGGCTCCATACTGGGCAATAATTTCTTGGAAGCGGCTGGTAATCTCGTCTAGGGCAGCGTCCCAACTGATACGCTCGAATTGACCGCTACCTTTGGGGCCGACCCGTCGCATCGGGTAAAGCACTCGGTCTGGGCTATAAACTCGGTCAAGGTAGTCGCTGACTTTGCCACAGAGAGTACCCCGTGTAAAAGGATGGTCTGGGTTGCCACTTACTGATGTGGCTCGACCATCCTCCACTGTTATGAGCATCGCACAGGTATCGGGACAATCGTGAGGACACGCGCCGAGTACAACGGTCTTCTCGCCCACAGTGCTGACCATAACTTTGCCCCGCTGATTACAGTATTGTGGTCTTATATTTAGCGATCGCTGCTCGGAAAAACTGTTAGAAAAGTTACATAAAAATTAATTGTGTTTTAGTTATTACTATGAGCGGTATCTTTTGTTTGCAACCCACAATAAATACCCTCACAACAACTGCCACTCTCCCACAAAGGGAGAGCGAGGGGAAATTGTGGCTATTCAAAGGGACACATTTTATCGGGCCATGAACCAGGTATGGTTCATGAGGTTAATTGTAGGCAATCAAAAAAACAAAATTCCGTAGTTTCAGATACAAAGCTAGGTCTAACTCTACGCCTCAATAGAGTTAATAATATTCCTGGGTTTGCTGGATATCCCTTAGCGATTAAAGATAGAGTAACTGGAGTTATGGCAACTTTTAACCACTACACTATGGTATGGAGCCTGAATTTTTAGAGGCTGTGCAGACGCTTTGTACAATTTATCGCGTTAGATACAGCTTTGCAGTACCAGGAAGAAAAGCAGATTTGGCAGTCTTCAACTCGTAACCATACATTTAATAACATTTCTCTATCGGAGCAGATGTGCAACGTTAAACGCTCAAACTTATTATCAGGCAATCCATCAAGCGATCATAAAGGACTGGATTCAGTAGGCTAACCAGACTACTTAAAATGTGAAACAATCCAAGCAGCAGTTATGCTCGTCAGCACAATAATCTCTAAAACTTTCAGGGGGAAGGACAGTTTTAACCACTCTTTAGCCAAAGTAGGTCGCCAACCATACCACCATTGAAGGATATTTTCTCGCCACAAAGCGGGACTATCTTTAGGGTGAAATTGGTAGCTTAATATTGACAAGAGAAGGGGAATTCCTCCTACCTTGGCACTCATTAACAGATGTAAGGCGATGCAGACAACCATCACCACCCATGAAATGAGGTGAGCATAATACCAATCATGATTAAGCTCTCCCTTAGGTAGCCACTTTTCATCCATCATCTTGCCAGAGAAAACCGCAAAAGTCAGTGCCAATATAGCAAGCGTGTTAATTACTCGATGCAGCGTATACCACCATATAGGTGTACCAAACTTTCCAAGTTTTGCCACAAAATCTTGCTGGATAAGTCTTTTGTGTCCACGATGGAAAGCGTATAGAGCAAATAGAGGGAATACCAGTAAGGCATATAGCCCAAACGTGCCATGAATTCCTTCTATTTCCTTTAATTCAGGCAAGGGAATTCTGCCCCATCGTCCGTCGTAGACGTCGTATGTCCAGAATGCGGTCAAAATCGCGGCAATTACGAAAAGACCAGTAAAGCCATGCAGAATACGAAGAAGAAAAGGTTGGTATGGCCCAGAGAGTTTTGCAGGCATATTCAGAAAGTTATCGAAATCTTCCCTACGTCTTTGACTTTATTCAATTGTCTCACCCTGCGATCGCCCTACTGACAATACCTTAACCTCTAAACCCTTCACTCACAACCTCTTCAAGTCTTCTCAAAGAGTTGGAGGTGGTTTCCTACCTCAACTTGCCCTAAAATAGAATATCGCCCTATCAAAAAATCCACAACCTATCAATTTAGATAGGGGTTTGATGGCTAATTGGCAGAGTTTTAGACAGCGCGATCGCGACATCGCCAATCGTCTCATGATCAGCGAGAGTACCGTCAAATTTCACATCAATAAAATTGTCAAAAAACTCAAAGCTCAAACTTGTTGCCAAGCACTACATCATGCGATTGTCAATGGATTAATTCAGTGTAACCTTTGCCACTTAGCCGAGGCTTGAAGCAGCAGCCTGGTGCCGCGAAGTGTTAGCCTGCCGATAAAGCTCACAAACCTAACCCCTCGCTGCACCTCAAGCAACTGTTTGCTTACGCTCCCAACATAAAAAGCTCAGTGGAGAGGTTATCAGCATCATAGCTAAGTTGCTTACAGCGCTTCATTGCGATTTCAACCAAATCCTTGATGGCAACTTCTTTCACTTTGATGCCATCGTAATCCCGCATTTCACGAGTAAAGCCTCGCGTGATGATCCAAACTTGCCGAGATTTGCCTTGAATCTGAAGCTCTTTCGATCCACGTCCACCGTCAGATCGCCTTGTCTCAATGGTCAATTGAGATTTATTGCTCAACTTGTTGACGTAATTTTCAATTTGATCCTTCTTGTATTCCTCAAAAGAATCTCTCAAGGTACAATCATACATGACAGCTAAATTGTTTAGAATGAAAAAGCCATCGGCACGTCCTGCCTGAGCTTCTCTAGGGTACTGGTATACAGCATGAATCCCAAGCAAACGCAACAGGGCAAAAACAGCATCCTCAAACTCGTCGCTGCCTTTGATTTGCTCCACAAGTGCAAAAGCATCACTAAATTTTTCTAGGAGTAGCTTGAATGAAGGAGAGTTAGAACCTGTTGGAGATGCCGAAACAAAACTCGATTTTTTAATAACAGATGCAGAAACCGGACTGGATACATCAGCTTTTGCTGTATGTATCTGACGTGCAATCCATTCCAACCCACTCTTTTTGTTTTCTCGCTGCTCCAAGAAAAACTCTAATTTCATCCCATTCTTCAATGACTCAAAAGTCATGTCTTCTAAGTCATCCTCAAAAAACACAATGTCTTTGTCGTAGTTGGGAATTGGAGACATAGGAGTGATATATCCAAATCCTTTACGCCCTTCACCCTTGCGAAGATACTTGACAGTTCCTATCTGTTCCATACTGGTTTGAGTGCTATGTCCGTTGAGATCGATAACGGTTATGAATGACCGCTATTCATAGTATTCCCTTAATACGAGGCAGGCTAACCATTCCTTATCCTGACTTTTTCCGGCTAAAACCTCCAAGCAAGGAATTATCCAGAACCTTTCCCCATAGCATCCCTTAAAGGGGGATTGTCCTGAGACTTTCTAGATCATGTACTCCAAGAGTGAATGAGGCCAAAATCTTTCATACGGCTTCTACTCATTGAATTGCCTCATCCTGCGATCGCGCTCTCCCCACAATTCATCATCTATCGATTTAGATAGTGTTCTGATGGCTGCTTAGTAAAGTTTGAGACAGCGCGATCGCCACCCCTAGTCCTATCGTTAGACTTAAACCTTTCGTATTTAGAGATACAAAACATCTCCTTATCTAGCACTTAATCTGGCAATACATTCGAGCAATTAAGCGAGAAGTGAGCCAATGAAAACGCATTATTCCGTTGTTGTTGTTGGAGGTGGTCAAGCTGAGCTTTCCATAAGCGACTGCTTGATGGAGAGAGTCTTTCTTGGGAAAAATCTGCAAGAATGCACCTGCACCACTATCAGCAACTTATAACATCCTATGGCTGAAATCCTCTTTCATCAATGGACTGATGGTTATCCGAAAACTTGCTGTTCCCCTTCTTGAGTCGTCAAAGACTATTTCACACCTAACAGTGACTCTGCTCTAGACGGTTTTGTTGAGCGATCGCGTACAGCCCTGAAAATTGCAAGCGATCGCGTTCAGGCGAAATATGACAGATATTATGGTTTAGCTTTGCCACAACTGCAAAAAATTGAAGTTAAATTTGCTCACTAAAGTCATCTATCTCAACTAAAAGTGGGGTTCATTCAGCTTATTGAATAAATCCAACTGCAACTAAATTCTCTACTCTCACAATTGTCATATTCAAACTATCTATAGCAGTCCTAAAGGAATCGTAAAATTTCATTTCTAGATACGTTCTATATTTCCCGAAAAAGGGACAAAATGTAAATCTGTCAGTCCTGAAATATCTGAAGCCAGAATCAGGGGCAGTAAGAAATCCGTAAAGTGGAAGTTACAGCTAAGATTCACTCAAACGAAGCCGCGTTGGATGAAATCTGGAGTTTTGTTGGGTTTCGCATCCAAGGAGCCAAGCTACATAGAGTTTGGATTTTTAGCTTTAAGTGAACCGTATTGGTTTTTAATCCACAAAAAAACGATACCGCTTCCGTTGGAACATACTTATAATGGCATAAGTCTTGAGGTAAAGATGTATGCCAAGCATCATCTATCTAACTCAGGGTTATCCCGCAGGCATTACAGTGCCTCTTATTACTACTCCGCTGCACCAACTTTAAGAGTTTTTAGTTCCCTTTTAGCTTGGTTTTTGTAATTGGCAAAACTTATTACCATAATTACAGGAGATTCGCTTTTGTGATGGACAGAGTAACTAGGAAAATCGTCGGCTTCTTGCTACTGCGTAAAACTTCCACTTTAGTTATAGCTGCGATGATAGCCTTACCTATAGGCTTTGCCCTACCTGCTTGTTCGCGACCTTTCCCGCGTCAGCGACCTGTTTTTGATGAGCCAACGTTCACTCCAAGCAATCAGAGTATACCTACTCAGTCTCTGTACAAACCTAATCTTGGTTCCTATAGCGTTGGAGTCGCAGACGATCTGTCTCTATTCGACAGTCGGCGCAAGCGGCAACTTCCTGTTAAAGTTTACTATCCTCAAGGGCAAGGACTATTCCCTGTAATTATCTTTTCTCATGGGGGAGGCGGCTCTAAGGAGGGCTTCTCATACTTGGGCGAATTCTGGGCTAGTCAGGGATACATCTCCATCCATCCGTCTCACAATGATTCATCTTTTTTGAGAGATACTCAGAATGATGCCCAATCTTTAGACTATCGCCCTCAGGATGTATCCTTCATCATAGATTCCATGCAAGCATTGGAAAGTAAAGTTCCCCAGTTGCGAGGGAAAATGGATCGCTCTCGCATTGGTGTCGCTGGACACTCCTTTGGTGCCTATACAAGTATGTTGCTTGCAGGAGCATTGGTAGACACGGCTCAGAAACAGGATGTTAGTTTCCGAGATAATCGTGTCCGTGCGTTTTTAGCAATATCTCCGTCGGGAACTGGTAGAGGCGGGTTAGATGAGCGTTCTTGGGATAAAATCAACGTTCCTGTGATGTTAGTTAGTGGTCGTAATGAAAGAGGCGACGATTGGAGAATGGAGCCTTTTTATAATATGCCTCCAGGTAATAAGTATTACCTCTTGTTCGATGGTGCCTCCCACTCATCCTATAACGACTATAAGCCGGGTGGTAGACGTGGGCGCTTTCAAGATCAAGAGACTATTGAAAATATTCACACTTATCTCCAGAGTACGAGTATTGCTTTCTGGGATGCTTACCTAAAACAGGACAATACTGCTAAGCAGTTTCTCCAGTCTGATGTGTTGCCAAGTAGCAATATAGATCAGTCTCCAAGTAGTAGAGATCCTTTCCCTCCTAGCAATAGAGATGTTTTTCCTAGTGGGGGTAGAGTACCAAGTAGCAGTGATAGTCAAGTCACACTTTTTAAGAAGTGATTGACTCTTAGGAGAATGGTACTAAGTTGACAATCCCAAGGCTTTGAGCCACAGGATTGTCACGGGAAGCCACAAGCGCCTTGTGGCACATCAATGAAGGTGCCTTTCGGATTCACAGTTCCAGTATTTGTTCCTAGCAAAGTGTTCTCGACCTGAAACGTCGAAGAATCGGTCTGCGTCAGTTTAAAGTCTGAGTTGCTTGTGTTACTACCAAGTTGCAAGCAGAGCTTGGCGTTATTGCTCACTATTGCCTTAAAATCGTTGCTCGTCAAAGCGTTGAGCCGGACACCAGCAAAAACTTGAGAATTACTCGCATCTTTATTTCTATCCAGAATGCGAATTCCATCTGAACCGACATTAATAACCATATTCGACTCAATTAGGGCTCGCAGCTGGCTACTGTCTTTCGTTTCTATATTAATACCTTTATCGACACTGTTAGAAATCGTGTTTTTGGTGATGGTTGTCGTCGAAACCGTCCTGTCTTTGAATTCAGCGTTGATGCCGATTGCGGTGTTGGAAATTGTGTTGTTGGTGATGGTTGTCGTCGAAACTGAATTTTCATGAGTTTTGAACCTAATACCTTCAGTCCCAGTGGTATCGATCGTGTTTGCTGAAACCGTGATTTGTACCTTCGGAGTCCCCTGAATAGAACTGTCCACACTAGGAATAGTGCCGAGACCTAGCGTTGCTCCCTGTATAACGATACTCACACCATGATCTGCAACTTTACGAAGTACATTATTGGAAACAGTAGCTATTGCTTGGCTATCGCCATTAAAGGCCAAGGTAATGCCACTATCCGAGATGTTATCAAGGGTGTTGCCGCTGATGGTGAGAGGCACTATTTGAGCATTGTTCCCAATGTTAATGTCAATCCCATCAGTACGAACACCACTACTAGAAGTACTAACGCCACCACTACTATCACTAAAGTTGCCCAGGTTGCGAATAGTGTTGTTCAAAATCTGAACTGTTCCCTGAACTGGGCTGGAACACGGCTCAAAATTTAGACAAATGCTGACTTCGATTCCATCAATGGCGGATGGCGACGGATTATCTTCCACTGTGTTGCCTGAAATTGTCAGGTCAACTGGACCAATATTGTTGCGGATAAAGATGCCGCTTTCAACGTTGCCAGTAAATCTAATAGGAACAGTAGTACCGTTTGTTGTCCCTTTGACTGTATTATTAATGATTCTAACTCTGCCGATAGCATTTTCCAGAAAAATGCCTTCACCCAGCGCATTCGTGACCAGATTGTCGCGAATCGTCACATTACTAAGGTTCCTGCCACTAATAGCTTGAGTGCCAGGAGAATCTACATGGAATCCGGAGATAGTGGTGTTATCACCCAGCGTCACTGTTCCCCTGACTTGCGGCAGCACAGAAGCACCGGAAAGAGGAAGCAGGACGCTTGCTTGCTGAATCGTATCGAGTTGCTGCACTGGACCTGTTGACAGCAACTGGACACTATCTGGAACAGTAAAACTGCTAATTCCAAGATTGGTGCCCGGTTGCACATAAACAATATTGTCAGCAGTGGCCACATTCAAAGCATCTTGCAGTGTGCCATAAGGACGCTCAAACGTGCCATCTCCCCCACCAGCACCCAAGTTGACATGCTCGAAAAAATACGGATTGTTAGTTTTGGGATTTGTTGCAATGACTGTAAACCTTTCGGTTAACCACTCAGATTCCGATTGTCGATCAACCAAAATATTGGCTTGGCGTGCTACCGACTGGTTCATCCGTGCCAGTACCCGATGGGAACTGCTATCTTTCAGGCGACGTGCGGGGAAAGAAGCTGCTAGGCTCAAAACTAGATTGGTGCCAAAGGTGGCATCATTTTGAACTGACAAACCCAAGCTTAAAGTATCGCTCGGACGAACAGCTAAGCGAGTACGCCAACCGAGAATTTCGGCACTACCGGGTGCATCGTAATAGTACAGCCCAGCATAGCCCCGGATGTCACCTGTTGCCCCCAACTGGGCAATTTTAGCACCCGCCTCGATATCGAATCCTGCCATTGCGACTTGATATTGGCGCAGTATTTGACGCGATCGCAGGGAATGGAAGTTTAAATAATTTCCGGCGAAGAAGGTGTCTTGTAGTACCACTCCTGTGTCGAAAATCTCTTCTTTTACCTGTTGGCGGGTATCTCCCACTGGGATGTAGACGTTGGCGCGAACATCCCAGTTTTGACCCAAACTTTCAAACCCCGCACCCAGTTGGTTGAAATTAGCTAATCCTGTGTTGCGGTTGTCGTAGGCGATGTAGCCGCCGATGATTCTGTCGTCAGAAGAACTGTAAAATCGATGTCCTAGCAATAGGTTCCCGCCGAGTGTGGAATCATTTATTGACCAGAGTAGCTGTCCTTCTAAAAAGGTGAGGCTATTTCCCGGATTTTGCAACAGGGGAATAAAACCCTCAAAGCTGGCAAACTCATCGAAGCCTGCACCTGATGTGGTGTAGTTAATTCCCAGTCGAGGAGTAAAAAAGGGGGGATTATCTTTTGCGGTTTCTGTTGACGGCTCAGTTTGGGCGTTAACTGTCTTACTTGTTGCTAGAGTGAGTGTTACTAGCAGTAGCCAACTTATGTACACTAATGGTGATAATTTACTCATAGGAATGTTAACTACTCGTAACCCATTTCTTGAGCTAACTCCACCACTTCAGGCATAAATCCTTTGCGGTCTTTACGCCACGGTAACGAACCTTCGAGTTGACTGGGTGCTATAGTTTGATCGCGAAAAGCTGGAGACTTCAAAAAGTTAGGATCGTTGCCCAAGTGCGCTCCATAGGGGCCTAAATAAGCATAGGGAGAATCCTGAGGGCGTAACATAGCTTCAAAGATCGATTCATCCCAGGAAAATTCTAACCACCGACATATTTTTTCCAAATATAATCGAGGTTCGTTTAAAATGCTTTCCCCATGTAAGTGCATTTTCCGATGGTTGGGAATTTCATTCAAAAAATCTAAGATGGTGCATTGCATCTTGTACCAAGCGATTTGAGGATCGACGGTAGGTGGATTAGTTGCATAATCAACAGAATTAGATAGGACAGCCATAAGTTTACCAGCACGAACATCCATCAGCGACTGGCCTTGGGTTCTAGGATGGCGCGTAAGGTGAAGGTAGTAAGCATCTGGAAAAGTTTTGCGGATGCGATTTAGATTTTCCAGTTTTGCGGCGTACACAGGGCTTTTATCGATAATTCGCAGTGGCGAAACTTTGCTACACAGTTCAATGTAAACTTCTCCTACATTACAATCGCGACGTCTTCTTATCCAGCGATGAGCCATGTCTATCGAATTGAGTGTTTGTTCGCCAGCGTAGAGTTGAGCGACAGTTCGCAATAAGCCATGCAGCTGAAATCGACGAAAACCACTCATGCGGTGTACAAACTGTTCTAGAGTTTCAGTAACAAACAAATTTAGTTCCGGCACCCCATAGGCTTCGGGATGCTGTCCTATCATGGCACAGCTAAGAGAGGTGAAGGAACGTGGAGATGCAAGAATAAATACAGGCTGGGGGACTGGCATAATGATGACCTCTGCTGTGAGGGCGAAAACTATTAGCGTAAAGTCTGCTGGTAAGATAAAATATTTATCCTCTAGGAGAAATTGCGGAGCCAAATTCATCGACAATCGGGTTAGAGTTTGAAGGCTGGGTTAAACTCATGTTTGAAGAGCGAACTGGCTAGCTCAGATATGTACAATATTTCATTTTATGAATCAAAATCGCAACACATCAGACGAAAAGCGGCAAGAAGTTTTACAACGTCTACGAACTCGTCGTGGAGAAGCAAGACGCACTGACTTAGGGCAAACAGAAATGAACCTTGAGCCAGACCCTTCGGTCATGCAACCCTTCCAGAGTTCACAAGAACTGCAAGCAGATGTAGTTGAAGGTGCCGATGTAAGTCTACAAAAATCGGAACTGGCGCAAGACGATAAACAAATAGAGGAAATAGAGAATCTTCGGCTTTTACGAGAAGCTAGACGAGCCAGACGGGCGGACAAAAAACAGGCAAAAATACAGCTAGAACAAAACGCTTCACAAACATCAAAACTTGGGCAAGAAGACAAACTGATAGAGAATTTTCTACGTTTACGGCAAGCTAGACGAGCCAAACGGGCGGGTAGGCAGCAGCCCCAACCGGAACCCGAACAAAACGATCTGCCATTACAGGCTTTCCTGAAAGGACGCAGGCGCAATATAGAATCAGAAAACATTTCGTCAGATGATTTTGTTGGCACTATGCGGCAGCTGTTAGGTAGTGCAGAAACCGATCTAAACTTGCTGCCCCTGGAAGAAATAGAACAGCGCCGAAAAGATCTCAAGTATCGCTATGATTGGATGCGAGCGATACTTGAAGAAATGCGAGAAGAATTAGATAAACTTCAGGAGCATCTGATTGGCAGGCTACACGCAAGTACACAAAGTCAGGAAGATTCCAAGCAGGATTGAATTTTTGCGCTCGCATACTTGAGCTACGTGTCAAATTCTATATCTGCGCTTACCAATAAGCGACATTTACTTCAGTCCAATCTAGCTGTTAGTTTATCCTGTGAATCTCCTACTTTCTGTGCGAATACCTTCTGTAGGCGATACTACAAAAATACTGTAACTACTGCACTGCACCACTTTTGTTCATCAGAATACGTTTAAATCAAGCTGTAATAAATCTCAATCTACAAGCTGCAAGCAATGACTGAACCCCTGATTATCCTCTCTCCTCCACGTTCTTTTTCGTCAGTTGTGTCCACTATCATCGGTCAGCATCCAGAACTGTATGGTTTTCCAGAACTTCATCTTACTGTGGGTGATACAGTGGACGAGGTCATCCGTCATCACGAATATAGAAGAAGCCTGGAAAGTCCGCCCGGATTACTCCGAACCTTAGCACAACTAGACTATGGAGTCCAAACGACACAGAATGTTTTTAGAGCACGAGCATGGTTGGATGAACGACGAAATTGGTCTACTAAAAAACTATTCGACTATCTCCTCGATAAAGTCAGCCCTAAAATTGCTGTGGAAAAAAGTCCAATCACAGCAATGAAACCTCAATTTCTTGAGCGTATCTATGCTTTTTTCCCAAAAGCTAATTATCTGCACATAACTCGCCATCCGATTCCCACAAGAGCATCAATGCTCGAATTTTTTGATAAAAAACGAAGAGTAAAAAGAGATCCTACTACAGGGTTGCCAATAGATCCGCTCAAAGATTGGTTTAATATGCATAAAAATATTATGAATTTGACTAATACACTCCCTCTGGGACAGTGTATGCGGATAAAGGGCGAGGATGTATTATCTGACCCTGATTTGTACTTACCACAAATATGTGAATGGCTTGGCATACGGACTGACGTAAAAGCTATTGAAGCGATGAAGCATCCAGAAGATTCACCTTATGCTTGTATTGGCCCATTTCCAGCGCGTGGAGGTAATGATACAAAGTTCATGCGTAGTCCTCGCCTGCGTCAAGGTAAAGTCCGGGAACCATCTCTTAAAGATGAATTGGAGAAGGGTGAATTGAAAGAAAATTTGGATGAAGAATTTGTTGAAAAAATTGTCAAGTTTGCCAAGCAACTAGGCTATCGGTAGCGTGTTATTAACCCAGAAAGGAAAGAAATGTCTAAGGTGTCTTTAATGACCGCCCAGCGGTTGAAAAATATTAGTCCAGTTAATATAAACGGACTAGGCAGCATAGCTACCTGTTCGATGGCTGCGTTCCAAGAGCGCCTGTACTTAGCGACAATATGCGAGGCTGGTAAAAAATCATACAATGGGAAAATATTCCGCTACGATTCAGAAAATGATAGTTGGGAAGAATTATATGCAGCAGCATTAGAAGGAGAAAATAATTATAAAGGTGTTGGGAGTGCTAATAGCGCTTCGGGCATACCGTTGGCGATCGCATTCTTGGAGGAAACACCTTCGCTAATCATTAGCTTCCTTTCTCCCTCTAGTTCGCAACTTCTACGTTCAGAGGATGGCAAGACTTTTCATACCCTCCCTCAACCCCAGCTAGATAACCATATCCTGTCATTTCGTCGCCTCATGCCATTCCAGAATCGTCTGTACGCCCTTCCCGCAGACGATAAGGCAAAAAACGTCATCTGTGCTTGTAATGACCCTGCAACAGGCAAATGGCAAGCAGTCAATCTTCCAGGGTTCGATAATTTAGACAATCAAGCCATTTCTCAAATAATGGCTTTCAACAATTGCCTGTACGCTGGAACTGTAAATCCCGAAACAGGTTGCCAAATCTGGAAAACTCAGGATACCGAGGAAACACCCTATACTTGGAAAAAAATTATTTCTGATGGTGCACGTGGGTATACCTTTAACTCCTGTATATCTTCTATGGTTATTTTCCAAGGCAATTTGTATTTTGCCACTGGAATGCCTGCGAATGGTTACGACAGAGGTAATAATATTCCCATTACTGCGCCGGAAATCATTCGGATTTATCCCGATGATAGCTGGGATTTGATTGTTGGCGCACCTAAGTTTACTCCCGATGGTTTGAAAGTTCCCTTATCAGTTATGGGTGCGGGATTCGATGATTCTCACAATTGTACGCTCCAGTTTATGACTGTTCATAACGACTGTTTGTATGTGGGAACTCAAGGAAAAGGTGGTTTTCAGCTTTGGGCTACAGAAGATGGTGAAATATGGGAACCGATCCGTCTAGAACCATTAAGCGATCGCCGTGATATAGAAATCTATACTGTAGTAACTACTCCGTTGGGATTAGTTACTGTTTTAGGTAAAACAAATCTCCAGAATACCGACAATCCATCGAAGCCTAAAACCCAAGATTTGGAAGTTTGGTTAGGAAAGTAAATACAAAGCGTGTTGTTGGCTGTACTGATAAACCATAAGGGGTTATGGATATGAAAACAGTGGCTATTTCTGAAAGCTTTGGCTCGATGGTATACCATGAAAGCGAGACTAATGTATGTAATTTAGATAAAGAGCAAATTATTAAATTATTCAAATCTTCTGGATTTTTACTGCTCAGAGGATTTGATACAGACACTGAACAATTTAAAAAATTCACCGCCTCACTCAGCACAGAATTCATGCCCTATATCGGTGGCGCTTATAACCAAAGAGAGGCAATTAACGGCGACAAAACTGTTTTATCAGTAACCGGGGCAAATCTAAGATATGCAGTGCCGCTGCATGGGGAAATGTACTATACCAAAAATAAACCAAGCCTGCTGTGGTTTTATTGTGCTACTCCCCCCTTGGCTGGCGGTGAAACAACAGTATGTGATGGAATCCAGGTTTATCAGAAATTAAGTGATTCCACAAAAGAATTATTTCACACAAAACGGTTGAAATATATTCGCAGCTATCAGAAATTCATGTGGCAAGAAATATATAAAACTGATGATTTGAATATAGTTAAAAGAATCTGCCAAGAAAACGATACATACCTAAAGGTAGATGAACAAGACCACTCAATTACTACTGAATTTGTTACTTATGCGATTACTGAAAGCGGGAAACATAAAGCTTTCATCAATAACATCTTGCCAGTAATTGCCCAGGAATACGTCCAGGGTTTGCAATCGAGTATTGTTAGGTTTGAAGACGGTTTAAAAATTCCTGATGACGTGATTTTTGAACTCAAGGAGGTTACTGATAAATTGACTCTCCCGATTGCATGGCAAAAGGGAGATATCTTGATGATAGATAACACAAGATTACTTCATGGCAGAAAGTCGTTTTCTGATAATCAAAGAGAGATTTATGTCAGGATGGGCCATTTAGCTAATCCAGCATCCAACTAATAATTAATGACTAATAATATCAAAATTGGTTGATTGCCCATAATAAAAGAACCCACCCCGCTCTGCGGCTCAGGCTCTCTGGTTGACTTGCTTTCTAGGGGTTGGGGGTGGAATTTCGGTTTCCTCTTAATTGTAGATAATTAATCAGATTTGATATGACTAATTTTATTTTCCTTGCCACACCTCAAGACCACTATTTGGGTTATCTGTGTAAGTCCATTCCCAGTCATCACTTACCTTCGTAGCTACTTTTGGGCCGAAGGGATTAGCTGTGCCGATAAAAACACCATGAGGCGTAGAAACGATGTTGCGAACTCCATAGTTATATGGATTTTGGAATCCTTGGCGGGTGACTGGTAGCCAATTTTCTCCATCGTAAGTTCGCCACAGGTCAAAGCCGCCTTGATGCTGAATAATATTTTCCACTCCTACCCGCTTCAGGAAACTAAATAGCCTCTGAGTTTTACCCTCAAAATTGGTGTAGCGCAGGAAGATAGTCCAATCCATAGTGCCTGCATAAAGCCAACCATCATGGATACTCATCTTCCAGATGTAGCCACCGAAATAATTATTAAATCCCGGATAAAAGCCGCTTAGATGCTGTTTTCCGTCACGGGTATTTCCTACAATTAGTTCCCAGGAGCCATCGTGATGTAGCCTGATAATTTCAGCAGCGGCTGGCCCTATTTTATTCTGCTGATCGTAGCCGCCGCCTTGAATACCAGTGCCTACATATAAAGCATCATTAAAAACTACCATGCTGACTGTGATTTGATTTAAGCTGCCACGACCAGCACCATCTGAGATTACCTTTGTCCATTCATAGGGTGGTTCTCCTTCTGCCAAAGTACGCCATATTTGAAAACCATTGTTATTGGCGGTTCCAGCATATAGATAATCGCCAAATCCGACTAGCTCGAAAATAGCTTGATTACTTGGATCTCCAAATCCGGGTTCATTTACTATTTGCCATTCACCTTTAGCAGGATCGCGACTTTCACAAATAAATGGGACACCAGAAATATTATGTTTACCTCCAGCAGAACCTGTTGGTGCGGTAAATAATTTGCCTTTAAAAGGTACCAGCAATCGCGTACTTGTGAATTTTAAACCTATTAAACCAGGCTGGGATACAGGGAAAAAGTTTTTGCCATCTTCACTGCGTAAAATTAGAGCGCCTTCCCCACGCGATCGCGACCAATTCGCCAGATAAAGTACAGGCTCAGTGTCCGATTCTCCCTGGAACACCACCATCGCCCGATAGCCAAGTTCGCGGCTAATTTCATCTCCCTCACTGCCAATAACCATCGGAGCTTGATGAACGCGCTCCCACTGTTCTAAAACTGGACTATAGCGCCAGATTTCCCCTCGTGCCTGATTTTGTTCAAACTCTGGGGAATAAACTGGATAGGGACACTCAACAGGCCAAACGCCAATTTTTACATGAGGCATTCCGGCTTTGATGAGACAGAGATTGGCGCGGGAAGTCCCAACATAGAGATGGTCTTTGAACCACGCGATCGCATGAGCGTAGCAATTATTTAAGTCTCCAAAACCGTTCTGACAAATCTTGCGAAAGTTGGATTCTTTCAACCCTGGTTTTGGTTCTGGATTAAAAATTCTCATTTCGGTACTAACAGGCATTATCTAAATAACTAAGTTGCTTTAAAAAGCTTTCTACTGATGCTATTAATGCTTGCGGTTGAGATACTGGAAAAAAATGTCCAGCAAGAGGAACAAACTCGAAATGTGCGTGAGTCCATACTTCTCTTAAAGCATTAGCAGTTGGAACTGTGGGCGAAGATTCACCATAAATCGCTAATGTAGGTTTATTTATTTGTTGTAATTGCTCTAAACTAACACCTTCAATATTTTTCAAATCCTGCCGTGCTGAAGTTGTTTCTAATAACTTTAGCCAGCGTGATGCAGTGCGTTGACTATTTTCTGGCACCAATTTTGATAATAATCTGCGGAGGCGGTGTTTCCCTTTTGGTAATCTCAGCTGCAATCGCGCGATCGCTTCGAGTATTTGATACCCAGATTCAGGATCGTCTTCATCCAGTTCAACACCAATCCGGTTTAAAATTCGTTGTGTCCTCTTCCAGCGGGGCCAGTCGCGCAGCCTCTGCCTTGGCTGCAACACTCTCAATCGTACATCTACCAGAATTAAACTTTTTACACGTTCTGGATAGGCACAAGCAAAATCTAGGATGACAGAACCGCCAAAGCTGTGCGCCATTAAATGAGCGGTTTCTATTCCCAAATAATCTAATAATTCCCTTAAATCCTCAGCCATTTGCCGGGGAGTATAGCCATTTTCAGGCATGGAACTTCGTCCGTGTCCGCGCAGATCGAAGAGTGTCACCGGATGGGTAACACTCAGCTCTAGTGCCAGATGATACCAAAAAGCCAAATTTGTCGCCAACCCATGCACCATAACTAGGTTGCTTGGGATGTCGTTTCGACTATCTTGCTCCCCCTCTATCCCCTGCTCCCCTTGATAACGGGGGTTTAAAGGAGAATCGAGGGACAACTTTTGAGGGAGTTGAAGATAGTTTAAATCGACTGTTTTTAGGTGAGCGACAGGCAATTTCTACTCCAGGTAGCCAAGCATTTGTAGTTGAGCGAGGATTTTATCTTTTTCATCCTCGGTAATATTCCCAGACTGATTATCGACTTCTGGAGCGCGATCGCTTGCCGTTGTAGCACCTGTAACTACTGGTTTTGACTCCAAACACTCGTCAGTAAAGAAGCTCTTGGCAACCAATCCCTCCAGATCCGAGGGAATCTCTAAGCCTAAACTATACAACAAAGTGGCAGGAACATCTGCAACATTATGTCGCTCAGCTTCAAACCCACCCTTGATACCTTTCCCTCCCGCCAGGAAAATGCCATCAGGATGATGAGTTCCTTGGGGTGATTTCCGGGGTTCCACGGGAGGCAAGACATTGTTAATAGAAACAAAGCCGTAATCGCGCAAAACTAAAGTTAAATCGGGTGCTTCTAAAAGCGCATCCCCCGAATATACATCTTCGCGCTTATAGATAGCTTGGATAATCCGTTCTCCCGTGTTCTCGTCTTTAAAATTTTCCAAGTCTTGAATTAGTTTTTCCCGGAAAGTTTCATATTCTTCTGGTTTTATTCCAGGTTGTCCCGGCTTTTTAGCAACACGAATTGCAATCCCATTGCTAGAAGGAGTTGGACAGTAAGCTAAGGTTTCTTCCCAATCTAAGTTAGCAAAATTGCTTGCTTCCCGTCTTTTTTCCGCTTCAGAGTTATCCACTTTTCTCCAAGTCAGATAACCTTTTTCATGCAAAAAGGCATTTATCCGAACAACTTCTGTAGTTGCTGTAAAGCCATGATCCGATGCCATAAAAACTTGAGCATCTGGCCCCGCAATTTCTACAAGTCGCTGAATATAACCATCTAAGCGACGGAAATATTCCAAGCAAGACTTCCGCATTTGTTGCTGCCAAGGTGTGTTGTGTGTGGGGTATATTCCAGGGTCGAGAAATTCCCAAACTTGGTGCTGAAGTTTGTCGGTACCATCAAACAAAACTGCCATCAAATCGGGACTATCTTCGGTTAGCAGTTTCTCCGCCACTCGGAACCACTGTTCTTCCCGAATAATATGATATTTAACCCAATTTTCCAGGTCATCTGTACTCATATAGGTTAGGGTTTGATTTTCTTTTTCAAAGTCCCAAGCCAACTCTTTGGGATCGAAATCTGGAATTTCTTTGAGTCGGTCGTACAATTCAGGCGGTGTTGTGTTGCGACGCAGATGTTTCCAAGGGACAAAACCAGGAACGAGAGAACCGGAAATCGGTCGCGGTGGGGCTGTAAATGGAAAGTTTAAAGCTACAGCAGTGCGATTTTGACGACTTGCCATTGACCAGATTGTTTCTGTACGAATATCCCGCGAATCATACAAGGTGAAATAAACATCCTGACCTTTATCTTCGTAGCGCACGAAGTCATAAACTCCATGACTTCCCGGAGTTCTTCCCGTCATAATGGAAACCCAAGCTGGCGGGGTCAAAGGATTGGGAGTTGAGCGCAATTTTGCCCGTACTCCTGTTTCCATAAACTGTTTCAGAAAAGGCATCGTCACGCCAATTTCTGACAAATCAGAGATGATATTATCCAGAACTGTGAAGGTAGCACCGTCGAGTCCAATAAAGAGAGTGCGAGTCATTATTTTTACCCGTTTAATTTTTGTGTTACAAAGGTTACTATTTCGTCTACGCTGAGGTCATCTACATAGCGACCGCCGCGCATTAGTAACTGATCGAATCCTAACTTTTGCTTAAAATGCTCTTCCAAAGTGACAACTAAATGAATGATGTCAACAGAAGCAAAACTCAGGTCTTCTACTAACTTTGTATTACCAGTAATTCCATCTAATTCTAATTCCCATTCTTGGGTCATGTCTTGGAGAATCTCGATAATTGTGGAGTGAATATTTGTTTCGGTGACTTGCATGATTTTTGCCTCTTTAAAACCCGGTTTGTTGCTTTTTTAATGTCGCCCCTCCCCTATGAGAGGGGGAGAATCTGACTTCCTCTCCCCTATGAGGGAAGGGAGTCGAGGGTTAGGTTTTTGTGACGTTTATTTATGTCCATTTACTTAACACTGACAAATAGCTAAAACTTCATTATCGCCATACCATATATTGATAGAAAAACACTCATCTTTGTGACTTACTTTTACTTGTTTACCATCAGGAGAACAGGAAGCGATCGCCCATTTTCCCGGTACTCCTTGCAATCCTGTCCCGACTGCTTTGCTGGCGGCTTCCTTGGCACACCAAAAACCGAGTGCAATCAGGAGATTTCCCGAAGGTAGCAATTCCAATTCTGAGGGGCTGAAGGCAGCATCAATCCAATCTTCAAAGCGAATATTTCCCAGTCTTTCTAAGTCGATACCAAGACGCGATCGCCCTAAAGCTGCAACTACATAACCCCGACTGTGACTAATAGAAATATCCGGTAATGGCATCATCACCTCTAAGCTAGGACAACGCAAAAACGGTTTACCCAATTCTGTAGCTAAAATTTCAATATCTACAGGTGCAATTTCCAAGTTGAAAACTTGTTTTGCCCACTGGCGTACAGCATCTTTAGCAGCGATCCGACCGAATAAGCGATCGCGTCGTCTTGGCCCTTTTTTTGGTAGTTTATCCCAAATCTCCCGCTCTTTGTCATTTAACATTAAATCAGCCAGTTCCTGATGCCAAGGATTTAGAGAAATTTCTAGCTTTGGATCTACATAAATACGCCTACAAACTAGGCCCGTTTCTACTTGCATCCAAGGTTCGGAGAGGAGAGGGGGAGAGGGAGAGAGAGAGAGAGGAGGAGAAGGAAGCATTTTCTTTGTCGGTAAGTACATAAAAACCAGTTTTTACTAAAAACTCGGTGTTAGACACGTAAGAGTAACTTCTAAGAAAACCGAGTTTTTTGGCTTTATTACTCCGAACCGTTGTTGTCAGTAGGGTTAGGAAACAGAGATGTCATCACCCTTCCCTGACTCGCGAGAAACTCTTGCATCAAATCAAAATGCGCCGACACAACAGCTAAGCGGATGTCATCGGAGAAAACAGGAGTTTCGGAAGAAGTAGCAAAGGACTCTTGTGCGTCTATTTTCCTTACTTCCTCCAAACTGACTTCACTGGATACTGCACTATTTTCAAAAGTTTGTAAGGGTTGGTTTAACGCCATTGTTTGAATTTCCGCAGGTTCTCCCTTTCCCCTGCTAGGGAAAGGGAGAATTTCCTTGGCTTCCCTTGGAGAGGAGAGAATTTCTCCCCCTTCCAGGGAGGGTAAAACCGTTAGGGGGCTAGGTTTTTCTGGTGCAAAATGTGAGTCAGCAGGTTGCTGAGAGTGAAACTTCTCCTGTATTGATTGGGCAAACTCTGGACGCAACTGCATTATTGGCAACGTAAGATCCAAAATAGGGCTAGGTTTTTTAATGCCATTTTGTACAGTTGTCACATCCAAATTGACTGGCGTTACTTGGCGATTTTTATACAAAGGAGCCAGATCAATTTCTTTGCCCATTACAAACAGCCTTGCCAGCAAAAGTTGAATTTGTTCTAAACCAGATTTTCGCTGAGTATTACTGGGTATGGCAACATAATCACGATTGCGGAGAATATCATCGACAAAGCCAGTTAAATTGCTGCTGGGGCCAACTTCGATAAAGGTTCTCACGCCCTCCTCATGAAGGTTTTCAATTGTTTCCCGAAAACGTACTCGACTAGACCACTGTTTAATAGCTACATCGCGGATAGTTTCTGGGTCAGATGGAAATTCGGTACAAGTCGCACAACTATAAAGGCTAGTATGACCAGCACTCATGTCCAACTTTTCATAGTAGCTGCGTAAAGCCGATGCCATCTCTTCAAATAAAGGCGTATGAGTGGCGCGGTCGAAGGGCAACTGCATACAAATTCCACCCGCCTCTTTTATTTGATTTGCAGCTTCATCAATATCACCTTTACTGCCAAACAAAACCACCTGATTTGGGCAGTTGTCCATCGCCAAATGCAAGCGTCCTGAGTAAGCATTGAGCAGCGTTTTGATGAAATCAGGCTCAATAGCACCAACGCTTAATAATGCTCCTTTAGGAACGCTATTTGTTGCCTCTAAATCCTTATAACTTTGGTTTAGAAGACGTTTCATTTCTATCAGTTGCTTTTTCCCTTTGATGCGGGAGACACCTGAAGCGAGTAAAGCCGTATGTTCCCCGGTGCTGTGACCAACCATAACATCACATTTGATGCCAAAATCGTGCAGCAGTTCGTCTAAAGCCATGCCACCAGTAAACACAGCTTCGGTAGCAACATCCATCGCATATAACTGATTTTCCCCCAGCTTTTGTTCTTCTTGTGTTAAGCCTGTTGGGGATGGGAAAATAAAGCGGCTGGGTGGATTTTCCCAGATTCCCGCAAAGGTTTCGTCTGACAAGTCGAACCACGCCCGAACTTTAGGGAAGTACAAGCAGAGATCAGCCAACATATTAGGATATTGCGACCCCTCTCCGGGAAACAAAAAGGCTGTTTTACCCGATTTTTTTACACCTGCTGTGTAGTAAATTCCGCTGCGCGTTTGCAGTTTAGTACATTTGGAATCTGCTAATTTTTCTAGGGCTTGTTTTAGCTTTGTTTGTAATTCTGGAACGTTTTTGGCAATGACTGCTAGGCGATGAGAGTGCTGAGTGTTTGCCTCCGATAAAGTATAGGCAAGGTTGGCAAGGGATATACTTTCATCGATTTGCAAAATTTGCTGAATGTTGTTGATGGAAGCAATCAGGTCTTGCTTACTATTACCAGAGAAAATTAGTAGTTCTGTAGACCAATTGGTAATTGTAATTGGTTGTTCGATTTCGGATTGGGAGTTTCCTCCCAGTCCCCAATCCCCAGTCCCCAGTCCCCAGCCTCTATATTCTTCTAAGATTGCATGAGCATTAATTCCACCAAATCCAAAGGCATTGATTCCGGCGCGGCGTGGAGTTTGTTCTCCATGAATCCAAGGTCTAGCTTCGGTATTGATGTAGAATGGCGTTTTCTCAATTTCTAAGGCTGGATTCACCTCGTCGCACAGCATCGGCGGCAAGACTTTGTGGTATAATGCCAGCGCAGTTTTGATTAGACTGGCAACACCCGCTGCTGGGATGCAGTGACCGATCATCGATTTAACAGAACCCAAGGCACAGCGTGGGAAGTTTCCTTGACGCTGACCAAAGACATGATTTAGCGTCTGCATCTCGGTCTGTTCTCCCAAGGGGATACCAGTGCCGTGCGCTTCAATTAGCCCAATAGTGTCTGGATCGATGCCACTATTTTCGTAAGCACGCTGTAACGCCAAAACTTCACCTTCCAGCCGGGGTGCTAGCAACCCTAGTGCTTTGCCGTCGCTGGAGGTGCCGACTCCCTTGAGAACAGCATAGATGCGATCGCCATCTCGTTCTGCATCCTCTAGCCGTTTCAAAATCAAGAAACCCACACCTTCGCCTAGCAGAGTCCCTGCCCCTGACGTGTCAAACGGGCGAATTTTACCGTGAGATAAAGCCCCCAACAGACAGAACAACATATGAATCGGTGCAGGTGTGGCAGCTTGTACGCCTCCGGCCAGCATCATGTCACAACGACCGCTGATTAATTCGTTCATCGCTAGTTCAACCGCAATCAGGGAAGAACTACAAGCAGCATCAGCTACATAATTTGGCCCCATCAAGTCCAGGCGGTTAGCGATGCGTCCTGTAACTACGTTGGGAACCAAAGTGGGGATGATTTCCGCAGCTAGAGGCGGTACGCTACTCTTTAGCTCTTGGCGAATACTATTTAATGTGTCTTGGTCGAGGGTTGGATGCAGTTGACACAGCAAATCCAGCGTTTGGTCTACAATCATACTCTGCTGAAGTGCCGTGACAAAACCCCGGTTAATATAGGTGCCTCGCCCTAGAATAATCCCGGTTTTTTCCCGATTGAAAGGTTTATCTGTGTAGCCAGCATCAGCGATCGCATCCCGTGCTAGTTTCAGGGATAGAAAGTGGTCTGGATCTCCCCCGTCCACTGAATTTGGCATAATCCCAAATTCAACCGGGTTAAATTCAGCTAATTTACCCAAAAAGCCACCTTTACGGGTGTATATGCGACCGCTTTCGGTAGAATTTGGATCAAAATAAGCACCAGCCCATTCATCGGGTGCATCCTCAACCGCATCTACCTTGTTCAGAATATTTTCCCAGTAAGCACACAAATTTTTGGCTCCCGGAAACAAGGCAGACATCCCGATAATCGCAATATTGGTAGATGAACCTATTTTATTCATAATTTGCTTGCCAAACGATTAAGGGCAGTATTGCAGGTACTTTCTATGTCTTTGAGATGGAAGCGGACGTTACCGTTTTCATCAATAAAAATGGCATCGTACACAAGCATATGGTCGTCAGCTTGAGTAACCCGAAAAGCAACTTTTAGCACACTATTGAGCGCTGATTTGCCGTAGCGGATAACTGAGCCAAACCTTGAAGGTAAGGCAGTTGTACCTTGTTGGACACGCGACCAAGCGATCGCTAACTGCGGTGCTGTATCAATTAAAGCCAAGTCAAATAACCAAGATGATTGCTGCGATGGCATCACCTCAGCATCAATTCCTTGCTCATTTAATCGGTCAATAGCTGTCAATAACTGGAAACTAGAGCCGTGGAATAAATAATCACGATAAGCAACAGCAACATCCAAACTATTGCCGGAACTTAAAGCGTCTATTTGCACCTTAGGCGATTCCAGCATCTGCGGACGCAGAATCACAGTAGCTTTGTAGAAAGGAATTTTACTCTCAGGGTCTACAATTTGGGCTGCCACTTCCAAAGATTCAAAATCAGCGTGAGTAGAAGCACGAGCGATAAAAAGAACTTTTCTGGCTTCTTCGAGTACAATTCCCCGCAAAACTCGCAAATCCCGAACCTCTGTTACTGTCCATTCTGACCAAGCAGCTTGGACAAATTGCGCCATCCACTCTAAGGCACCCGCAGCAGGCAAAACTGGTTTACCATCCAGGCAATGATCTTGCAGGTAGGGATGCAACAGAAGCGAGAAAGTATGTTCTAAGGTAACGGTGCTATCCGGTTGGATTTGTAGTTGAGACGTGATTGGATGCCCAGTCCCCAGTCCCCAGTCCCCAGTCCCTTCTTTCCCAGCCCCCAATCCCTCAAAAGTCCCAATAATTAATTCTGTGTCCCCCTTATTTCCATAACGCAGTTCCTCAATAAAGAACTGACGACCTGCATCAGGGGGAATGGGGATAACGCCTCGTTCTCGAAACTGACGATTCACTGACTCAGAAGCCATACCCGTGATGTCCCAAGGCCCCCAGTTCAGGGCGACAATGCGAGTATTTTGCCAACGCTGGTCTAGTTGCCATGCTAGACGGTTGACAACTTCGTTAGCAGCAGCGTAGTCTGACTGTCCGCGATTGCCAAAGCTTCCGGCAACAGAGGTGAAGAAAACGAGTAATTTTAAAGAGTCGGGTCGCAGGTGTCGGCTGAGAATAAAGGCACTATCGACTTTAGTATCAAATACAAAGTCGAAGGATTCTAGGGTTTTATCAACTATCAGCTTGTCTTCGATGACACCAGCACCGTGAACGACGGCATCCAGACGACCGTAGCGAGAATAAATTTCCTCGATGAAACAGCCAAATTCTTCAGCGTTTCTGACATCAACTGCTTGATACTCAACGTTGACACCAGCTTGCCGACAATGGCTGAGGTTGCGACGGATGACGCGATCGCGTAATATTCCCCGTAGTTGATTCTCAATCTGTACGGGCGTTACTGGCTTTTTTTGCGCTGCCAGCAATGTTTTCCGCAGTTGCGAGACATCCTCGATTCCCGTTGTGTCGGGAGATTCCTCCGCAGGTTCCGGAGAACGACCAACCAGTATCAGGGTAATCCCTGGAATCAGGAAGGTACTGGCAATTTCGGCTGTAATACCTCTAGCACCACCAGTAATTAGAACTACCCAATCTTTGGCAGGATGAATCGGCAAGGAAGAAGCAGGAAGGGAAGATAAAGGTGCCAAAACTGGCTCAAATACCATCCGCTTTCCTTGTGGATAGCCGACTTCTGAGTTACCTCCCGATACCAGTAATTCTTGGATGATTGTTCTAGCAATTTCGGCGGCTGATAAACTATCGTCGAAATCAATGGCTTTTGCTTCCACTCCAGACCATTCCTGCGCCATTGTTTTGAGTAGTCCTTTACTTCCGCCACCTGTGGGAAGACCAGAACTACAGCTACCATCGCGCCCAAACTGCCCTCCTAGTAGCGAGGCTGCTAGGACTTGCGTATAGGGGAACCTCTCCCTCTGCCCTCCTAAGAGGAGAGGCGAGCTAGACACCCCGCTTCCCTTATAAGGAAGGGGGGCTGGGGGGATTAGGTCAGATTCACAAATTTGGAGAACTGTCAATAAGCTTTTGCAGTCGATTTGGGTGTACTGTCGCCACTCTGAGAGAGTTTCCGGCATGGGGATGGAAGAAAGTGCGCTCAGATGGATAATTCCTCTAACTGCCCCATTGAGCGATCGCGCTTTGTTAATTTCAGCCGCCAGTTTTTCCGGATCGAGCAGAATAGCAGTGGAGATGATAAATGGGGTGGCTCCCATGCGCCGCAAGCCTTCCGAGACGTAAGGCGCAACGGACATCTGATCTTGGGTAATCAGAAATAGCCCGTTAAGGGAGACTACTTCCGTGTCAGGTAAAAGTTCTGTCCGCGCTTTCATTATGTAGCGCGGCAGGACTTCTACCGGGGCAATGACTTTCCCAGGCTATTATTTTCCTCCGGAACATTACCAGATTTTAGTAATTGTTCAACAACGCTGTTGAGGGTTTTGGCGCGGGTGAAGTTTTCCATGCGCGATCGCACGTTGCTGGCTAAGGGTTCCGATAAGCTTTTTTGCAAAGCACCCAGAATTTCCACCCGTTTAATCGAGTCGATACCGAGTTCGGCTTCCATGTCAGCGTTTAGCCCTAACATTTCTGTTGGATAGCCAGTGCGATCGCTGACTAACTGCAACAATTTTTCCGTCAAAGCAGTTCGATCTAGAAGCTGTTGGTTGTTAGTTGTTGGTTGTTGGCTGTTGGTTGTTAATTGACTATTTAGTAGTTCAACAACACTGTTGAGGGTTTTGGCACGGGTGAAATTTTCCATGCGTGATCGCATCAAGCTGCTGAAAGGTTCTGGCAAGCTTTTTTGCAAAGCACCCAGAATTTCCACCCGTTTAATCGAGTCGATACCGAGTTCGGCTTCCATGTCAGCGTTTAGCCCTAACATTTCTGTTGGGTAGCCAGTGCGATCGCTAACTAACTGCAACAATTTTTCCGTCAAAGCGGCGCGATCTGGAAGCTGTGCGTTGTTTGTTGTGGTTTGGACGACTGAGGGCTGACGAGTGACAACTGGCAATTGAATGTCAGGTTGTGGTGTCGGGACGACAGGAGCGATCGCTGTATCATTGGTATTTTGGATTAACACTTCAGGCGTTTTTGCACCATTGTTGCTACCATTTCCCGAAGGCTGGCTGAAGTTGGTAACGATCCGGGGAGTAGGCGCGATCGCCTTCTTTGATGGTATTTGTTGCGGCTGTTGGGGCGATTGATAATTCACCCCTCCGAGAAACTGCTTCATCACCTGTTCCTGTAACCCCAAGAATTGCCGCATGGTTTCTTGATAAGCTTGGTAAGCTGCTAGGGCAGTCTCGCCAGTAAGAGCTGAGGCGCTGGGTGATGGTGCGGGTTGTGGTTCTGGGTAAGGGGTCATTGTCAATTTGGGAGCAACTCCTGGTGATAGTGCTGAGGGCTGAGGACTTTTAGCGCTGCACGAAGTGGGGACGGGATTAGTAGTGGGTTTCTTGTTTTCTTCTTCCTGATGCTGTCCAGCAAACTTCACTGCTGACCTTGTAGAACTTCCAGAAGTTCCCACCACTGGTAAGGCTGTTTCTTGTTCTGGTTGTTTTGCATTTAGCACTTTGCTTTGGGCGGCGGTGTCCTGATTTATCAGCGGTATTTTGCCCATGTGACCCACCGCGTCCTTGATAGGTCTGGAACTAGCACCAGTTAACAGCCAAGTTGTGGGCGAAATATCTGGTTTTTTCGTCAAAGCTGGCAAGGATAAATCTAGCTGACGCACGTTCCGCCCCTCGAATAGAGTTGGTAACTGGATATTGATGCCCTGCGTACATAGTGTACCCAGAGCGATCAGAAAACCTCGCATCCCCCCGCCTTGTCCGTCCAAGGAGACAACTATATGGTCTTTTCCTTCCAGAATTTGCCCAACTAATTTAGTCAGGATGCTCTTGGGGCCAACTTCCACAAAAATTCGAGCGCCAGCGGCATACATGGCGTTAATTTGGCTGACAAACTCGACGCTGTGGATCAGGTGTTTAGATAACTGAGTGGAAATTGCCTCGGAATCGGCATCATAGGGACAAGCGGTGGAGTTAGCATAAACAGGAATCGTGGGCGATCGCAATGTCACTTTGTCGATAGCTTCGATTAGTGGGTTAAGGGCAGAAGCTACTAAGGGAGAGTGGAAAGCCCCCTTGACTGGCAGCATCCGCGCCATGATTCCTTCGGCGTTCAGCTGGTCTACAATTTGAGCGATCGCGTCTTTGTCACCAGAAATTACTGTTTGCAAAGGAGCGTTATGATTGGCAATTACCACCCCTTCAACACTGGCTAACCGCGCCTGCAATTCTGGGCGTTGCATCTGCACTGCTGCCATTGCGCCATTGGCACCTTTACAAGCAGCTGCCATGATTTTGCCTCTGGTTTGGGAAAGGTGCAGAAAGTCTTGCCGAGACAAAACTCCCGCCGCGTAAAGGGCAGTATATTCTCCATAACTGTGACCGCAAACCATATCCGGCTTTAAACCCAGATTTGCCACCAAGTCGATAAATCCTGTTTCCACAGCACCAATGGCAGGTTGCGCGATCTGCGTATCAGTCAGTTGTTTTTGGTTGAGTGCTTCTTGTTCTTCAGAATAGGCACTGGGTGGATAGATAAATTGACTCAACAATTTGGGGAAGCACTGCTGTAACTCATGGTCGGCAAATTCCAATGCTGCTCGCATTTCCTGGCGATACAGCGCCACGGAACGAGCCATATCTGGATATTGCGATCCTTGTCCGGGGAAGAGGAAGGCAATTTTTTGTCCGTTGTTATTGCCAGACGAGAGTTGAATGTGTGGTGGTAAGGGTTGCTGTGTGTCTTGATTAATGACTAATTCCAAAGCTGCTTGCAACTGTTGCAGGCTTTCGGCAACAATGCTTAGACAAACATTGTGTGAGGTTGTTTGAGCTTTGAGAGAGTAGCTGTAAGCTAAGTCTCTTAGGCGAGGGGTTGCACCAGCGCGTAAAGCTGCTAACAAAGTGCCGATCTCTTTTGTTAAAGCTTCCGAGTTGGCAGCTTTGAAAACAAACAGTTCGCAAGGCCAAGTATCAGCACCAAGTGTGCGATCGCGCAAGTTACCTCGATATTCTTCCAGCACTACATGGAAATTAGTGCCGCCAAAGCCGAATGCACTGACACCAGCGCGGCGGGGATAATTCGGGTGCGTCAGCCAAGGCTTTGCTTCTTTGAGCAAGTACACTGGGCTTTGCGGATCGGCAAGAGTATCTAAGGGATTTTCTACGCCTAAGTGGGGTGGCAAAACTGCGTTGTGCAAAGCTAATGTTGCTTTGGCAAGTCCCGCTACACCAGCAGAACTCTTAGTATGACCGATTACAGTTTTCACGGAACCGATGACGCAGGACTTGGGCGGTGTATCGGCTGCTTTTAAGGTTTCGGTAACTGTCTCGGCTTCTGCTCTATCTCCGGCAACAGTCCCGGTGCCGTGAGCTTCGTATAATCCTAGAGTGTTAGGTGAGAAACCAGCTTGGCTGTAGGCACGGTCTAAAGCTCGCATTTGTCCTGCTGGACGGGGTGCGGTCAATCCCAAGGCTTTGCCATCGCTGGAACCCGCAACAGATTTAATTACAGCATAGATGCGATCGCCATCTCGTTCGGCATCAGCTAGACGTTTCAGCACCAGAATCACAATCCCTTCGCTGATCACAATCCCGTCGGCTGCTTTGTCAAAGGCGCGGGGTTGCTGTTGTGGGGACAGAGCCTGAGTTTTGCTAAATGTCAAGTAGGCAAAGGGGCTTTGTCCGGTGTCTACTCCGCCGGCAATTACCACATTACTGCGACCGCTTTCTAATTCTCGAACGGCTAAGCTAATTGCTGCTAGGGAAGAAGCACAAGCAGCATCAACGGCGAAGTTTACCCCACCAAAATCAAAGCGGTTAGCGGCGCGACCTGCGGCAACATTTAATAGGATGCCTGGGAATGATTCTTCTGTCCATTCTGGTAAACGATCCAAAGTTTGCTCTGAGGGTTCGTCTACATAGAGAGAAAGATGCGATCGCGTGGCGTATTGATGCGCCAAATCCCCCGCACCTGTTGCTGCGCCAAAAATAACCGAAGTATTCTCCCGGTCAAAGTCTCCCGACTCATACCCCGCATCTGCTAATGCCCGTCGCACTCCTTCTAGCGCCAGCAGTTGAATTGGGTCGATCGATTTCACCGACTTGGGGGGAATTCCATACCGTACCGGATCGAATTGCACATCATCGATAAAACCACCCCATTTGGAATAGATTTTGTCTCGTGCGGTACGGTCTGGATTGTAATAAAGTCGCCAGTCCCAACGGTGCGCTGGAATTTCTGTAATGGCGCTTACTTTATGCAGAATATTTTCCCAGAAGGTATCTGGATATTCAGCCTTCGGTAGCAGTGTGCTAAGACCGACAATTGCTACATCTGAGGGAGAGGGTTCATTTTTTACGGTTGATGGTTCATTACTATGAACTAACAACTCCGAACTCTTTTGTGAAACATCCTGATGTAACTCCTCTAAGGTGCAAACCGAGTTACGCAGAGTGGCAACTTGACCAATCATGTACATTCCATCAGTCAGTTGTTTTTGAGTTTCCACAGGAACAATACCTTGCTCATCCCGCACCAATCCTTTAGAAGCAACGCGCAAGCGTCCCAGCGTCAAATCTTCTAAAACATTCTTAATTTCTTCAGGGGAATGACCCGCCGCCAACATTTTCCGTCGAGTTGCGTAAAATTCTTGGGCAAAGGGAGTAATTGCACAGCGGCTGGCATGACCTGGCCCGGTTTCCAAATTGATAGTATGAGTGCAAGTTAGTGCTGTGCGCTGGAATCCGTCCACAATTGCACCGCACTTGACAGCTTCTTCGGTGAATAAATAAGCTGTTCCCATCAGCACGCCAATCTTCATCCCGCGTTCTACCAAAGGCGCAGCGATCGCGCTTATTGTGGCAGCAGAACGAGCATCGTGAATTCCTCCAGCAAAGAAAACGTGGATTTCGGTTTCTGCGCCCGCCGGAACGTCTTTTAAAAGTGTCTCAATGGCGCTTTCCCAAAGCATAAAGCTGCTCAAGGGGCCAACGTGTCCGCCGCATTCCCGCCCTTCAAAGACAAAGCGCCGCGCCCCTTGTTCAAGGAACATTTGCAGCAATCCCGGTGTCGGAACGTGAAGATAGGTGGCGATTCCTTCGGCTTCTAAGTCAGCCGCCTGATCTGGACGACCGCCTGCAATTAAGGCAAATGGGGGCTTAACAGCTTTGACGACTTGGAGTTGTTCTTCCCGTAACGCTTGGGGGACGAAGCCCAGAATCCCGACTCCCCAAGCGCTAGAGCCGATTTTTTGCTTCGTTTCCTGCAATAACTCTTCTACCTGCTTGCCTCGCATTAACGCCAACGCCAGCATCGGCAAAGCGCCCGCTTTATTAACTGCGATCGCAAATTCTGCCTTGTCGCTGACTCTGGTCATTGGCCCCTGCATAATCGGATAGCGGGTGCCATGAGAAGCGGCTAAGGGTGAATTTGGCGCTAGTGGCTGTAGTTCTTCAGCCTTTTTCACATTAGCGAGGCTTTGCTTGAGAATGGCTTGGATTAGTTTGCCTGTGGTCTTGTAGCGAAGTCGAAAATGAGCGGCTAATCCTACAGCCTGTCCCATCGGCCATGCTAAAGTTCCAGGCGAATCCCAACCGATTAAGGATGTAGCCGCCTGTTGCCAACTGGAGATTGAGGGGGTGCTTCCTTGTCCCCAGTCCCCAGTCCCCAGTTCCTGAATTTCTATTTTTTCTGCCAGTTGTTGCAAAGCGGTAATTGCCTGGAAACCGGGACGAGACAAGACGCGACAACTGCGGTTGAGGCGATCTCCAATTGCGATCGCTTCTTGTCCGTTCAGGTTGTTGAGGTAACGTTGCCATGCACCGGGGAGGGGCGATTCTGGCATCAGCCACAATTGATCGTCAAGTACCACACCTGCTGCACCAGCCGCCAAGACTCCCGCTGCTGTATGAATCCCAATCCCACCTTGCACGTAGATTGGAAGAATTTGTTTGTTGTCAGTAGTTCCAATGTCTACTAACTCCTGACTACTGACATTTAAGAGTTTTTGCGTCAGGATAAATGCCGGGTCTTCACCTACCCAACCGCCGCTTTCCTGTCCTTTCGCCACTAACCCAAAGATTTCTGCACTCTGGTAATCGATGGCTTGTGCCTGTTCAACATCTGTGACTTCCAGCAATAGGCGGCGCGATTCACACTGGGGCAAACACGCGATAACTTCCGCTAATGATGGCGCTTCCCATGCAGCTAGAATTATCCAATGGGAGCGATGCAGCAGCCGTTGCAGCAATTTTTGGCTATCAGCAACTTGGTCAACTTTTAACCTTAACCCTATCTGACTGCTAGGATTGACTAGCTCTAAAAGCTTATCCAGATTCCTCGTCGCTTGTTCGGAATCCCGACAAAATTCTAAATCCAGCACACCCACACCGCCTGCTCTAGAGGTTGCGATCGCTAGACCAGGATGTTCTAATCCAATAGGGCTTAGGGAAAAACAGGTGAAGGTATTCATGAGTCTTGCCTTATTATCACGACAGGGATGAGTCAAGTAAAGGAAAAATAAAATTACCAGATGAGTTTGGCAATAACAAAGTTTCTGGTTTTATATCTTTTTTATAGTTAGCATTTTGTAAATTGCTTCGTGGGTTTTCTGTTAACTATAAAACATATTGAATAATTTCAGCCTATTTCTATTTGGGGTTCACTTTCATCCGTGATTTCACTGAATATTTTTTGTTAATGAATTAATGCAATAAATCTACTTATCATAGCTAAAGCTGATTTTCAAAATATATACAAGTACAGGTTACATTCTTTAATAATATTTGACTACTCATCAAATCTCTGTGCCTCCTTTACAAGAGTTTTGCTAATGGGCTTGGCATCCTTGCGAAGCCTGAATTATAGTTTTTCTCAACCGTGTTTGTAGTGTCTACAATGCGATCGCCAAATTTTCCAGAAATTAGCTGGAAAACATCTCTGGTTTGGTGCTTGTCAAGGCAGGGTATAAGCTAAAATTATTTATCTGCAAGATGTTAAGATTCTCCAGCTTTTTGCCATCTATTGATCTATTGGAAGTAGTCACCACAGAAACATATAGCTCTAGATCGTTGGACGCAGACCCTCAACAAAAGGCACTTCAAAACATTTGTGGTGCATTACAGGCCCATGCCCAAAATAACCATCTTCTCCAAACAACTCTCCATGATCTGCTGTCAGGATAATGTGAGTATTCTCAGGACACTTGCGATACAGTTCTCCCAAAAGCCCATCTATATATTCAACACAGGATATTTGCTGCTTGTGTAAACGCTGCATTTCCTCCTGTTCAAAAAACTTGCTTTCTCCAGGTTCATTCTTAGCAAGTGCGAATTGATCCATATTCTTAAACACCCCATGAACTCCAGATATACGGGGCATATCATCGCCTTTAAGCATATATGGATAATGGGTTTCCCCCAGGTTGAGAAAGTAAAAACAAGGTTCTGAACCTGAAAAATCAATTTGATGCACCATTGTGGCAAAGTCGTTATGATTAGACATCAAAACATAGTCATCAAAAAATTGACTTATGCTGGTAAATTGATTCAGCACAGGCATAGAAACTCGTGCAATAGTTTTATATCCAAAGTCTTTTAAAACTTTAGGTAAAGACAATTGAGGGACAAAAGTTTTGAAAGATAAATCAGGAATTCCCAGCCGATCTACCCATTTCAAAAATTCCTGCTTATAGACTTCCGAGGCAAACACACCGCGAGGGCTAGTATGGGGAATCATCCCCATGAGCATTGTGTAGTGGGAAGGGGATGTCCAAGAAGCATAGCTGTAGCGAGGCTCCGCCAAACCTAACCGATCCATATTAGGTGTTGATGCTGCCTCATAGCTGTCATATCGGCAACTGTCCATAATAATGTATACAAGATGGTTTGGCATAAGGATAAACCTCAATCTAAGAGACTTTATTTAGCAAGTTATTTGCCTATTGGCAATGAATACTGTAGTGAAATTACACACGAATTCATTGCCATTATGTAATTCAAGGCAGAATAAGTGAGTATACCTGATACAAGGTAAAACTGTTGTAAATTCAGGATAGATGCAAAATTTTATAATGGCATTGAAGATCCGGTGATGTAAGCACAACAGCATAGGAGTCTTCTCAATCCTACAGAGGAGAGAAAGACCTTTGACATCTTTAGGGTAACGCAGGAAATCCGATTGCTTTGTAAAATACGCTCCTGCTTGTTGAACCCTGTAGGGTTGGGGAAGAATCAATCTTACCCAAACTCGCTCAAAAATCCCAGCGGTTCTGTAGTTGTAGTAGTGTCAATCGTCAAGTTGAGCAATTTCAGTTAACCTCTAGGTGATTCAACTTATTTTAATAGATGCACATCTGGTACAATTCACTCTTCTATTATGCAACGCGGCTAACGGAGTCTAAAGGAGATAGGAAAATTTTCTTATTGTTGAAGAAATCTCCTGTTCACTTCTTCGGATAGGGTTGCCAATTGACGCTGCTGTAGCGTCCGGCACTGCAAGTTATGTCTCTCGTCTGCCTTGCGGCAGGGATGCTTTCCAATGTACCTGAACTAATATCAAAAATAGGTTCCCCGCAGCTGGACAACCAGAAAAGCCCTATGAGCGATCGCAGTAATTCCGCCAAGAATACAGATAGTGCTGCCAACGATATAGCTCAAGCTGAAGCTCCCAAAACCAAAAAGGCAGCGGCTTTGGCGGCGGCACAAATTGCTGATGTCATGTCACCGGAAACAATCGTAGTCGATGAGCCACCACCGAAACCAAATTATCCCCAATATCGGGTTAAACCGGGAGAGCCAATTAGTTTAGCAGATATCGATCCAAACGCCTCAGAACACTATACAAAAAAGCAACACGTCGAAGAGGAACTTGAGCATCTGCGCGATCGCCTGGGAGATTTACAAGAACGCTTGTATGCTGAAAACCAGCGCAGTCTGCTGATTGTACTGCAAGCGATGGACACTGGCGGTAAGGATGGCACGATTAAACACGTCTTCCAAGGCATTAACCCCCAAGGCTGCCGAGTTTGGTCGTTTAAAAAGCCCAGTGATGAGGAAGCCAGTCACGATTTCTTGTGGCGTTATCACCAGCGATCGCCTCAACGCGGCATGATTACGATATTCAACCGTTCACATTACGAAGATGTGCTAGTTGTGCGAGTCAAGCAGTTGGTTCCGGAGGATGTTTGGCGAAAGCGCTATCATGCGATTAATGACTTTGAGCAAATGCTCACTTTTAACAATATTGGGGTAATTAAGTTTTTTCTCCATATTTCCAAAGACGAACAAAAACGGCGGTTGCAGAGTCGGTTGGATAACCCTGATAAGCACTGGAAATTTTCTAGTAATGACATCCAAGAGCGCCTATTTTGGGACGATTACCAAATGGCGTTTGAGGAAGCCATTAATAATTGCTCTACTGCCTATGCTCCGTGGTACGTTGTACCTGCAAATAATAAGTGGTATCGCAACTTGGTAATTGCCCGAACCATTGTGGACACGTTGGAAGCAATGAATCCCCAATATCCAGGGGCGGAAAGTGGCTTGGAAAATATTGTGATTCCAAATTGAAACCTAAAGAACTTGTGTTTTATTGCGCCGCAAGGATTTAGCAAACACAAGCTGACAATTGCCTTTTCAGGTCTAAAGTAGCATTAATAAAGGCGTTTCCCTTGACGTTGCTACTTTAAGATTGCCAAACGCTAAACTTGTCAACTCTGGTTCTCGAATTAGTTCCATATCTGCCACTTTTTTAAGCTCAAAATATGGAAGTAACTGATAATGACCGCACTGCCATCCGCTTTGTAATTTCTCACCAACTAGAAGCGTTTCAAAAGGATGATGCTGTTGGCGCTTTCTCTTTTGCCAGCCAAGAAATTAAAGCTCAATTCGGCACTCCCGAAAACTTTATGAGGATGGTAAAAACTGCCTACGATCCGGTGTATCGTCCTCGTTCGGTGATGTTTCAAAAAATCGCCTATATTGAAGGATTCCCTTCTGCACAGGTGCTGCTACTCGACCGGGAAGGGAGACTGATAAAGGCAATTTATCTGATGCAAAGGCAGCCTAACGGCAATTGGAAAATTGCTGGCTGTCATTTGGTACCAATATAGGGACATGGCAATGCCCACTGGTGTCAACTTAAGCGAGATAAGAAAGAGCGGCATAAAGTAGAAGAAAGCCTCGAATAGCTTCTAGGCTCTTAGTATCCTATTAGTATCAATGAGTAGAAAACGTCCGCGCCTACCCGGCAATCCAGACCTGAGACGACAGACACAAGTACCATGCCCTCCAATCGAGGAAATTGAGCAACAGCTATACTCACTGCTAAGTCCACAAAGTTTTAAGCCCCTGCGCCTTGCCAAAGGAAAAGATAATAAACGATGGCGAGAGCGTATTTTAACACTACCAGTGATGATGGCAGTGGTCTTAAGCTTGGTGTACAGGCGGATACCTAGTTTAAGAGAAGTCTTACGGGTACTGGCGCTAGAAGGATTACTGTGGCTAGAAGCGTTACCAGTGAGCGTCCAAGCGCTGTCAAAGCGTTTAAGAAGCTTACCGACTGAATTATTCGCACAGGTTTTTGAGCAAGTAATCGAGCGCATACAAGCAAGGAAATGTGTGGAAATAATTCCACCAATGTGGCAACCAGTGACTGCGAGTTTCACCGCCCTATGGATTGCCGATGGTTCAACTCTAGAAGAACTTAGAAAAAAACTCCAAGCCTTGCAAGGGGAAGGCACACTCTTAGGGGGAAAAATGATGATGGTGGTGGAGGCATTTACCCATCGCCCTGTGGCCACTTGGTACACAAAACAAGCAACAGCTCACGATTTGAATTTTACACAACAATTGCTAAACAAATTGCCCAGGGGTGGTCTATTGATTTTTGATTTAGGCTTTTTCAAGTTTCCTTGGTTTGATGAGTTCACTGAAAACCAGAAATTCTTTGTCACCCGATTGCGAGAAAAAACCGCTTATCAACTCAACCTCTGTCTGTCGAGCGGGACTTACTACCGAGACGAGATTATTCAAATGGGGCAATATCGCTCTAATCCTTGCCAGCATCCCGTGCGTTTAGTATCAGTGCTATGGGGTCAGACTTGGTATAACTATCTCACCAATGTGCTAGATCCGAGCGTGTTGTCAGCCGAACAAGTTTGTGAACTTTACCGTCGTCGGTGGCGCATTGAGGATGCGTTTTTGTTAACTAAACGTTTATTAGGCTTAGCTTACTTATGGGTAGGTGACACGAATGGTGTACAAATACAAATTTTAGCAACTTGGATATTCTATGCGGTTCTCAATGACTTATGTACGACAGTAGCTATTACTTTGCAGCAGCCTATAGAACGCATATCAGTTGAGATGGTTTTTCGAGGGCTATATCATTTTTCTCGCGCTTTGTTACGAGGTGAAAATAGCGATGTTGTGACTTATTTAGCCACTCATCACAAGTTATTGGGCTTAGTGAAAGCGGTTCGCCCGCGTCATCGAGAGATTGATGCTCTTACTGGTGTCATCTGGGCATCCGCTCCTTAAGTTGACACCAGTGGGCAATGCCATGTCCCTACAGATGTATCACGCCCAAGCATTGAATTGCTATAGTAGGATACGGCTACAGTTGGCAGCTTTTTTTAGCCGTTCATAGATGCTTCGATAAGCATCTATCAAAAATAAATTTTGCACAAATATTTTAAAAGGTTGATCATTTCTGGAATGTATTACTACTGGTTTTAGCAGTTAGTAAACTACGTCAGAAATCATCAACCTTTAGTTGCGGGCAAGGTGAGTATTCTCCGCCAAGGGCGTTGGGAAAGTAAATTGCTTATTGGGTGGCAATTTTACTGGGAGAATGGGATACTCACCTTGGAAGCGCGATCGCATATTCCTCATCTTAGCGCCGCGGAAATGTTAGCAGCTAAGCCAAGCTGATTAAGCTGCTCTCCGGGTAAGCAAGTTCCACAGAAATACTGCAATAAGTGCGCCGATAATAGAAGCAATGATTCCGCCTATACTAAAAGGCGCAGTTCCTAGTGCTAAAGTCCCTGTTGTTAACCAAAGTCCCAAAGTACCGCCAATAAAAGATCCAATAATTCCCAACAGGATTGTTCCTAGAATCCCACCGCCCTGATGACCAGGATAGATGGCTTTAGCGATAGCACCAGCAATCAGTCCTAAAACAATCCAAGCAATAATATTCATAGTCCCGTTTCCTTTAATGTCTTTCTTTTCGAGTTAACTACAGAATATCAGTTTAGAAGGGAGCATCCCATCTGCCAGACGATATAAGTTGATATACCTCAAAGGAATAGCTAACAAGGTTTTTTCTATAAGCCTTTAGATGAATTGCTGTCCAATTGTGTAGAGCAATATATGTTGTTTGAAATTAATTAAAATTAACACTTTGCTCTTATGAAAACATGGTCTAGTGTCCAAGCTTTAGAATCATCATCATTAAGAAGAACGATTAATGTAACCTTGAGACTGATGCTGGATTGGCAGGTATTATGATACCCTTCAGACCAGTAAATTTGGAGACAAGCAGTGAGAGCATTGATAAGGCTGGGGATTGCGCTTTTACTGACGTTATTTGGACTGGTTAGTTACTGTAGTTCCACTTCCCAAAACCCGATAACTGGGGAAAACCAGCGCGTACAGCTGACACCAAAGGAGGAGGTAATATTAGGACTGCAAGCGCGATCGCGTATGGCTGCTCAGCACGGCGGTTTGTACCCGGATCAGGCGCTACAGCGGTATATTGACCAGGTGGGAGCTACCGTGGTACAGCGGTCAGAGGCAAGGAATGCCCCCTATCCCTTTGAATTCCATCTATTGCGCGACCCACAAACTGTCAATGCTTTCGCGCTACCGGGAGGACAGATTTTCATCACTGCTGGTTTGCTGCGTCGTCTCTCATCGGAAGCTCAATTGGCATCTGTGCTGGGACACGAGGTAGGACACGTCATAGGAAGACACGGTGCGGAACGTTTGGCAAAGCAGCAACTCGGTCAAGCACTGGTGAGTGCGGTGGGGGTAGCAGCAAGCGACGACCAAGGCGGGGGTCGGCAAGCAGCAGTGGTTGCCCAAGCGGTTAACCAGATGGTCAGTCTGCGGTACGGGCGTGAGGATGAGTTAGAAAGCGATCGCCTGGGTTTCCGATTTATGACTGAAGCTGGCTATAACCCTAAAGGTATTGTAGAAGTAATGCAGATACTTGCTAATGCCAGACCGGGTGGACAATCGCCGGAGTTTTTCAGCACTCACCCCAACCCCGGCAACCGCATTGAACGCTTACAAAATTTAATTTCTCAAACTTATCCTAATGGCGTTCCGCCGCAGTTGGAGACTGGACGCGAAGATTTTGCTCAGGTTGTGCGTCCGCGTTTGCAGCCAGCTAACTAGAGAAAAGACAAAAAAAATAAAAACGCCTACTCTCGTCACGCTTCCTTTGTGTAGCATCGACCGCAACAGAAGAGGGTTAAGGAATCTTTACCATAATGATTCGTTCGCGTGCGATGCCATACTAATTAATGATGCTTAAGGTATTTAAACAATTTGAGAGCGGGAGTAATGGTCGTGTTCAAGAAACTACGAGGTAGCTTTCTGTTAGGGATTGGCTATATGCTCTCTCCCCTCTCGTGGTGGAACGACTTGTTCTTTAATCTGCCGATTGCTCTACTGTTTGGCTATCTCGTCAGTTGGATGAACCCAGACTGGTTTTTGCCGTTTACGATTGTTGGCTATTGGCTCTCCAATGTATTAGGGATTGTGATGATGCAGATGGGAGCGATGGATATGTTTGTAGCAAAAGAGCAGCAAAACCCAAAACGGGATTTGTTGATTGGGTTGGGTGGCTCAACGCTTTACACTCTGGTAGTTGCAGCTCTTGCTTACTTTCATGTGCTGGAATTGCCTAGTTTCCTGACACCCTGATTTTGAATTTTCAAAGACGTGCTAAGCAAAGCCGGAACCGAATATGTAATTAATTTTGCTTAGTGACTTACAAAAATCCAATGTAGCGATCGCTCACAGTTTCTATAAGAAAAAATTATTATAGCTACAAGTTATTCAAACCCTTGCAGTTGCTCCATTTCCGGAATTGGGCTTCAAAATAAATACATGGAAAGCGATCAGTTTTCCTGAGCCTAATTTTGAAAAAAGCACATAAGAATATGGGTTTAGTTGATTGTTTACTAATGACGCTGGTTTCAAGTGGGATTTGCATCACCTTGCCTTTCGTAGCGGCAAAGATAGGAGCGAACAAAACTGCCTCAAGCATTCAGGTTGAAAGCGATTTGTCTCAAGGCGATAGCTTCGCTTCACGCATGACAGCATAGACATGATTATCTTTTTGACTTGACGCAAAGAAACGCAAAATAAAACTAATATCTCTGCGTACCTTTGCGTTTTAAATTTTTAGCCTCGATTTTTAAGAAATAACATTGCGAATATAACCCCACTTACCGCCGCTGAAAAACGGTTCGCCATTATTCCTGTCCACTTTCCACTCTCCACCAATATTAAACAGCGCCAGCCCCTGCGAAAAGGGCTTAGCATCATCAAATTCTGTGGGAATTACCAGTTTCCCAGTTTTGTCAATATAGCCCCATTTCCCAGAAATCTTTACCGCCGCGAGTCCTTCAGAAAAGGATTCAGCCTCCTCAAATCGTGGTGGTATTATCACCTGAGCAGTTTTATTAATATATTCCCATTTTCCAGCTATTTTTGCTGCCGCTAGCCCTTCGGAAAAAGACTTAGCATCATCAAATTGCGGCGGTGATATAACCCTTCCGGCAGTATCAATATAGCCGTATTTGCCGCCAAAACTTATCAATGCTAACCCCTCAGAAAAGCTATCAGCGGTATCAAATTGCAAAGGGATGACAGTATTCCACAGTTTATTAATGTAGCCCCACTTGTTATTAATCTTAACTGCTGCTAGCCCTTGGGAAAAAGATTCAGCATCATCAACTTGCAGCAGAATTAAAAGTTTCCCTGTATTGTCAATATAGCCATATCTGTTGCCAACTTTTACTAATCCTAGCCCTTCTTCTAAAGGTTCAGCGCGGTCAAATTGTAATCGGCTGACAAGTTTACCTGTTTTGTCAATATAACCCCACTTGTAGCCGATTTTTGCAGGCGCTAACCCGTTATTATAAGAATCAGCCCAATCAAATTGGGGCTGATTTACGATTGTTCCTCTACTATCTATATAGCTATATTTGCCGCTAGTTCTCCGCTCAGTAAAGCCAAGCTTTTTTAAATCTGAGGGCTTAAATGGTGCAGGTTGAGCGTAGGGGCCTGAACGCAAGGCTTTAGCTAAAGCGTCGTTGTCTTCCCGCAGACCTTCGTAGAAGAACAACACCTCGCCTGGAATACCACGAGAACGATTGTAAGCGATCGCTTGTAAAAGGTAGTCGGGACTAATGCGATACGACCCCACCTTTAACAGGATACCAGGCATCAAAAAAGGCAGTTGCCAAGTTGTAAATTGCTGGGCGACGATACTATCAATTAGCTGTTTGTAGCTCAAGAAGTCGCGGCGATAAAGTTGCGGGTGCAGCATATCGATCAGCCCCCGGTCAAGCCAAGCTATAGCATCTTGCAGATATTCTTGAAGCGCCCAACCGGGGAGACTGGGTGCCATCGAAATTATCAAGCCTGGTTTAACATTAATAAGTTCCTGATACAGACGAGTTAAGAAATCAGTGAGAATATCTGCACGCCACTGAAGCCATTGCGGATCTCTGGAGTTTTGCGGCGGGTTTTGATTAAACTGCCGAAAGTAGCGATCGCTTGTTCCCCGGTCATAACCACCTTCGCTAGGAAGTGCAGGAAGTCGGTCATCGCCTTGGATACCATCAATATCATAATTTTTAGCAACTTCTAGTAACAGGTTCAGCAGGAAATCTTGCACCTCAGAATCGAACGCATTCATCCACTCAAAACTGTTCTTTTTCAGAATATTGCCGTTGAAGTCGCGACCAGCCCAATGAGGTTTTTTTGCGAGGATGTGGCCCCCATTTTGATTGTAAGAAGAGGCGAATCCATATTCAAACCAAGGGATAACCCCAATTCCTACCCGACGTGCTTCGATAATAATTTCGGCTAAGGGGTCGCGTCCAGCAAATCGCGAGTCGATTTCTACACCAAAATTTTCCCGCATCACTCTACTGGGGTAGAAAGTATAAGCATTGTTCCAAACAACAGGAAATACGACATTAAATCCCGTTTGCGCGAGAAAATCCATCGCCTCGGCAATGTTTTGCCGGGAATTCAAAACTTTGCTATCTGTGCTGGTAATCCAAACGCCACGAGTTTCCATTACTCTCTCTTTGCCTTATATTGTCTGACCAGTGCCACTCCATCCGAGAAAGCATCAGCCTCATCAAATTGTGGCGCGATTACGAGTTTACCTGTTTTGTCAATATAGCCCCATTTTTCCCCGATTTTGACTCGTGCCATCCCTTCGGAAAAGGCATCAGCTTCTTCAAATTGCGCCCCAATGACAATAAATTCCATCCCTAGAATGTACTGTAACGGCACACCAGAGATTTTTAAGGCACGACAAATCAATGCTGCTACCTCGCCTCTGGTGGCGTTTTGGTTGGGGTTGAAGCGCCTAACATTAGGATAATTAACCACAAGATATCTTTCGGTTGCGGATGCGATCGCATTTATCGCATAACTAGGAATTTCTAACCCATCATCAAAATACTTTTTTATTGTCTCACTAGGTGTTTTCGTAGGGGTATACTTCAATCCCGACACCATAGCAACAAAAGTTTGCACTCGCGGAATTTGTTGGTTTGGTTTAAAAGTTCGATCCGGATAACCAGACAAAAAACCCGCCCGATATACAGCTTGAATCGCTTGATTTGCCCAATGATTTGATGGCACATCGACAAAGGTAATAGCATTACGTATTGGCGCGGCGTTGGGAAATGCTTTCCGCAGCAGTGCCGCAAATTCTGCTCTCGTCACTGGTGCATTAGGGCGAAAACTTCCATCCGGGTAGCCACTAATTAAATTCCGCTGGGAGAGCTGCTGAATACAATCTTGCGCCCAATGATTTTGAATATCAGAAAATATTGGATTATTCAACTTTAATAACTCCCAATTTGTTACATATATTCTGGTTCCCAGTATCAGCCTGGAAACCCTTATTTGGAGGTTCTACCTCCTCTTTCTTTGAAACCTATTTTAATTGAGGCTGAGGCTCAGTAATAAACATTCACAGGCTGAGCCTGGGAACCAGAAAAAGCCTGCTCTTGTGAGGCTTCGCTGGTTCGCCTTGGAGTTTACTCTTTCTGTTTGCTGTATTTTTTCTCTAATTAAGCATCAAAATCCTCTTGATCGACTATTTTGATTTTACTGACGGCGGTAGTTGCTTTGTCCCGCGCTTCTTGAATATTTCTCCCTTTTGCCAAAGTTACGCCCATTCTGCGCCCCGGACGTGAATTAGGCTTGCCAAATAACCTCACGTCTACATCTGGTTCTGATAAGGCATCTTGCACTCCCACAAAAGCTATGGAATTTGAATTTCTGTTTGCCAATATTACTGCACTTGCTGAAGCTCCTAGCTGTTCAATTTTAGGAATTGGCAAGTCTAAAACTGCTCTCAAATGTAGTTCAAATTCATTTAGGTTCTGCGATATTAATGTCACCATTCCAGTATCGTGAGGACGAGGAGAAAGCTCCGAAAAAATTACTGAATCTTTGGTGATAAAGAACTCAACCCCGAAAATGCCTGCGCCTCCCAAAGCATCAGTAATTTTTTGCGCGATCGCTTGCGCTTCCTGAAGCAATTCTTCAGAAACAACTGCTGGTTGCCAAGACTCTCGATAATCTCCCCTTTCTTGGAGATGCCCAATAGGAGGACAAAAAATTGTCGGCCCATTCCACTGTTTAATTGTTAGCAAGGTAATTTCTAACTCAAAGGGAATAAACTCCTCGACAATAAGTTTTTGACTGTCCCCTCTGGAACCTTCAATTGCATATTTCCACGCCATCTGAATCTTCTCTGAAGACTCAACAACCGACTGACCTTTTCCAGATGATGACATAACAGGTTTCACTACATTAGGAAACCCAATTTTTTCCGAAACCTCAATCAGTTCTTCCAGGGTTGTTGCATAACCGTATTTAGCCGTTCTGATTCCTAACTTTTGATGCGCGAGTTCCCTAATTCTGTCTCGATTCATCGTGTAATGGGTAGCAGTTGCGGTGGGAATAACTATCATACCTCGCTGCTCAAATTCAATCAGTTTTTCTGTCCTGATGGCTTCAATTTCAGGAATAATAAAATTAGGTTTGTGTTTCTGCACAATGCTTTCCAATTGGTCTGGACTCAGCATGGAAATAACTTCTGACTCATCAGCTACTTGCATGGCTGGAGCATTATGATATCGATCCACGGCAATCACATAGTTACCCAGACGTTGAGCAGCAATGGTAAATTCTTTACCAAGTTCTCCTGAACCAAGCAGCATTAGTTTTTGAGGAAGTTTAAGAGGTTTTTTCATTGATTACTTTATTTTGGTTCGTCAACTCATTGTAAAACTAAACAGCGCAATTTTTATCTTATACGGTTGCTTTTAAAGCTAAAAATTATAAAGTGAGTGTAGGTTGAGTTACCTTAACTGCGCTAAGAGCAGTTCGTTAGTTTTTACCAATCAAATCAAACTGCTACTATTTTATGATTAATTTATAGTAACATCAGGCTTTTGTCAGAATTTATGGCTAAGCTAGTAATCAGTCGAGGTGGAGTGGCAATAAATGTTTTAATAAATGAGTTTGATAAATGCCTATCAAAAGGGAATTAGCTACATAAGGGAACGCATTGATCCGTTTTCACTTCGGTTTCGTCTAACAGTAGGTATCTCGGCTGTTTCAATTTTTGGAGTCAGTAGCGTTGCTGTTTGGACGACTTGGAAAATGCAGCAGATTCTCATTAATGCTCCCCAGCAGGAATATTCAGCATATTGCCGAACACTTTGAGCGAGATATTGAATTGTACAGTGAAATGATGTCTGTACAAACTGGGATGCAAAAAGCAATTGATAACCGCACAACTCCCAATTTACTAATATGGGTGAGCAATCCGAATGGTAGAATTGTTGCTCAGTCTCAATCTTTATTTACTCCACATTGGCAGGAGAACAGCTACCTGCGCCTGAAGCTCGAAGAAAACAACGAAAAGCGCCTAGTTCAAACCGTGCGCGGCGTTGGTTATGTGCTGCGAAATTGACTTTTTGAGTAGCGCAACTTGGGACGAAGGCGCGATCGCTACTTTTTCTCACTCAGTTCATTCTTTACTAACGCTCAACTAACCTATACGAAAGAGGACTGGGTTACTGTCGTTCCCAGACTGGAGCCTGGGAACGAGAACCGGGTGACTTAAAGTGGAGAACTCTGCACCAAAGTAGTCTGTAACGCTCCCTGTTCATTTGGTTGCATCATATTCATAATAATCGCTACGCTGCGTCCATTGGGAGCTAGACGCACTTCCCTAAGCGTATATTTCATAGCATTTTGGCGGTAATTATTCAGTGTACTAAGAGTACGTTTGCGATAATTAGCAGTTACCTCAAGACGCAAAGCAGCACGATCTACTTCAGCATTACCTCCATATGCCACTGAAGGGATATACTTTTGCTGCATCAAAACCTCTAATTTCTCCTTTTTATCATTCAAAATAAAAGTATAAGTTTCGCTGCCATCGGAGTTAGTTTTGCGAGAAAGGACTGGCAATTTTCTTCCAGGTGCCGGACGATTTAGCTTCAAGTTGTAGCGAATAACGGATGTTTTCTTAAGTAATTGATTTTCCGCCGATTTAGTAGTTAAACTTGGGGCTGTTTCCCTAGCTTCGTCAGTATATTCAGTTTCTAAACAGCCATTCTCAATGCAGGTGTTTCTCGGCAAATTTATAATTTGTAGTTTGGCTTTAGGAACGTCTGTCGCCGCGTTTCGATAACTTTCCAGATATATATAGTAACGGCTATCCGTTGAAAAACCAGACATCTGATGACTTGTTTTGTAGATAGCTGCTAATACTTGGGAGGAAATGAGTGCGGCGCTAGCTGCCAGAGTTAGGGAAATTACGGAAAAACGTCTCATATTAATTTTGAATGTTCACTAATTCAATTTTATATCGCGGACAGCTTAACGCATCAAAGGAGTGCTGTGGTGATGAACTGAATACCGCTTCTGTGCCATATGCTCAAAGATATTTGTTGCCATTGACTGTGCTTGGACTCGCCTGCTACGTTCCACTTGTAACACATTTGCTACAAGAACGATGTAAGCGATGGCTTCGCCTCGGACGGAGTCCTACGCATTCCGAACTATTCCGAAAAAACGAATAAATTTGAAAAGCCTTCAGGATACGCCCACTAAGGGTTATGGCTTTTACATTCCAACTGGGGTGGTTAATTCTGCTACGCAAGCTGTTTATGACACTTTCCCTAGCATTATTCCTAGAAGGCGATCGCCCATTTTCCTCTTGTGCGATCGCATCTGGGTGTCACTTCTCCCCAGAAGGCGATCGCATCCTTGTGAGGATATGCAATTACTAATAGACTTATCTGCTACTTGGTAATACTAGGCATAATTCTTGTAGGTTCTGAAGTAGGCACAGGAGTTGTAGGAAATACACTATTAAATGCAGTTAATCTCTCAACAAATTTAAATGGAATTGCTGTAGCCCAAACTCGTCCGGCAACTCACCCTGGAATCTTTGTTGCAGAGGAACTGCTCGAATTATCAACGTCAATGGGCAACGATATATAGAGTTTGATTTGTCTTTTAAGACTAGCGAGCAAGGGCCTGATTTTCATGTGATTTTAGACGCATCACAGAAGCCGCCGCAGTCTTATCAAAACTCAAACGGCTACGTGAACCTGGGTAAATTACATAAATTCAACGGCACTCAACGCTACCCAATTCCTGCCGCTATTAATCTGGCAAACTTCAAATCTGTTGTTATTTGGTGCCGTATGGCTAACGCCACCTTTGGCTATGCCACGCTTGGCGGTACTAGCAACGCCAGCGCTCAGTAGTATTTTATCCACTTATGCCCACCGACTTCGGAGTTTGTGGGTATTGCTTCCATCAGCGAAAAAACGAAAATATTAGCACAGGCGTTACACAGCAAGGCAAAGCAGCCCTGCTGTGTATTGCTTTTTGTAAAAATTATCTCTTAGGGTAGGGAACTTTTGGTTAAGCTTAGGTTAAGGTGGCATGATTAGAGATTTTCTCAATAAACTCAATTTGATAAGAAGGTAGCCATGACAAATCCTGAGCGGGCGAGCAAAAACAGCTTTCTCTACCCTCAAAGCCGCTACTACGGCTCTTTTTCCCCGGAATTTCTAGCTTTTAATGCTAATCTGCAAGAATTTGCTCAGAAAGTTTCTTACATCTCGGCGCTAGAGACTGGAGGCAAACTTTCTCCAGAGGAAGCTTATGACCAGATAAAGGGTCTCTGGAAGCAGCTGAAGCAGAGCAAGAAATCAATGGGCATTGGCTCAGATTTGTCCTCAGAAACAAGATAAGGTTTCTTGCATATTGGCATCTTAAATAAAACAACCGCTCTAAGTAGTTTTGGCAAGGGAATTGCTAAGCATAGCTTTTGTCGTCTATGGGAATAAAAAATAGAAATAGCAACTGATGACAAAAGTGTTGGTAATTGAGGACGAAGAACTAATTCGCGAGAGTATTTTGAACCTTCTTGATGAAAGCGGGTTTACGGCGATTGGCGCTGAAAATGGCGAAAAGGGAGTGCAATTGGCAAAAGAGTTCGTCCCCGATTTGATTTTGTGTGATGTAAGAATGCCAAAACTTGATGGTTACGAAGTTTTGAGGGTGTTGCGTTCTGACCCGATTACAGGCACAATTACCTTCATTTTTCTCACTGCTGATAATCACCAAAATGTCCGTCAGCAAGGAGAAATTTTGGGGGCAAACGGTTATCTAGCAAAACCGTTTACAAGTGCTGAACTTCTAGAAGCGATCGCTACCTATTTGTAAATAAAATAAAAATCAAAAGAAGGATGAAGAAGGAAACAGATTGTTGTATTCCTTCTTCATCCTTCTTTTGACTTTTGCCTTCTTACTTCTTACTCTTGAAATATAGTGCAGGGAGTGACACCGTGGAAAAAACGGAAAAACAGAAGATGCTAGCAGGGGAGTTATATCTGCCTTCTGACCCGGAACTGGCTGCTGATAGCAAGCGGGCGCGTCGTCTGTTAAGAATGTACAGTGCGACGACTGAGGAACAGCCAGAATTGCGATCGCAAATCCTTAACGACTTATTCGGTAAGGTGGGAGCAAAAGTGGAAATTGTTCCTCCCTTTCATTGCGACTATGGTAGCAATATTTACGCTGGCGACGGCTTGTACATGAATTATGGATGTGTAATTTTAGACGGCAATACTGTTCATATCGGTGAAGATGTTTTATGCGCCCCTTATGTGCAAATTTACACCGCATATCACCCAACAGACCGAGAAATTCGTCAAAGTGGTTTGGAACTCGCTGCACCGATTAAAATTGGTAATAATGTTTGGATTGGAGGCGGTGCTATTATTTGTCCTGGGGTGACTATTGGCGATAATACTACTATCGGTGCTGGTAGTGTGGTTGTAAAAGATATTCCGCCGAATGTCGTTGCTGTGGGAAATCCTTGTCGGATTATTCGGCATCTAACTTGAAAAATTAGTAAAAATATAAGTGGCGAATCTTATTCGCGGCTATACATACTAAACCCGCCTGCGCGGGTTTCAAATTTAAAGTCTTAGTTTTCATTGCTAGTAAACAATATGACTGAAGAAGAAAAGAGGTTAGAAGAAGATCGCGATCGCCAGGCTTATTGGCGGCGTTGGGGGCCTTATTTAAGCGAACGTCAATGGGGAACTGTGCGCGAAGATTACAGTCCCGATGGCGCTGCTTGGCAGTATTTCCCTCACGATCATGCGCGTTCCCGTGCTTATCGGTGGGGGGAAGATGGTATTGCGGGGATTTCGGATAATCATCAGCGACTTTGTTTTGCGATCGCGCTGTGGAATGGTGAAGATCCCATTCTTAAAGAAAGGATTTTTGGGTTAACAGGAAAGGAAGGCAATCATGGAGAAGATGTCAAGGAATATTATTTTTATCTTGACAACACTCCTACCCATTCTTACATGAAATGTCTTTACAAATATCCGCATCAAGCATTTCCTTATTCCCAACTGGTTGAAGAAAATAAATGTAGAGGTTATCAAGATCGAGAATTTGAATTACTTGATACAGGGGTGTTTGCCGAAAACCGCTATTTTGATATTTTTGTCGAATATGCTAAAGCTGACTCAGAAGATATTTTAATTCAAATTAGTGTAGTTAACCGGGGAAAAGAAGCCAAGAGTCTGCATCTTTTGCCTACTCTATGGTTTCGTAATACGTGGTCTTGGAATCAGGCTGATGAAAAGCCCCGGATAAAAAAGCTCAAAAACGATCAAGGTTTAAGTATTGTAGAAGCCTCGGAAGCAACGCTGGGACGTTGGCTATATTCTGAGGGAGAACCGGAACTGCTGTTTACAGAAAACGAAACTAATAAGGAGAGATTGTTTGGCGTTAATAATTCCTCGCCCTACGTGAAAGATGGGATTAACAATTATATTGTTGAAGGTAAGAAAGATGCTGTTAATCCTAATCAAATAGGAACTAAGGTAGCAGCACACTATTTATTAAATGTTGGTGCGGGGGAAACTAAAGTTGTCAAATCGCGGTTGAGCGATCGCGCAGATTTAGCCGCACCATTTGACGCCCAGTTTGAGAGTATTTTTCAAACTCGAAAACGGGAAGCTGATGAATTTTACCAGCGTGTTGCTTCTTCCTGTTCGCTGACAGAAGATAGGCGCAACGTGCAACGCCAAGCTTTCGCGGGAATGTTGTGGAACAAGCAATTTTATTACTATGTTGTCGAGGAATGGCTAAAAGGAGATCCTGGTGAATTACCGCCACCAGAACCGCGACAAGGTATCAGAAACCATGATTGGATTCATTTTTTCAGCGATGATATTATTTCCATGCCTGATAAATGGGAATATCCTTGGTTTGCAATTTGGGATTTAGCATTTCACGTTATACCACTGGCGATAATTGATCCAGACTTTGCCAAGCGACAACTACAGCGATTGACGCGAGAATGGTATATGCACCCCAACGGTCAATTACCAGCTTATGAATGGGATTTTAGCGATGGAAATCCACCTGTTCATGCTTGGGCGGCGTTGCGGGTTTATAACATTGAGAAAAAAATGTATGGTCGCGCTGATAAAAAGTTTTTAGAGCGCGTTTTTCAAAAGTTACTACTTAATTTTACCTGGTGGGTGAACCGCAAAGATATTGAAGGAAAGAATGTTTTTCAGGGCGGATTTCTAGGGATGGACAATATTGGTGTCTTCGATAGAAATATGAAACTGCCCACGGGGGGACATTTGTCGCAGTCGGATGGTACTAGCTGGATGGGAATGTACTGTCTAAATATGTTAGCGATCGCGCTAGAATTAGCAATAGAAAATCCCTCCTATGAAGACATCGCCAGCAAGTTTTTTGAACATTTTCTCTATATTGCCGATGCGATGAACCAGATGGGCGAAAAAGAGGAATCGCTGTGGGATGAAACTGATGGTTTTTACTACGATATGCTGCATTCTCCCAATGGCAGTTATATACCCTTGAAAGTGCGTTCGATGGTGGGATTAATACCACTTTTGGCAGTGGAAGTCATAGAAGAAGAAACTTTAGAGCAGTTGCCTGGTTTTAAACAGCGAATGGAGTGGTTTATTCACAATCGCCCCAATCTGAAAAAAAATGTGGCTTGTATGGAAACGCCGGGAGTGGGTGCTAGAAGATTACTTGCGATCGCTTATAGTGGTAAACTCCGCCGCATCTTAGAAAGAATGCTTGATGAAAAAGAATTTTTTAGCGATTACGGCATTCGTTCGGTTTCCAAATTTCATGCTGAACATCCTTACATTTTCAATGTAAATGGAGATTCTTACTGTGTGAATTACGAACCAGCAGAATCTAGCAGCGGCTTATTTGGGGGTAATTCCAACTGGCGTGGCCCTATTTGGTTTCCCATCAATTATCTGCTTATTGAAGCCCTGCAAAAATTCCATCATTACCTTGGCGATGATTTCAAAATCGAGTGTCCGACTGGTTCGGGGCAAATGATGAACCTCTGGGAAGTTGCCACCGAATTATCCCAAAGGATGATCCAAATTTTTCTGGAAAATGAATCTGGTCAGCGCCCTGTTTATGGGGATTTGGAAATATTGCAAACAGATCCGCATTGGCGCGATTTAATTCTTTTCTATGAATATTTTCATGGCGATAACGGTGCAGGACTCGGCGCAAGTCATCAAACCGGATGGACTGGTCTAGTCGCCAAACTAATTCAGCAGTGCGGCGAAAAGTAAGTTTTACGGGGCTGTTACAGTGAAATATAGTAGCGGTAGATAAATCATCAGTGACATTGAAATTCGGGTGCATCCAAATTTTTAAACTCCTTATCCCTTACTTAACCCCTTCTCCCTAACTAGAGAAGGGGTTATGCGGCTTTGTAACTTCTGTGGGTGAGACATATGCAAGCTGACCAGGCAAAAGATTGAGCATGGAACAACAAGGTAAAAAAGAATTTAAGAAGGGTGTTCAATGGCTTGTCTGGTCAAGTGTTGGAGTTTTGGCGATCTTGAGCGCTGGAAGATGGGTAGATTATGCAAAGCTGCTGAATCGCTCACCAGATCCGGTTGAGGTGCGCCTACTTACCGTCAAGCGAGGCAACGTTGAGAATAAAATCAATGAGAGCGGTACAGTGAAGCTAGGCGGTCAACAAACCCTGAAGTCTCCAGCAGAAAGCGCCGTGGAGCAAGTGTTAGTGGAGCTTGGCGATCGCGTGAAATCTGGCCAAAAACTGATTGTTCTGCGTAACCGAGATCAACAAACTAGCCTCGCCGCCCAGCAGCTGGAGATTCAGAAACAGGAACTCACCCTAGAGAGAAACCGCCAGAAAGTTCTGGAAGCGACGGAAAAGCTAAATGCTGCCCAACGGGAACTCCAGAATCGTCCCAACAAGCAAGCAGAGATGCGGACACAGGAACTGATAATAGTCCGCAACCGCGAAAAAATTGCTGAAGAACAGGAAAAGCTAATAGCAGCAGCTGGGGAACTCCAGCAGTTGCAAGCTTTGGCTGAAAAAGGTTTTATTCCGGGAAAAGAACTTCAGGATCAAAAACAACAAGTCCGCGCCGCTGAATCAGCCCTGCGCGATGCTCAATTAGCGCTGAATACGAGTACCCTGGAACTTCAGCGCTTGAAGCAGGAGGGTCAAACTTCCCAGCAGGAATTTTTAGACAAGGTTGCAGCTGCTCAATCTGAACTGCGTCAGGCTCAGTCAGATGTTAACACCACTACCAGCGAAATTCAGCGCCTGAAGCTGGATCTAGAACGTCTGGTGCAGCAACTGCAAAACAACATTGTGAGTGCGCCAATTGCGGGTAAAGTTCTCAACATCATGGTCAAAAATGGGAACGGGGTAAATTTGGGTGATAACTTGGTGACTCTGGGCGACCCTTCGCAAGAACTGGTGGAACTGAATCTTTCCACCCTGAATGCTGCCAAGGTGAAGGTAAACCAAGTTGCTCGGATTAGCGTGATTGGCCCCGATTCGCAGATATTTAAAGGACGAGTGTTGAGCTTGTATCCGCAGGCGATCGCTTCTAACGCTAACAGCGATGAGCAGCAAGAAAGCCAATCTGGGCAAGTCACCGTACCTGCAATAGTCAAGATGGATCAGCCGACCCGCAAGCTGATCCCAGGCTCTCAGGTCAGTGTCGAAATCATTTTGGATCAGCGGAAAAACGTGGTGGTGTTAGATACGGAAGCCATTCAGCGTTCTAAAGGTAAACCGTTTGTCTGGGTACGCGATCGCCTTGGCAAAGCGCAAAAACGAAACGTAACTTTGGGGCTAGAGGATGTAACTAAGGTGGAAGTGACTTCTGGCTTGCGCCCAGGTGACAAAATTGTGCTTCCAAGCCCTGATTCTGAGCTAGAGCCAGGAATGCCTGTCACTGCCGAACAAGAATCAAAAGAGGGAGATTGAGAAATTATTTCATTAATAAATAAAGCCTGAAAATGCCTAGGCTCTTGGCTTTGCCCCATTGCTCGTCTCTGAACGACTCTGCCGGGTGTGAGAGCGATCACTGGATGCGATCGCTAGTGTGCCTCACTATCTGAATAAAGTAAAGAGGCGATCGCCTCCCTTTTCTGGTTCCCAGTCTCTGGAACCAGGAAAAAATCCGACATCAAGAGCATCCAAAATCCACAATTGGCATGAGCCTCGCCCCCTTCGACCTACTCGCTCTCACCCTTAACTCCCTACGCAGCAACCCCTTACGTTCTGTCCTCACTAGCGTGGGCGTTTTCATGGGTGTAGCGGCGGTTAGTGCCACGCTTGAAGTTGGCAATATCAGTAGAGCTGTAATTGCCCAGCAACTGGCAGAGGGAGACGCGCCTCAAGTCAGAATCTTTGTGGAAGGGGAGCTGAAGTTGGAAGACATGGAATTTTTGCGCCAGCGTCTAGTCGGCGTGCGGGCAATCAGTGCCTCCAGTTGGGTCTATCCTCCTTCGTCAACCATATTTCAGGATCAAGAAGCTGAACCTTCCATGACACCTGTTTCGGAAGACTTTTTTCTCACCTCTGGGAAGAAATTGCTAGCGGGACGCTTCTTCACCCCTGCCGACTTTGAAAACTATCGCCCTGTGGCGGTGATCGATCAATTTTTACTAGACAAACTTTTTCAGGGTCAGGAGGCGGTGGGAGAGACTATTTATGTCGGCGGAAGACCTTATGTAGTTGTGGGGGTGGTGCCGACTAATCCCCGCGATGAGGAACCGGAAGGGCAGCTACTGGTGCCAATGTCGTTTTACCACGCTCTCTCTGGTAGCCGCGATCTTGGCTCTCTCCAACTGCGCCCTTATAAGCTGGAAAAATTGAAAGATTTGCAAGAGCAAGCAAAGCTGCTGTTAGAGCAGCGCTTCCCGGACAAACGATTTTATGCTTATAACAATGTGGAGAAGATCCTTGAGCAAAAGCAAACTCTGGAACTTGCTTCACGCGGACTGACAGCAGTCGGGATAATTTCGCTGCTAATTGGTGGTGTTGGGATTGCTAATATTACGATCGCTGCCGTAATGGAGCGTACCCCAGAAATTGGTTTAAGGCGGGCAATTGGCGCAACTAGACGAGATATCATGCTGCAATTCATTTTAGAAGCAGCAATCTTGAGTTTATTCGGGGGAAGTGCTGCCATTGTCTCGGTGCATGGGTTGACAACTGTTGTCGCTGAGACTTTTAAGTTGCCTTACCAATTTGAGAAACGCATAGCAATTTTATCTTTAGGATCTGCTCTGCTGGTGGGAGTGGGTGCTGGGTTTGGGCCTGCTTTAAGAGCAAGCAAACTCGATCCAGTGAAAGCGTTGCGTAACTCGTAGGGTGAACCACACGTTATCGCCTAGATTCTCTTAGTAGATTTATTTGGGCTACAAGCTGGATAAAAGGATTTTGAATTAAACATCCAATTGTTCCATCTAAAATCTAAAATCAACTGGCTAAAAGCTATCAGTTATTATGTACAAGCGCGATCGCCAAATTTCTCAACATCCAGATTCTCTCGACAATTTTTTGCCGCCAGTTAGTTCCTGGCTCGGCAGTGCTTGTCTGCTTCTGGTGACAATTTTTGGCACGGCTATGACGCTGGCTGCGGCTTTTAAACCGGATGGGACAACAGTACAACCTACTGCTAAGGTTAAGGCTGCGTCTAGCGTTGCGATCGCCTCTAGGCGCGCGCCCCTATGGATTGGGGCTAAAACTCACAATAGCGTCAATCCCCAATCACCACAGCAAAGAGGAAAGCCAGATGCGATCGCTTTGCGTATGTCCCAAACGCTGTTCCCTATTCCGCCTGATCCCCAACTCCAAACCAAAAATAGCCTAACGCCTCTTGATATCCAGTTACAGCATCCCTCTAGCCCACTTCCCGCTCTTTCGAGGCAATTTGTTGACTTCCCATCGGCAACCAATATTAACCCCCAATCCTCAGATTTACTTGCATCTAAAACAACAAAACTAGCAAATTTATTCGCTCAAACTACACAAAAACCGAACCAGCCAGAACCAATAACACCTCAGCCAGGAATTCAATTAAACCTCGCTGATGTTGTCATTTTAGCCGTGCAGAACAACACAGATATCAAAAACGCCTATCTTGAAAGAATAGCCCAAAGACAAAACTTGGCAGTAGCTGAAGATAAATTTATCCCTAACCTTAGACCTAATGTATCTTTTAACATTGAGCGTTTCGGTTCTGGGGCAAATACATCAACCAGTGCTGATCTCGGTCTTGGGGCAATTGTTTCTGTAAATATTCCTACCGGAGCTAGGCTGAGTTTTGGCTGGGACACTCACACCCAGACCTCAAATGGAAATAATTTTATTGATAATATAAATAACGACATCCTTGGACAAAATCTCCAACTCCGTTTTACCCAACCCCTACTAAGAGGTGCTGGAACTGCTGTTAATAGAGCTTCGATTGAAATTGCTCGACTCGATGAACGAGCCAATATTCAAGCTTTAAAATCTACCCTAATCAATACAATTACCTCAGCTATTCTAGGCTATCGAGATTTGCTCCAGGCGCAAGAACAACTTGAAATCGAGCGGCTTTCCTTGGAAAGCGCCCGCCAAATCTTACAGATTAACCAAGCCTTAATTGATGCTGGTAGAATAGCGCCAGTTGAAATTGTTCAAAGTCAAACAGAAGTTGCTAACCGAGAACTTAGTTTATTAGCTGCTCAAAATACTCTTGCCTCTACCAAGTTAGCTTTGCTTGATATCTTAGACATCGGACAGAATCTGGATATTGTGGCAGTAGAAAGAATTGTATTATCATCAGTATCTCCAGAATTAAATAAACTAAAAACAGTAGCTTTTCAAAATAGACCTGATTATTTGCAAGCACAACTCCGCTTAGAAATAGCTAAATTAGACCAGTTGGTAGCAGATAATAACAGGCGCTTAAACTTAGATTTTGATGCAAGGTACAACAACTCTGTAAGTAGCACCTCACAATTGGCTGCTGGCTTAGTCTTTTCTCATACTTTTGGCGACCGCACAGCAGAACGAGATTTTCAGCGAAGCCGGGTAAACTTCCTCCAAGCAAATAATTCATTAGAAAATCTGCGTCAAAGTATAGAAATTCAAGTAACCGACCGGGTTAGAGATGTGAATCTCAGACTTTCGGAGGTGAGGCTTGCCCAACAAGCAAGGGAGTTGTCGGAAAGACAATTACAGATAGAACAAGAAAGGTTGAAATTGGGAAGAGGGGAAATTTTCCAAGTGGTGACTTTTCAAAATAACTTAGTAGAAGCAAGAAACAGAGAGCTTACTGCAATTATTGCCTATCTCAATGCTTTGACAGGTCTGGATCAAACTGTTGGTACGACTTTAGATACATGGAATGTGACGATAGAAACAAATAGGTAATTAAGCAGAAGCAAGTAGTAGCGCGGCAAGCTTAAAATATTGGGTAACAAGACTAAGGACTAGCGCCGTATGAGTAACCCCAATTAAATACACCGTTAATGTCTACCGACTTAATAGCATTCCCAGGCTAAGCCTGGGAACAAGAAATAAACTGCTATCTCCCACCACGTCCGCTATTTACGGAACCTGTTGATTTCATTGACAAGCTAATTCGCTTCAATTTCTCATTGACTTCTAGCACTCGCACTTTCACAACTTGTCCAACTTTGACAATTTTCTTAGGATCGTCAACAAATCGATCTGCTAATTGCGAAATATGCACTAAACCGTCTTGATGAACGCCAATATCAACAAATGCACCGAAATTAGCTACATTCGTCACAATTCCTTCTAATTCCATACCTACGGTGAGATCCTTGATTTCTTTGACACCTTCTTTGAAAGTTGCATACTTAAATTGTTCTCTCGGATCTCTTCCGGGCTTTTCCAATTCGCTAATAATATCGCGTAGAGTTGGTTCGCCTACTGTTTCGGTGACGTATTTTTTCAAGTTCATCGACTTGAGCTTTGCTGCAATCTGCGTTATCTGATCTAAAGGAGTATTTAAATCTTTAGCGATCGCTTCCACCACTTTATAGCTTTCCGGATGCACTGCTGTATTGTCTAACGGGTTGTCGCCAGCCCGAATTCGCAAAAAGCCAGCCGCTTGTTCAAATGCTTTTGGCCCCAATTTTGGCACTTTCAAAAGTTGTCGCCGATTTTTAAATGCACCATTTTCATTACGATAGTTGACGATATTTTTCGCCACTGCTGGTGTCATCCCAGAAACAAAAGTTAGAAGTTCCTTTGAGGCAGTATTCAAATCTACGCCGACGTAGTTAACGCAACTTTCTACCGTTTCATCTAACTTTTTCTTCAGCAATTTTTGGTCTACATCGTGCTGATACTGTCCCACACCAATCGATTTAGGATCGATTTTAACAAGTTCAGCTAAAGGGTCTTGCAAGCGACGACCGATACTGATGGCACCGCGCACGGTAAGATCAAGTTCGGGAAACTCTGCGATCGCTACCTCAGAAGCCGAGTAAATCGACGCTCCCGACTCATTCACCATCACTTTAACTGGTTTGCGATCCATCGTTTTGAGAACTTCCGAAACAAATTCGTCTGTCTCCCTTCCAGCTGTACCGTTGCCAATAGCTATCAACTGAATATTGTGCTTTTCAATCATTCTTTTGATAGCTTGTGCCGCTTGAGTGCGCTGTGCGGAGGCTTGGTGTGGAAAAATAGTTTGATACTCCAAAAATTTTCCCGTTTCTGAAAGTACAGAAACTTTACATCCAGTTCGGAAACCTGGATCTATGGCTAATGTCGGTTTCATTCCTGCTGGAGGAGATAGCAGCAACTCGCGCAGATTGCTTTCAAATGTTGTGATAGATTCAACATCAGCGTAAGTTTTAATTTCGGAACGCACTTCGCTAATTAAAGAAGTTTTCATCAAGCGATTGAACGCATCTTTGAGCATGGCTCGATAAAAGTCTCGAATTGCAGGAATTTTCGTTTTAATTTCCTGCGATTCTAGATAGGACATCACAACTGTTTCATCGAAGGAAAGTTCTAAATTTAACACTCCTTCAGTTTCTCCGCGCAGCAGTGCCAACATATTATGTGGCGCGATATTTGTCACCCGCATTTGATAGTTTCGGTACATCTCAAATTTGGTGGAACCTTCGGGATGTTCATCTTTGATGCGCGAGACAAAAACGCCTTCCTCCAGCAAATATTCTCGCAGATGCGATCGCAAGTTTGCCCGTTCTGACACTTCTTCTGCCAAAATGTCAGCAGCACCCTTAAGAGCATCTTCAGGAGTTTTTACTCCTTTTTCTTCAGAAACATACTGTGCTGCCGTTTCCACCAGGGACACAGGCTTTGCATTGGGAAGGTTCAACGACTTGATAAACTCGGCAAATGGCTCTAAACCTTTTTCCCTAGCAATTGTGGCGCGTGTTCGTCGCTTCGCTCGGTAAGGTAGGTAAAGGTCTTCAAGTTCGGTTTTCTGCAAACAAGATTCGATTTCGGTTTTCAGCTCATCGGTAAGTTTGCCTTGGGATGCGATCGCTTCCAAAATTGCCGCTTTCCGTTCCTCCAGTTCAGTCAAATAAGCATATCTATCAAATAAATCGCGCAGCTGAACTTCATTCATCTCGCCAGTGCGCTCTTTACGGTAACGTGCAATAAAAGGAATTGTTGACCCCTCAGCCAAGAGTTCCAGAGCGTTTTGCACCTGAGAAGGCTTGAGGGAAAGTTCTTGAGCCAGTAGTTGAGGAATATTCAGCATTGGGGTGTCAGCCGTTACGAATCAAACACTTCTGTAGCGATCATTCTACGGTAACAACTGATTTACAAGTCCTAATCCGGATAGCAGTTGCACCGTTAGCAACAATAGCACTAAACCATTGAGAGTCAAATGCACAGAGCTAGCCCAAGAACTGCGGCGAAAGCGCAATATTACCGTTGCGCTAGTAATTACTAAAATAACAACTGCCAATCCAACCAAATTGTGAGGAGAACCAGCAAGCAAGTCATCAAGTGTGAATTCCGCCGTCGTCACCCAACCCAAAAGCCACACACCTATACTTATCGCCAAAAACCCAATCCCTACTTTTTTGTGAATTTTTTGGAGATTGAACGTTTCCATCACATCTAAACCGCTTTTACCCAGCCGTGCATTGCGGTAGCGCCAACCATAAGTTGCAGCAGTAGCCGCTAGCGCGATCGCAGCCACTCCACCCACAGGATGCACCAAGGAAAGCCAATTGAAAGTCACGATATTTGATACAAACGTTTACACTTCTAATTCCACTATAAGCCGTGGTTACGGAAGCCATTCTCCTCAGCTCAACTAGCGAATAAGATACTATCGAATGGAACTCTTGAGCTTATGACTATCCGTGAACCCTATGAAGTTGTCAGCACTATCTTAGGAGTGCTGTTAGCTCTCTACTTTGCTGAAATCGGAATAAACGTTTATGGCACTGGTAGTGTCACCCTTGAAGCTGAGGAAAGAGGCGCTTCAGTGGAACCGGATCTTTCCTATTACGTAGGAGGAACTGAAGGCAAAGACTACTCGGATTTAGCCATTGAAGTAGCCTATACCAGCGGGAATATTAAAAAATTAGAGAAATATAAGCGGTTTGGGGTCACAGAAGTTTGGTTTTGGGAAAATAAACAGCTTTTTCTCTATCGCTTACACGAACACGAATATGAGCAAATCCCCCAAAGTGACTTTTTCCCGGATTTAAATCTAGCTTTGTTGTGCGGTGTATCCTGATTCATTTGCGGAAGAAGAATATGACACAAGCAATGATAGAATTTATTAATAAAATTCACCTTTAACACTATTTATAAATAATCAACAGCAGCAAACTGATTGTGAAACATCTAAGCTGTTAAGCATTTAAATAGGGTATAATCTGAAAATAAATTTAGTCTAACAAGTGAAAGATGCCAGCGAAAAATTATCTCAATCGAGAGCAAGTAGAGAAACTACAAAAA
>NZ_JACJOK010000045.1:0-5155 GCF_014695505.1 Trichocoleus sp. FACHB-90
CTGAACCGCAAGCTATTGGCTCACACAGTCTGTTGCTTTCTCAATCGTCTCAGTGGTCGATCACTTCTACAGTTCGATGGTTTAATTGCAGATTGATAAGTTGCACATCGCCTCAGTATCGTTACTCAAATGCAAGACCTATCGAAGCTTCCGTTAGCACTGTTCGTGGCAAGGCAATGCATACAGTCGTCCAATATGCCCTTTGGGTGAAACAGCACTTACAGAAAGAAGAGGAGCGTGAGAACCAAGCAGCGCGAGACTTCGACGAGATTCCTGAAGTGTGGAAAGTTCTTGAACGCCATCTCGACCCAGAGCAAGATCCATCCCTTGTAATCCGCTCTGTTTACGGTAAATGCCTCACCGATCTGATGAATCTTGACTCGGACTGGATAACTAAGAATCTGGGGAGGATTTTTCCTAAAAACCAGGCTCTTCAAGAGCTACGCGCCGCAGCATGGGAAGGCTACGTTACTTCCTATCCTGCTGACACTCATGTATTTACCATTTTGCGAGAGGAGTACAGTCAAGCTATTGAGCGACTTGGTATGCCTACTCACGAAACGCAGTATCTGTCCGAGTTCGACCAACTTCTACCTAAACATTTGATCCAGTTGTACTGGAACGGGGAACTGGAACTTGGAGCGCCGGATCTACTACTTGAAAGTTTTTTTGAAAAAGCCCCAGAGCTATACCGAGAATGCTTTATGAGGAACTTTGGATGGTTGCTTTCTCACAACCAGTCTGAAGTGACACCTGAGTTGCTTGAGCGGCTACAGCGACTTTGGGAATGGCGGATCGGTATGATTTATAGTTCGTCAGCGTCTGCAATCCCTACATCGGAACTGAAAACTTTTGGCTTGTGGTTTACTTCGGGCAAGTTTGAGAACAAATGGGCGAGCGCTCAGTTAATGGAAGTACTCAAATTGAGCAAAGACGTTAATGACGATAGAAATGTTCTCTGTTACCTTGAAAAAATCGCCTTCTCCATACCAAGGGAAGCAATCAAGTGCTTGGGCTTAATAGCCGACGGAAGCCGTGCTAAATGGTTGATTTACGGTGAGCAGGAATCAAGCCGCGCTATTCTATCTACTAGCCTTCAAAGTGGAGATGAAGAGACTCGCAAAGCTGCAATAGAGCTGATCAACCGCTTATTAGCCCGTAATTATGCAGACTTTCGGAACTTGCTTCCAAATGGGGTAGCTTGAAATTCTACCGCCAGCAGGCCAAGGTATTGCGTAGCATTCACTGACTCCCATAGGAGCAGGGTGTTGCTGAATTATAAAATGATTTGGAAGCATAAGCTTGCCGATGTGACTTTAAGTTACTAAGGTTAGGCACAACCTTTCTCCATTGAGACGAAAAGCTTACCATATACAGATTTACCAACTATGGCTCACGGCTTTAGTTATCCTCTAAAAAAGCACTTTCGGCTTGCGTTATAGTTTAAACAAACTCACGCATGAAGCGATCGCACTCTCGTAACCGTCAGCCTTGTCACCTCGCGTCCGGTAAGCTCTTGCTTTAATGGGTGGCAAACTTAGACTTTAAATAACACTGCCGAAGCGACTTGCGATTACTGTCAGTGACTTCTGTAGTTTAGAGCAGCTGACAATGACAACTACTCGCAACAAAGCATGAAAATGCTCTTCTCTTCTTATGAAATTTACCTTTCAGCTAACTCGAAAGCATAATTTGTCCAAGACGTTTTGGAAGCATAAAGTGACCAAGTTGGTCAACTTTGGGGTAAAGAGCGCACCAGCGTTCAGTCCTTGAAATGACGCTCCTTTGGCGGCTTAACCCAGAGCGTACAAAATCCATCGGTGGCAGGTTTTGAACCAAGTTGAAGCACCACATTCAGACGCTTCACATCTTTAACGCATTCCAGATTGTCTAAATATTCTGAATTCCACCGCATCAGGTTACGAGCAAACTTTCCTTCACTTGATTTTGCCCAGCGCAGGGCGTCTACTTCGTCCGCTGTTAGCTTTGTCTCTTTCACGTACCCACCTTGCAGATAGGGAGGTATTGTGGCTCCCATCCCGATGCCTAGCCCCAGAAGGGATAATAGCACCAGCACGGCTGGCATTAGGGAACCAAAAAAGCGTCTTGCTTCTTGCCTTTCAGCAGTCCGAATTAAGTCACCTGCCGCCTTTGCGATCGCTAACTTTTGGTTCTCCAGTATCGCGCTTCCCGCCAAATCAAAAGTACGCTCCATCCTTTGAGTCCATCCTGCAAAGAGATGCTCCAAATCTTGGGGCGCTTCCTCCAGCAGCACTTCCAGTCTCCCCGTCGCTATCAATACCAGAAACAGTGGGTCATTTTGTCGGATGTCAACCTTGGCTACCAGATCCAATACCTTGCGCCGGAAGTCGTCTGATTTCCCTTCCAAGGCAGCGTCTAGCAATATTCTCGTCTTAAATTCAGAGTCGGTCATCCTTCCCCCTCTAAGCAGCTTCTGGGTTTTTAACAGGATCGTCCCCCGAAGAAGCCTGCTTGCTGGGAGTATCGGAAGAATTGTTGTCTAGACCAGGCTTCTTAGCCTCACCATCAAACAGCTTAGTTATGTCTATCTGTGCATAAGCATCCCTGAGAAAATTATGAACCCGCTGGCGATTAACAATTCCAAAATCGAATTGTTTGCATTCCTTTGCTTCGTCAAATCTCAACCGCTCTCTATCAATTGTGTCGCGTTCAAAGTAATCCAGTTTGGGAAATTCAATGCTGCTATGAGGCTTGAACTGTCCGGTTACTTTCTTAAATTCTTTACTATCCTCCACCGCTTTCCAGTCATCTCGCAATCCCATGTTTTTTACTAAGATATGAGGAATTTTGCCCTGGAACTGTTGGATAGAAGTTAAAAAGAGCTGCACGCTGTCATGCCCGCTAGTGCAAACAAACCAGTGTACAAAGCCTATCCCATTTTGCTGCCCTAACTCAATCAAATCATTCTTTTCAATCCACCTTTTTACAAATTTATAAGATTGTGACGGTAGATTGACGATTATGGACTTCTCCAACGCCCATTCAAAAATCCTATCCGCTTCCTTCGCTAGTCTTTCATCATCGCTAAACTGCGCCACTTCGCACAACCCTTTGTAAACATCCGCCACATCCGGATTACTAAGATCCGCCTCTACGGCTTGGAAGTTTACTCTCCTATCAAGGCAATACTGAATCATCGTTCTAGCGAAAAGCGTCTTTCCTGCGCCGCCTTTCTCTCCCCCAACTAAATGAATTAAATGTTTGATGTCTGCTTTCTTTTTGGTACTCATTTGACTTTTGCTCCAAATCTAAGTTTTCAAGAAACGCGAGCGTCTGATACGTGCGATTGGAATGCAAGCGACCGACCATCCAATCTCTCGTCACATTCCATACGGATCTTGCGCTTCCCAACTTGGATGACTCACCTTTTCTTCACTCACCTCGCTCGGCATAGCTGCAACTTCTTTAGAAGCCACAGAGTTCATATCTTCACCAACAAATGAATAAACAGGAGCTTCATTTCTTTGTGTCCGTCCCAAACCGCACTTTCTGGCAATCTCCTCTACCTGAGCTTGCAACCTGCTGACAGCAGCGATCGCTAACTCAACCACTACATCTTTTTCCATCCCCGCACTCTGAGCCGCTAACGGTAAAAAGAAAGATTCCAGCGCCAGACGAACTAATTCCGCTGTCGTATGGTACGGGTGGGGGGGATTTTGGCAATAATCAGCCAGCACCTCATCCTCCTTGGAATCAATTACAAGGCAAGGTCTAATTTGTTTAGATCGTGGCATTGCTTTTTATCCCACCCTACGCAGCTGCTCTGTTCATAGCCTTCGCTTCGGTCAGCGCCTTGAATAACCCAAATGCGTCTGCCAATCGAATTGCATCTACCGTAGATGTCCCACCTGGCAGAAAATACTCAAATTCTTTGACAAGGGCGTCCGACCAAATAACGGACGAGAGCATACTCCTGTCTTTGAACCACTTGGTTAGTTGCTCTCGCATCTGATAAGCTGCTCCCCCCGATATCAACAACTCACCATTCACAGATGGCAGATGCTGAATCAGAAAGTCTCCTACCTTTTGCAAGTAATATTCCAGCGCCAGAGCCTTGGCTGCTTTAATCGGAAACACTTCTGATCTTCCCTGCACCCGCATTTGGTCTGCCCCAGACAAAATCGCTTCCAGTAACGCCGGATCGTCCGGTGCTACAAAGGAGCATTCTGCTGCTACCTGCTTCAAATACTCAACGAACCCCGGTCCCTGACTTGAGGAGTTCGATTCTGTGGGGGGCGATCCTTTATCAAACGTCAAAATGCTCAGGTTGCGATGCCCAAACATTAGAACTGTAATCACCTTGGTCGTCACATCCACATCTTCCTTTAACAGCTGTATTCGTCGTCCTATGTACAGCCCCACCCCTTCTGGACGCATTTGAACCGTTCCCAGATGCACAGATAGCGATCGCCCCCTGAATCCGAAAGACGCTGCCGCTTCATTGATTGCAGCCGCTAACTTCTCCCGGTCTTGCCAATATTCTGCCAAGGGCAGCACCACCCCCAAGTCCAACTCAAATTCGTCACCCACTCCCTCATGTAGAGCCATCACTCCAATAGCCGCCAGCACCTTGTAAACTGCTCTTTCCTTTTTGGGCAAAACAATCCCACTGTCCCCAGAGAACGCACGCGCTAGCGCTCCTACTGAATACACTTTTTCCCCTAGCTGCACAAAAGCGCTTGACTCCGGTTTGGCTTCCTCCAAATCTGACCGCAGCCTTTGTATTTGCATTGAACTCATCAAGTTACACTGCGGCAGCATCCACAACCAATGAAATTTTCCCCCGGACCAGTACACTCCCTTGGTCGCTGAACTTCCTAAATCCAGGTACGCTTGAATCCTTTTTCTGGCCATAATTTTTATTCCTTCGTTAGATCGCTCGTAGATCGTCTGTAGATCGCCCGTCGATCGCTTTACACTCAGAATTCGACACAACAGGTAGCGTGTAGATCGCCTGTAGATCGTCCGTTGATCGCTAACTTCAACGCCTTTACTTTATCCGGCTCTACCGAACATGGTATGTAAAATAAACTGAAATTAGCTGGCAAAATGCCAAGTCAGAAAACTTCTTAATTTGAAATTGTTGAAGTTTCTAAACCCATAACCTCTTCGT
>NZ_JACJOK010000046.1:0-109992 GCF_014695505.1 Trichocoleus sp. FACHB-90
GAAGAAGAAATGCCCAATATTCATTTGGAATTCCTCCCAGAATATAGTCCAGATTATAACTTAATTGAATTAGTGTGGCATTCGGCAAAAGAATATGTAGCTAATCGTCTTTTCACCTCTATTGAAGAACTTGAGTATTTATTACATCGACTTTTAAATGAAGGCGAGTTGATTATTAAGTAGGAGCGTAAGCTTAAAAACAAAGGTAATTCTATTAACGTAATTTAAAAGCGCAACAGCTTATCAACATCATGCTAAAGCCATTCACCTGCATCGTTAATAGTTTGACAATTTGTAAAAATATTTGGCAATCCAAAAGTTGATAGTATATAGCATTTCTAAATGATTCATGAAGGCAAGCTTTCCGGCTTCTTAAAGAAGTCAAGGAGCTGAAGAGCTGGCTCACAACTCAAATAGGATTTCTATACGTCGTGTAAGTAACAATACCTTAAGTTATTTTTTAACCTTAAACTTAACATAATCTATTATTAATTAGAATATAAGCCAAATTCATATTGTTATACTGCTAAATAGATAAACTGTTTCCACAGTTGCACAAAAAGATGAAACGACGCAACTTCCTTTCTTACTTCCTGTTACTAATTGCAGGCTGTGCATCGGCAACAAGTAATTCCAAGAGTATATCTTCCAATTTAGATGCAGACATCCCTGATACACTCCGATTTACAGTGACAGATACTCAGGGTCTCGAACAGTTGCAGCGCGATTATGGAGGACTGCGTACTGCGCTAGAGGAGGTATTGGAAAAGAAAATTGAGTTTGTCCCTTTTGAAAGCTATATAGCTGCTGCTGCCGCTTTGCAGTCAGATCAGGTAGACTTTGTTTTCACAGGCCCCTCAGAATATGTGGTAATGAGTGCCAGGACGAATGCAGTTCCCATCATTGGGATTACGAGACTGAACTATTACCCAGTCATCTGTGTTTCTGCTAACAACAAGATAAAATCGGTAGCACAGCTGAAAGAGAAAAAAATTGCGATGTGGAAGGTTGGCTCAACGAGTGGTCATCTTGGCCCGACAAAACTGCTAATTGATGCTGGACTAAACCCTAAATCTGACCTAGAAATCCTCATGTTAGGCAGTAAGGGATTACCCGCCTTACAAAAGGGTGAAGTTGATGCTTGGGGGGGTTCCTCTGTCAAGTATGAGAAATTTCTGAAGGATGAAGGCTTATCTGAAAGTGCGTTGCCACTGATAGAGAAAGGAGCGTTTTTCCCCAATGATTTATTTGTTGCTAGTAGTAAGCTAGATTCACGGGTTGTCAAAAAAATAGGCGATCGCATGATGAAAAATCAAGATAAACTGCTCCAAAGTCTTTTATCCGTTGAAGAAGGAAAGTTTCAAGGGTCGAAGCTAGTTTCAGCTAATGATGTTGATTACAACCAATTTCGTGAGGTATACAAACTTGTTGGACAAGGTAGTTTTGTTCAGTAAATTATAACTAAATGAACGATAGTTATAGCGTAAATATCGATGTTTTTTAACATCATACACTTTCATAGGGAAATTTGGAAGGCTATGTTTTCGCTGTTGCATCTAAATTTACATAACAAAAGCAACATTTCAAAATTGTCCTTAAACGGGATAACAGCCAAGATCCAACGGTTGAGTATAGCCAAAAAAATTGGTTACGGCTATTCCTTGGCTATTGGGATAGCAGTTTTTGGGACAGCTATTGGGCTAGTCACTGGAGACTATTACCAAAAACAGGCTCAGACACAGATGAAGATTGCCAATAGGCAACAACATCTCCTGAGTGATTTAGAAAATGCTGTTAATGCGGTACAGTCACATCCTCAACGGCTGGTCATCATTCTTGGAGAGTCAATCTGGTTTGACTATGAAACGGCTAAATTTTTGGGTGATGTTAATCGGGTTAAGAAACTCATCTCTAATTTTAAATTTTTCATAGAAACTCATCCTCGTAACTTAGTCAGAAACACCACAAATCTAAAGGATTTATTACAGGGTTATGAAACGAACACAGAGGCTTATGCTGGGCTGATGCAGTCTCTGTGGCAGCAAATCGATCCCCCTAACTTAACACCAGAAAATATTCCAGCAGCACAGCAACGGTTGTTAACTTTTATTAGAGGAAAATCAGCAACTGATATCACTGTTAAGTTTGACCGCCTTTCAGAAAGTTTATCCCAATTCAAAGTAGGTGCTGAATTTCAACGGGCACAAGCAAATCAAAGGGTTGAAGAAGCAGAAACATTAAGACTGCAAATTATTGCTGTAAGTATGCTGTTGTCAGTGGCAATGGCAGTGGCTCTAGCGCTCATTACCAGTCGTGCGATCGCTCGTCCCATCGAAAGTTTGACTCAAGTTGCCAAGCGAGTCACCCAGGAAGCAAATTTTGAGCTGCAAGCGACTGTTAAAACTGAGGATGAAGTGGGGTCGTTAGCAATTTCTCTCAATCAGTTGGTTCAATGGGTCGGAGAGTATACCCATGAACTAGAGTTAGCTCGTCAGACGCTAGAGCAGCGAGTAGAGGAACGGACTCAGGAACTTACACAAGCACTCCAATACCTCAAAAGCACCCAAACACATCTAATTCAAGCCGAAAAAATGTCCAGTTTGGGGCAGATGGTAGCGGGGGTGGCTCACGAAATTAACAACCCCATCAACTTCATTTATGGCAACCTGGGTTACGCTAACGATTACACTCAACAATTGCTTGAATTAGTAGAACTCTATCAGCAACATTACCCCGATCCAACTCCTGAAATTCAAGACAAAGTTGAAATGATTGAGTTGAACTTCCTTGCTGAAGATTTGCCAAAACTACTGTCCTCAATGAGGATGGGAGTTGACCGGATTCGGCAAATTGTGGTGTCTTTGCGTAACTTCTCTCGCCTTGATGAATCTGAGATGAAATCAGTCGATATTCATGAAGGAATTAATAGTACATTATTGATATTAAATAATCGGCTTAAGCACGAGATTCAAGTAATAAATGAATATGGAGATTTGCCCCTAATTGAATGCTATCCAGCACAGCTAAATCAAGTATTTATGAACATTATTAGCAATGCAATCGATGCACTGTTAGAAGAGTCTACCCAACCTAGCAAGCAAATTATAATTCAGACGCAAAGAATAGATTTTTCTCACATTCAGGTAGGAATTAAAGACAATGGTATGGGGATTCCACCAGAAATTAGAGATAAGCTGTTTGATCCATTCTTCACAACAAAGCCAGTAGGTAAAGGCACAGGCTTAGGACTGTCTATTTCCTACCAAATTATTGAAAAGCATAGAGGTAAGATAGATGTGATTTCAGCGATTGGGCAGGGAACGGAGTTTGCAGTCACTCTGCCTATCCAGAATAAGGGCTAACTGAATATGCAAATTATATTCGCCCTTTTTACAAAACCGGGATGCTATGCTAACTATAGGAATAATGAACGTATCACTAGATTCAAGTAAGTAACACACTCAGTGCTTACGATAAAAGGCTTGATATAGCAACTAAAATATCAAATTATTATGCAAACACGCCTCACTTCTTCCCCAGCGCAAGCTCGTCAAACAAGAGGGCAACTTGCCTCACCAGAGGATTCTTTATCTTACGAATTGGGTAAGGCGGTGCAAGAATTACCGCCACTGTATACGCGATTGTTGGCAGGAACTATTAGCTTATTAGTGTTGGGTTCAATTGCTTGGGCGCATTTTAGCGAAGTGGATGAAGTAGCTGTGGCTCCCGGTGAATTGATAGCATCGACACAGGTAAGGCCAGTGCGATCGCTTGGTGGTGGCATTATTAAATCTGTCAAAGTAAAAGAAGGCGATCGCGTTAAAAAAGGTGATGTCTTGGTGGAACGCGATCCAGGCTTACCGCAAGCCGAAGTTGACCGCCTAGCCAAATCTTCCGAGTTAATTCAGCAAGACTTGCAGCGTCTGGAAGCCGAACGATCAGGAGCCGGAAGTGGTGGAAATTCTCTGCAAGATCAGCTTTTAACCTCTCGTTTAAAAGACTTTGAATCGCAAAAAGCGGCGGCGCAAGCCGAAGCGAATCGACAAATTGCGGTGATGAATGAAGCCAAAGTTCGCCTCACCCGTCTGCAAGAAAACCTGATCAACGCCAGAACCAACCTCGCCAACGCAGAAACTAACCTAGTCAACGCCAAAAGCCTGCTTCCGAAAACAGAAGCAAACTTAGCGATCGCTCAAAAACGAGAAGAGGCTTTTAAAAGTCTGTTAACTCCGGGTGCTGTACCTCGACTCGATTACATTGATGCACAAGACCGAGTAATTAGAGCGCAAGCTGATGTCACTAGGACAAAAGATGCGATTACCAACGCTGAAGACAAAGTAACTGAAGCTCAAGACAAAGTAAGCTCAATAGAAAAAGATATCGACGCTCAAGGTCAACAAATTCGCCAAGCCGAACAAGCCTATCAAAGCGCTCGCAATCAAGCTGAACGTTTGGGGTCAGAACGCCAGAGTGAAATCCTCACTCAATTCAACAGGCGACGTGAAGAACTAACAACAGTTGCAGGTCAACTGGAGCAGGCGAAAAAGCAACGAGAAGTAGAAAATATCCTCGCTCCTTTTGAAGCTACCGTTTACAGCGTCAAAGCAACCAAAGGGCCAGTGCAACCAGGAGAAGAGTTATTATCTCTACTACCAGCAGAGGAAGAACTTTTGGTAGAAGTCAAAGTTCTCAACCGCGATATCGGCTTTATCCGTAAGGATATGAAAGCAAAAGTAAAACTAGCAACTTTCCCATTTCAAGAATTTGGCACGATTAATGGTGAGGTAGTTCAAATTAGTCCTAATGCAATTGTTGATAAAGAGTTAGGCTTAGTTTTTCCCACCAGAATTAAACTGCAAAAACACACAGTTATGGTGCGGGGTCAAAAAGTAGAATTTACTCCAGGTATGGCAGCAACGGGAGAAATCGTAACTCGGAAAAAATCCATTCTCACCTTCATAATGGAGCCAGTAACTCGTCGATTCACCGAAGCATTTTCGGTCAGGTAATTATACTAATTTATGTTCATTTCGTTACTAGGCTCTCGCCTAGTAACGAATAAAAACAAAATTTCCTCTTGCTCCCCTCTTTGCAGGCAAAGAGGGGCTGTTCTCGTAAGGACAGAATTTAAGCCAACAAACTCAAGTTGTAGAAACTACTAGCATTGTTGAAAGAATTCACCCGCACGTAATAGGTTCCTGCTCCCAAGAATGTGTTAATTGAATCTGCCACAGTACCGACCTGACTTGAACTGGAAATCAGTAGCCCATTGATATTGTAAAGTTGCAAATTAGCATCAGCACTCAAGCCATTTAACGACAAACCAAAACTGCGACCTTCTGCTAAGTCAAAGCGGAAGTAATCGTTAACATCTGCACCGCTCACCCACTCGCCCAAAGTGCGACTTCCATTTAGCTGACCGATGTTGCGAGCAGTAGCAAAAGTGCTACCAGCAAAATCGGGAATTGTTGCAGACGCAGTTAGGTTATAGAAGCCGCCGCCGCTGCCTTGATAAACTCGCACGTAGTAAGCACCAGGAGTTAAATTATTAAAGTTAATTGTTTCCGCACTGGTTCCTGTCAAGAAGGAGTTTGCCACTACTTGACCATTGATGTTGAGTAGTTGCAAATTAGCATCAGCACTCAAACCATCTAGTCTCAAACTCAGGTTGCTGTTAGGGCCAACGTTGAATCTGTAGTAGTCGTTGGTGTCAGAAGTATTTATGGCATCTTGGAAAGTACGAGTACCGTTGAGAGGGCCCATGTCACGAGCTGTAGTTAAGGCGTTGCCAGCAAAGTCCGGTGGGGTCGCGGATACACTCAGGTTGTAGTTAGTGTTGCCGCTAAACTGGTAAACCCGAATGTAGTATGTACCAGGCGCTAAATTACTTGTATTGATACTTTCCGCCAGGGCGCCGTCATTAACTGAAGATAGTAATACTTGATTAGCGCTATTGATTAGCTGCACATCAGCGTCTGCACTCAAGCCATTTAATGTGATGTTGAGATTGCTACTTGGGTCAACTGTAAAACGATAGTAGTCATTTGTATCAAGGCTATTAACAGCATCTCGGAAGACTTGTTGAGTATTGCTGAGGGTGCCAATGTCGCGTGCAGTCGCTAGCGTGTTACCAGCATTATCTAGAGTTGTAAATTGTGTAGAAGACAAACTCAAGTTGTAGTAAGTGCTGGCGTTGTTGAAGGAATTAACCCGCACGTAGTAGGTTCCGAATCCCAAGAATGTATTAATTGATTCAGCAGTAGTCCCGACCTGAGCAGAAGTAGCAATAACTTGCCCAATACTGTTGTAGAGTTGCACATCTGCATCGGCACTCAAGCCATTTAGCGACAAACTAAAATTGCCGCCAGCATTCAAGTTGAAGCGGTAGTAGTCGTTGGGGTCAGCACTGTTCACAAAGTCGCTGAAAGTTCTACTTCCATTGAGTGAACCCATGTTTCGAGCTGTCGTAAAAGTGTTGCCCACAAAGTCGGGTACTGTAGCTGACAGGCTTAAGTTATAAAAACTGTTGCCGCTGCCTTGGTAAACTCTTACGTAGTAAGCACCAGCGGTTAAATTATTAAAGTTAATTGTTTCGGCAGCGGTTCCTGCCAGGAAGGAGTTTGCCACTACTTGACCATTGATGTTGAGTAGTTGCAAATTAGCATCAGCACTCAAACCATCTAGTCTTAAACTTAGGTTGCTGTTCGGGCCAACGTTGAATCTGTAGTAATCGTTGGCGTCAGAAGTATTTATGGCATCTTGGACAGTCCGGGTGCCGTTGAGTGCGCCCAAGTTGCGAGCTGTAGTTAAAGTGTTGCCAGCAAAGTCGGGTGGGGTGGCGGCTACGGTTAGGTTGTAGTTGGTGTTGCCGCTGAACTGGGAGACTCGAATGTAGTATGTACCGGGCGCTAAATTACTTGTATTGATTTGTTCAATACCAGTGCCTTCCTGGTTGGAAAACGCTACCAATTTACCGTTACTTCTGAGCAGTTCCACGTCGGCATCTGCGCTCAAACCATCTAGTCTGATGCTGAGGCTGCTAGTCGGGTCAACTGTGAAACGGTAGTAGTCGTTGGTATCAAATGTTGTAACTGAATCTCGTAATACTTGTTGAGTATTACTGATAGTACCAATATCACGGGCGGTAGCGATCGCGTTGCCGGCATAATCCACCAGTGCGGCGGATACATTCAGGTTGTAGTTAGTGCTAGCACTATTGAAGGGAAAAACCCGAATGTAGTAGGTGCCTGAATTTAAGGTAGCGTTGATTGCTTCAGCGGTTGCGCCCACATTAGCAGAACTCTGTATAGTCTGACCGCTGCTGTTGAGCAGCTGTACATCTGCATCTGCACTCAATCCGTTAATAGAGAGACTGAAGCTACTACGACCCGTAAGGCTGAAGCGATAGTAATCATTCGGGTCTAGAGGACTAACATGGTCTGTAAATGTTTGGCTATTCGAAGTGATATTTAAACCTCTAGCTGTACCTAGTGTGTTTCCCGCTAAATCTACTGCTGGCATATGTTCACCCTGTACTACGTGTACTTACGTAATTGCTCCACAGCAGGGGTGGTAATGATTCCAGAAACCATCCGGACATTTTGCGTAATTTTACAAAAACTTTATATAAAATTTATACAAACTTTATAACAGCAATAAGGTGAGGGGATCGCGCTGTTTGGTTATGAACTAGCTAAGATTGCACTTCGGCAAGCAAAAAGCGCGATCGCCAGTTGATCACACGGGTAGCAAATTGACTCCAGCTAGGAGATAAAGCGTTTCTTAAAGCGGTTAAATTAATTGCTAATAAAGTTCCTTGGCTTCTATAGCAGCCCTAAATGATTCGTGAAGGCGAGATACCCGACTTCTTTAAGAAGTCGGGTATCTGAAGGGCTGGCACCTCACAACTCAAATAGGATTGCTATAAGACGTTTGTAAGTACCTGCATTTAGATTGGTGTTAATCGCTTCTGTCGTGCTGCCAAAATTGTACGAACTTTGAATTTTAACGCGATCGCTATCAAATAGCTGCACGTCGGCATCTCCACTTAAGTCGTTGAGAAGCAAAGTCTTTCCAAAGCGCCAACTCCCTACCATTAAGCCTTGTTTCGATTCTGTGTATTCTTGCCATAATTTTGAAAAATCACTTAACTAACTGCTATTAATTCACTCAAATTTGAAGAGTCAAGTGTTTGAAGTGCTATAGCAGTAGCTGAGCAGGTTTGACAAGTACAACGTAAAGTAGCAGCTAATATGTCTGATGATACGGAAGTAGATGTTGCTGAGGAAACAGCCGGGGTTGATCCGAGTGCTGTTCCCCCTGTATTGCTACCGATAGTATCAGGAATTGCTGGAGCTGCTGCTACTTCCCAAGTTCCGGAAGAAGTGTAAGTGTAATAACTATCTGCAATCGCAAACTTCATAGAACCACTAGATCCAAAGTAATCTTTGATAGTTATCGAACCGAAAGAATCTAGTTGTATATTTAAATCGGTATTGATGATTGAAGAAGTTAGATTTGAGAAGTTGTAACTAGATAAGTTGAGGACATCTAGAGAATCTGTAGATTCAAAGATATCGTCTCCAGTGTTAATGCCAAAGACATAGCCCAAGAAGGAGTTTGCCGCACTGTTAGCGATGATGTAATCGTTACTGGTTGAGTTGATCAAATTTTCAATAGTTGCGCCGTATGCGATCGCGCTCCCAAAGCTAGAGGTAGTATAGTTTTCTCCCGTACTCCGATCCTCATACGTTGTGCTGTTGTAGGCTGCTTGTGTTGTCAGCATCCCATTCTCCCGCATATCGAAGCGGTAGCCAGAATTAAGAGATGCCAAATCCGAGAAGTCCAAAGTGTCTATACCGCCACTGTCCCACAAAGTCTGCTTCAATTGGTTAGTGGAGCTACCCGACGACAGACTGCCGTTGCTGTAACCATAAACAGTATTAAAAGAATAAAGATTGTTGCCTGAATTGTAATTTTTTGCACCATAGAGATATTGCAGCGCTCGAATGTCATAAGCCATTGGTGTCACTGCATTACTACCAACATTGTTATAACTCATTATTGTGTTGGTATTGTTATCTTCCCCTGGTGACAAAAACGGCCCATTTCCTGACCCCGAACCGTCGTAGTTACCTGGATGTTTCAGTCCCAAAGCGTGCAATGTTTCGTGAATTAGTGTTTCGTATCCGTAAGTGCCAGGTTCGCTAGAAAAGCTGTTGACAGCACTGTTCTCATAGTTTCGGCTCAGATGTACGTCGCCTGCTATTTCATAATTACCTGGATAATAAGCATAGGCGTAGGCTGGCCCATTAGAGAACATATAGCGGATAGTTCCATAGCTAGTGGCGCTATCTGCAACTTCGACAAAATCAACGTTAATAAATGACTCAAGTGATTCCAAAACTGAGCGGACATTGGCTTTGACCGTTTCGCTCAGTTCAAAGACACTTTCATCTCCGTAATAAGAATTAGCAGCAGCACTACTAAGGAAGCTGTAGGTAATGGCTCCCTCAGTCGAGCTAGTGTCCCAATAGCTATCAGCCTCATTCAAGAGCGCATTAATGGCGTTATTATCTGTTGGAGAATAAGTTCTAGCAGTAAGAGAATTAGAAGGGGCTATTGCAAGCTGAAAACTGTGAGAGTCGTAAAACTCACCTTGGTTGGCGTTATTTGCCTCGTTTGCCTCGGTGATATTACCCTCCGCATCCACAATCATGCCGAGGTAGTACGTCCCCGTACTGCTCCAGAAGGCATCGCTGGCTCCCGGTAAATTCAGGTTGTTCGTTAAGGTGTCTGTGCTGCTGTTACCGGAGAGAGCGCTAATCCATTGAGAACCGAGGCGGCGATCGCTTATTGTAATGTTGCTATCCTGTGACAGGTAGAAGTCTACCCAGAATCCCTCGGCATTCCCACTTGTAGTATTTTGAATTTCATACTCAACATTGAAGCTGTTACCTGGCGTTAGGGAACTCTGCATCACGTTGAAGTTCCCGCCTGATAGGTCAGCCAACTGTGGCAGGCTCTTAGTAGACAAACTCAGGTTATAGTTGGTATCGCCAGAAGATTGCTTGACTTGGACGTAGTAAACACCCGTCGCTAAGTTGGAGAGGTTAATCGATTCTGCTAAGGTGCCACCATTTTCTGAACTTGCTATAATCTCACCAGGATCGAGCGCACGATTAGAGTTGGCATCCCGAATCAGATACACATCGACATTGGCACTCAGTCCATCAAGTGCCAAGTTGAGATCCTGGGGAGTAGTTAATCTGAAGCGATAGAAATCTTCCGGGTCGCTGTCACCCACAAAATCGTTAAAAGCGCGATCGCTCAGCGACCCCACTCTAAAAGCTGTCCTCAAAGTATTACCAGGTTCGGGTACAACACTGGCTGCACTAGAAGAACTACTGCTAGAAAATTGAATGTTCTTTCCAGCTAGGTTAAATAGTCCTGATGATGTTGCTGACAATAACTCTGAAGAAAGATTTACTTGTAAAGCGTCATACCCAGCTAAGGTTTCCCTTAGTAAGCTACCGTTTTCTAGCAGTTTTCTTTGTCTGAACATTTTCTTGCTTATTCTAAATTTGAACTACAAAGTCAGTGATTTTTACAGTTATTTAAAACTTAGACATCATAAGATATCCTCCCTACCATGAGGTGAAGATAAAAATCAATATCGACAAAGTAGATGCAAATTTATTGGGCAATTTTCCCGGACAGCGCAAAATTAGATACCTTTGGCAGAAGTGTAGCTTATTGAGCTTAATTATACATAAGAGCTACTGAAGTATCTTCCCTGATAACTTGCATCTGACCCAGAGACGCTTTACTCGTTTCTTGCTGTAATTTACACAAATGTCAGCTATTGAAGCTGAACGTCGGTATATCTACAGGGGATATATTTTAAATTACTCACAAAAAGCCATTAAAACAAGGGTTTTCTTTAAAGTTCATAAAATCTTTACAGTAAACTGTAAAAATATCGATAACCCACACCAAATTGGCAAAAAGGAAGATCCCCCTTTGCTGTATGGGTTAAATCCAGAGACAAAAATCGTCTAACATATGTCTAATGGCTGGATGCGATCGCGCCCGTCGGTGGGGCTAGGGAAGAAGGATGCTATGCGATAAGCAGAAATAAAACTTACTTTTCCGCACTCGGATTAAACTAAAAAACACTCAATCGAGTAACTTATGGAATCATAAAAGCAACAGCTTCAGGATTTGATTGAACAACTTGCTCACTTTGCCCAAACTGTCGATAACGAATCCGAGCGATCGCGTCCTGACCGCCCGATAAATTTGCGATGGATATTGTAGGCGATACTCTAATTTGCTTTCGTTTAGCTTTAAACTTATTTGCTCTGAAAATCCCATTTGCGGCATTGCACTCATCAAAACTTGAACTGGTTTTTTGTTTTTCTTGGGGCGACCAGAAGCAGTGCTGTCGTTAGGAGCGGGCCAAAAAGTCTTACCATATTAATATAGAAAATACGCCTACCGCAACAATAGCCGCTTACTTCTCATCCAAAGCTTCACTCCCATCCCACCCCGCCGGAACGCCAGATGTCTGATATTTCTGGCAGCGTTTCACGTATAGCTTCGCCGCTTTGTCTTGGTGATTTTTTTGTAGAACTTCCTTGAAGATTTGCTCGGCTTGTGCAAACTTTTGTTGGTAATAGAGAATAATGCCTTGTTCAAAATCGGTTCGAGTTTCCGTCTTGAGGTTGCGGATAGATTCTGGTTCGCCAGAGAAAACTTCAAATACAGCAACCGGAGCCTGTTTTCCTTTGACTCGAACGCGGTCAAGAAAACGATAGCTGTACTTTGAAAGTTCATCCAGTTGATACAGAGCTTGTTCGCTAATTGCGATACCCACGCCATACAGTTTCGTTAAACCTTCCATCCGAGAGGCGAGATTCACTGCATCGGAAATTACGGTGCTTTCCATCCGTTCCGACTCACCAACAGTACCCAGCATCAAACTACCAGTATGCAGCCCAATGCCAATGGAGATTGGGACTTCGGCTTTTTGTTGCCGTTCTTCATTCCAGAGTGCAACCTTTTTTTGCATAGCGATCGCTGCTAGAACTGCATCCTCAGATGTCTGGGGAAATAGTGCCATTACGGCATCACCAATATACTTATCAATAAAACCATTGTGCTGACGGATGACTGGGCCAACTCGGCTCAAGTAAGAGTTGATAAAATTAAAGTTTTCCTTGGGCGACATCCCCTCGGAGAGAGTTGTAAATGAGCGAATGTCAGAAAACAAAATTGTCATTTCTTTAAACACCTGATCGCCTAACTGCACATCTAAGATGCTTTCTTTTTCTAAAAAACGCAGGAACTCATGAGGAACAAAGCGCTCGTAGGCAGTATTTAAGGCTGATAAGTTTGTATAAAGACTAGCATTTTCAATAGAAATAGCGGCTTGGGAAGATAGGAGGTTTAATACTTCTAACCGCTCTGAAGTAAAAGCTCCCTCTGTTAAATTATTCTCTAAGTAAAGAATACCAATTAGTTTTCCCTGATTGATCAAGGGCGTACAAAGAATAGATTTTGGTTTATTTTCAATAATGTATCGCTCGTTAATAAATTTTCCTTCCCGAACTGCATCCTTTAAAACCAAATTATCCTGAGTTCTAGCTACATAATTAACAATTCCTACTGAAAGTTTGCCACTGCTTTCGATTGGAAGTGATTGCAGCAGTATCACCTCATCTTTATTGACTGCACCTTCTGCTTTAATCAGAAGTTGATTTTTATTTTTTAGAATTAAAAAACCTTTTTCAGCTCCGGCGTTTTCAATTACAATTTTCATTAACTTAGCCAGCAACTTATCCAGAATGATTTCACCAGAAAGCGCTTGCGAAGCTTTTACGACTGTATTTAAGTCTAGACCTCCTGCATCCTCACTAGAGGTAGAAATAGAATAAGTTGTCGAGGAATCTTTAATTCCTGTTGCTCTATGAAGTAAATAAGGATAATTAGTATTTAACTCTTTTACCTTGCCTATTGCCCCCCATTTAGTATAACCATAACGAGCCTCCATTAGATAGGCTTTGGCAATAATATCAAACCCTTTATCAAGGTAAAATTTAGCAGCTAATTCATTAGCGATCGCTTGATTTTGAATATACTCATTTTCTTTAGCAGACTTGATAGCTTGCTCGTATAACTCCATCGCCTCTTGGGTTTTGTCGGAAATACGAGCCATTTCAGCAGCAATGAGCAAGTATTTATGTGAAAAATTCTCTGGACAATTATCAGCCCAAAGTTTCATTTGTTTTTGATTTTTCTTTAGCGTTTTCCAATACTCCTTTTTTTTCTCGTCATTAGCCGTATTATAAAGAGCAGCCAGAGTTAGAGAATAATAGAAGTGATGCTCCGCAACTTGCATTAAACCTGATACAGCTGCCAGAGTTTTTTCTGACTCTAATGCCATCTTCAAAGCATTGGAGTAATCCTCAAAGATATACAATGCTGCGAGCTTTACAAAATAATACCAATTGAGAGCAATTGCCAATCCAGCATAAGCCCTTAGTTGCTCCAAATGTTTTTCTTCATCATAAAATTCATTGCTGAAACTACATTTATCTTTGGTTAACCCTTTCAAACATAAGGTTAACTGTTGCGTCACTAAAAAAAAGTTGGGTGTATATATTTCTCCAACTCGATTCGCATAATCGAGATACTTTTGATTTTCGATATAAAGATTATCTAGATAATCTCCCGTAATAAAACTTCTCATGCTGAGAACATTGTTGGCATAACAAGCCCAAACTATGTCCCCTGATTCAATCCCTGCTTGATAAGCAGTTTTTAAATGAATAATGTCTATTTTTGAATGCTTAGTCCAATGATTAACAAAGCCACCAAACAAGAAATTTACTTTACATTTCAATTCGCTGCTATTAAATTTTTCAATAATATTCAAGGAAAGTTTACCAAAGTCATAACGAGATTGAAAATCTCCTAATCTTTCACCTAAAAACCTACTTAAACCCAAATAACCCATAGCAGAATTTGCTGCATTTCCATACCTCAATGATAAAGAAGCCTGCTTTAAATAAAACAGGTCAGATAAATCCATGTTTGTATAATATAAAGCAGGTATTACGTGCGAAATCAAATTAATAGTTGCCAACATATTCAGGTCAGTCATATCCGGTCTATGAATTAAATTTTTAATGCTAGTATCGCCGATACTTGACCGAATATCTTGAATTTCTAGTTTTAATGCTTTCTTAATTTCCCTGGTTTTCTCTGGTACATCCCAACCCACCAACTTTAAAGCTTGCTTACCTAATTCAACGACTTCAGAAAACTTGCCTAAAGTTGTATATGAAATAATTTGAATGCCGTAAATTTCTGCTTTTTCTAGATTTGTCTTGGCCTTTTCCAACAAAATGTTAAATAGATTATCAGCTTGCTCAAAGTTTTTACAAAGGTATTCGCATTCAGAACGCTCCTTGTACAAATCGAAAGTTAGCTGATAATCGCTTTCCCAGCTATCTGTTGCTAAAAGTTTCATACCAGTTGTTAAATATTTTAACGCTGGTTCGTATGCAATCGAAGCCTTGGCTTTTTTTCCAGCCGTTAAATTTAATTCAGCAAGTTTATTTCTGGCTTCTTGGTCAACAATTAGCTCGCTTCCAAAGTTTAGCTGATTGACAATATCGAATATTTTTGATTCCCGTTCCTCTAAACTGGTATTACCTAAAAGCAGTTGACCGATTTTTAAGTGAAAGTCTTTTTTATTTTCTTCAGGAATCAGGGAATAGGCAGCTTGCTGAACGCGATCGTGTAAAAATTTATAAGAAACTAATGTATCAGTGGAAACTAAGTAATTATTGGCTTCCTGTGCATCAAAATCTAGGAATATTTTGTAATTATTATCGAGAGGTAAAATTAACTCTTCCCGAATTGCTTCCCAGAGGTCAATAGCTGTTGCTGCTGGAGAGTTCTCATAAACAAATGATAAAACTTTTAAATCAAACTTATTACCAATACAAGCCGCTAACTTAAGTATTTGCTGTGCGTTATCGGAAAGCTTTTGAATTTTCCCAGCCATCAATTCGACGACATTATCTGTTATGCCAACTTGTTTAATTTCCTCTAAATTCCAATGCCACACAGCTTGATGCCCCTTATTAAGGACGGATTGAGAGGGGACATTCAATAGCTTTTCTTCGTAGAGAGATTTTAAAAACTGGTTGACAAAGAAGGGATTGCCATTAGTTTTACGAATTACTAACTCCGCTAGAGGTTTTGACTCGACTTCATCACAGCTAAGAGTCTCGCTAATTAATTGGTTGGTATGACCTAAATCCAAAGGTTTTAGGTTGATATGATTGACAATAGCATTGGCAGAATTAATCTCATCTAATGTCATCATTAAAGGATGAGAGGCATTCACTTCATTATCTCGGTATGCCCCAATTAAAAATAAGTATCGGCTATCTCTCGCCGTCATTAGCAATTGAATTAGATTGAGGGATGCCGAATCAGCCCATTGTAAATCATCAAGAAATACAACTAGGGGATGTTCTTTTTTGGCGAATACCCCAATAAATTGTTGAAAAACTATGTTGAAGCGATTTTGCGATTCTGTTGGCCCTAGTTGGGCGACAGGCGGCTGTTGTCCAACAATTAGTTCTACTTCCGGAATCACATCAACAATCACTTGACTGTTGGAACCAAGGTCATTTAAAAGTTTTTCTCGCCAAGCTGCTATTTTTTCTTGACTTTCAGTTAAAATTTGACTAATTAATGACTGAAAAGCTTGAATTAAGGAAGCATAAGGAATATTACGTTGAAATTGGTCAAATTTCCCAGAAATAAAATACCCTCTTTGTTCGACAATGGGTTTGTGAATTTCATTGATTAAAGCTGATTTACCAATACCTGAAAATCCTGAAACTAGCATCATCTCGGTTAAGCCTTGGCTTACCCGCTCAAAAGCGGTCATCAGGGTGGTTATTTCTTGTTCCCGACCATAGAGTTTTTGTGGAATCTCAAATTTATTAGAAAAATCCTGCTTACCAGGAATGAAGTTTTCAATTTTCCCAGTGGTTTGCAGTTGCGTCAGACAAACTTCTAAATCGAACTTTAGACCGTAGGAACTTTGATATCTGGCTTCTGCTGTTTTTGATAACAATTTCATGACTATATTAGAAATAGCCAGGGGAATCTCTGGATTTAGATGGCTCGGTGGAACTGGTTGTTTAGCAATATGACAATGAACTAATTCCATCGGGTCTGTTGATTGAAAAGGCAACGCCCCAATTAAAATTTGATAAAAAGTTACGCCTAATGAATAGAAGTCAGTCCGATAATCGATTGCTCGGTTCATCCGGCCAGTCTGCTCTGGCGACATATAGGGTAAACTCCCTTCCAGAACATTAGGATTTCTAATTTCTTGGGTTTCTCTGGAAAGAAGCGAAGAGATACCAAAGTCTATTATTTTTACTTGTCCCGTATGAGGATTTACCAATATATTTTGAGGCTTTATATCTTTGTGTATAATGTGATTTTGATGAAGTTTTCCAAGCCATTCAGAAATTTGAATAGCTATTTTTAGAAGTTCTAGTAAGTTCATTTTTGAGGAATTCACCGCTTTGTCGAGCGATTCACCGCCGAAATCTTCTAGCACTAATACGCAAGTGTTGTTATAGTTTTCCAGGTTGTAAGGTTTAACAATCCCTGATAAATCTAAATTCTTTACGATTTCATATTGATGTTTAAATTTGGCAATATCGTTAAGGTTTGGATATTCTTGATTAAGAATTTTAATAACAACCTTTTGTCTATCGAGTTGTCTAAAAGCACGATAAACTAATGATTTTGTACCTTCATGAAGGATTTCAATAATTTTATAGCCTGGTATTTTTAGCATTTTAAATTCCTCACCTAGTCAATCTATAAATCAATGCTCCCTAATGATAAACCTTCTGTCGTTGATGATGACTTGAATGATGCTAAGGTAGTGATGCCTTGAACCTTGATTTATAGCTGTGTCACTACTTTAATCATCTGTTAAGACAGCTTTTCAAGCATCGTTTGTGCTAGTAGGTTCACTTCTTGAATAAAAGCTATTTTCCACTATATAACAATTTAATCTAAAAAAATCTCATGTATTTCTTGACTCTCTATCAAAGTATGGATATACTTCTTGACTAAATATTCCCTGAATTTCTGGAGATTTATGGTTCACCAGCTCCTCATAATCTTGACGTACAGGGACTTTGTAATTTGCAGTGCGGGGTGTAATTTTCGGCAACCATGTTGTATGTATTGTATAACCAAAGTTTAGTGAAGGATGACTCAGTTTGCACAAAGGCCCCTGTGCCAAGCTTTGAGCATTGAAAATCCAAATCTCTTTACCGTGTTGGGAGACAACGGTACACACGATGTAACCGTCCGTTGAATCATTGTTGCTATTAGCAGTTGGCACAAATTGCGGTGAATTTATGATATGGCTGTCCCAATGTTTTTGGTCTTTGGTGACAAGAGGAAATTCATAGGAGTCCGCGATCGCCATCTTTTTTGTATCCAGCCTAAACAAGCAAGAGGGTCTGCCTTTGCCAGAGTCTGGAATATCCAGAAGTTGCTCCAGGGGTATTACCCGATACTTATAGTTTTTGTACAAATCAAAGATGAACTCAGTCAGTAATTCCTGCCAAAATCCAAAAGACTGCCAATAGATGTTTTCAATCTTCTCGGTTGACGTTCCGGAAGATTGGGTGTCGCGGTACGTGTAGAGTGATAGCCCCCAAGTACGTTTAGTATCAAAGATAACCTTTGACTCCAGAATTTCTGCTTTTTCAGCATCAATTACATAGCGTCCTAGACGACCGATATCCATTGCCCCAACTGATAGCATTCCTTCCAGATGAGGCGATGCAGGCTTGCCATCGTAGGCAGAATCATAACGCCGCACCCATTCTGAGACATCAGTAGCGCATTCGTGGGCGACATGAAGGGTAATTTGCCCATTGGGGTTGTCGTAGTCTACTAGAAAATGGGCAGCTTCGAGGGGAAGTACCACCTTTTGAGCAACAACTTCAACTTCTTTGTCATTATTATATGCTGGACGTTGTCCGGCTTTCAGGCGATCGCGTCGCACAATATATATACTCGTGTCCGGAAGTTGCGATCGCGTCAGCAACTTTCTCAACAGTCTTTCTGCTTGCTTACTCCCTGAAATCGGGTTATTCAAAATTTGTTCCATGCCAAATTTCAGGCAAGTATCCATCAGCACCACATAATCGCGACTCACCGCTATCTGGTGCATAGTTTGCTCAATTCGGACAGGTTTACCATCCGGCAAAACCAGCTTCCATCGTTCAAACTCACCAACCCCATTCCAGCGAATTAAATACACAAAATCCGCAATTCCGAATAGTTTCTCCAGCCAGCCTTGCAAAAATTGCCATATGCCCTGAGAAAATTGGGAGAATGAATCGAAGATTTTTTTGACAAAATCTTGTTTGTCAAAAAAGGAAGCGATCGCTTCCAGCAGTTCCTCCACTTCTTGCGGAAGTTTTTCCAATTCGTAAACCAACCCAATAGTTTCTAAAAAATTCGCTAACGACCTACCATAATTAACAGTAAACATCTCTTCAGTGCGGGCATCAAAACAAGGATGCGCCGTACTCAAAACAGGTTGGAAGGGAATATTCAGCTGCATCCCCGGACACCACTCTTTATTTGTCCCAACTGCCGTTACTACCTCAAGCGTCTCCAAGTCAATCTCATACGGACGACCCCCATCAAAAGTCACCAGCAAACGCTCATTTTCCTCACCAGACAATTTCATCGGCAGAAATGCGGTATTTAACTGATCCCGCATTCCCAGATGCAGAGAAAACCGCGCCATGCCATAATCGCGAAACTGATACTTGTCATAGCGGCTTCCAGGCCGAGTTGCTTTATCAGCGTAATAGCAAGGTGACTTAGCAATCCGTGTCTTCAACCACACTTCACCAGGCTTGTGAAAATCTAGGCGATAAATCATGCCATTGCCATTCCAAACATGGGTGCCGTCTGGATTTGGCAAACCCCCGGAATTGACAGAACCGACGGGTGCCACGATAAATACATGACCGTGGAGATCGTGCGGTAATTTTCCCTCAACCACCTGCAACGCCACATCCGTGAGTTCGCTAGCACTTGCCGTCATCATCCCCTCTGGGAAGGGAGGCAAACCGCCTAGGTTAATTGCTTCAGCCTGGTTTTGATTGGGTTCGTTCATATCGCGCCAAAACTCGCTATTTATAGAATTCCCAATCAACCATCAAATTTACCAGACGGCGGATCGGCATCCCAATTGTACTAACTCTACATTCCCACTTTAGACAGATGCGGAATTATTTTCAAATTCAGGGTAAATTTTCTCCTGAAACAGCTTCTCAATAAGGGGAGATTTCGTATCCTGCACCCGCTGATGATAATCTTCACACACCGAAATGTTGTAGCTAGATGAGCGGTTGCCAATATTTTGCAACCAAGTTGTGTGTACAGTCATGCCGATGTTTAATTGGGGATGGCTCAATTTACACAAGGGGCCTTGGCCTCCACGATTTAAGTCAGCAGCATCGAAAATCCAAATTTCGCTTTTGGCATCGCCGGAATTAACAACGCACACAATATAACCGTCCGTTGAACCACCGTCACCATTACGGCGGGGTACAAACTGAGCCGAGTTTCCAAAGTAGCCTGGAGGAAATTTGTAAGTGTCGCATATTTTCATCTGCTTAGTATCTACACGGCATAAATTAACAGGTATGCCTTGTTGAGTAACTTCCCGCACCTTCTCTATCGACACCTCCCGATATTGATAGTCTTTATACGTGTCGAAGGCATACTGTGATAGCAGTTCTTTCCAGCATCCCCAAGAGTTCCAGTAAATATTTTCAAACTGCGCTGTCGGCACAGTACCGCTGTAAGCATAAATCGCTGTTGCCCAAGTGTAATCAAAATTTGTGAGCAGAGATGACTCAACTAGCTTGCCACTTTCTCCATCAATTACATAACGTCCGAGATGGTTAACATCCATACCGCCAATTGACATTCCATAAGGCAGATTATCAGTGCCGCTGACAACAGATTGGTCATATTTGCGAATCCATTCCGACGGGTCCCAAGCGGTATTATGCGCTAAGTGCAGCGTAATTTGGTTGTTAGGATTTTCATAATCTGCCAAAAAGTGTGCTGCACCTCGCGGAATTACCACTTTCTTTGCCTTAACAGTTGAGTTTTGGGTATCGAGGTCAGAACGGCGCACAATATATATAGTGGTGTCAGGCGTTTCTGCATAGTCAAGATATTTTCTCAGCAGATTTTCTATTTGCGGATGCTTTGGCAAAGGACTTGTCAGCAGTTGCTCTGGGCCTAGTTTGAAAACTGTGTCCATCAGCACTACATAATCTTGAGTGACTGCTATTTGGTGCATACTTTGCTTAATTTTTACCGGAGTAGTGCTTTTTCCCTCATCTAGCACAACTTCCCATTTCTGCAATTCACTTTCACCATCCCAGCAAATTAAGTAGACAAAATCCTCCATCTTTCTTGCTGCTGGCAGCAAGATTTGTGCTACCTTTACAAGGTTGAGTATTTCCAGACAAAGTTCGTGAAAATTCTCAATTCCTTTCTCTAGTTCATATTTGAGAACTTGAATTAATTCATTCCAGATTTCCTCAAATCTTTTGGGAACATCTTTTTCGAGTAACAGAAGTTGCAGCAGCTCTCGAAAAATCTCAGAAAACTCTTCTATCTCTTTCTCTAATTGTTGGTTTAAAAAGACTTTCAGCACTTCTTTACCAAAATCATGAAAAATTTCTTCTCCCAACGGCAGCTTTGACTTCATCTCCACAAGCAGTTGAGTAGGTTGGGAAACTTTCGTCAGTCGGTCTTCTACAGCTTTTAAAAAATCTTCAAATTCTTGCAAAGGTTCTTCTATATCGTTAAAGAGTAGGGGAGATAAGGCAGTAGCAATTGACTTACCATAATTAACCGCGAATAGCTTTTGCGTGTTGGTGTCGAAGAAAGGGTGAGCGGCGGTTGTAACAATTCCAAAGGGAAGCGGTAGTTCAATTTGTTCGCGCCACTCTGAATTTTTGCCTACAGGCGTAACAACTTCCAGAGTTTTTGGATCAATCTCATAGGGTCTTCCAGCATCCCAAGTAATTAACAAACGCTCATTTTGACCGGGAAATTGCATGGGTAAGAATGCTGTATTTACCTCATTGCGAAAGCCAAGTGATGTTGACAACCGAGCCAGACCGTGATTATTAAACTTAAGCTCCTCATATTCCGTTCCAGGTACGCTGGCTTTGTCAGCATAAAAGCATGGGGTTTTAGCAATTCTTGTGGTCAACCGCACTTTTCTCTCGTCTTGAACTTTGTCAAAGTCGAGGCGGTAAATCATAGCATCGCCATTGAACAGTGGCGTACCGTCGCTGGATGGGTGGATTTGAAAAGTGCCGGGAACAGTGCTGTTAACAGAACCCGCTGGCCCAATAATGAAGGCGTAGCCGTACAGTTGTGGTAGTTCTCCTTCAATTGTCAGTTCCAGGTAACTCAACTCTTCCCGGCTGACTGTGAGAACTGATTTTGGGAAGGGTGCGGACAAAGATTCCGGTGTGTAATTATTGGTCATTGCTTTAGTTTTAAGTTGCTTCGTTTATATAGTTCCCAAATCAACCATCAAATCGCCTACCTCATTTTGAGGCGTGGAGAACTCGGTTGGTTTGCAAAATCCAAAATTACTATCCCAGCTATAGCGAAGAAAGGGCATATGCTAGAACAAGAGCGACATAGGCGAATTAGCGCAACAGAGCAGCCGCTAGACTAACTCCATCAGAAATTTTTTCGCCGCCGCAAAATCTAAAATCGATATAAGCTGTTCTGCAAACAGGATATCCTGATGTATTGGCACCAACAGCTAGGGAAGAAGCAGTGCTAGACCTTAAGCAGATACGGGAAAATCCACAAGACGTTCAAGAGCGACTGAATCATAAAGGCGCTCATCATGACATAAAGCCGATTTTGCAGCTAGACCAGCAGCAACGGGAACTCGAAGCGAAGCGAAGTCAGCTGCAAGCGCGGGGTAACGAAATTGGTAAATTAGTCGGGCAAAAAATTAAATCTGGCAGTGACCCCAACGGCGCAGAAATTCAAGCGCTGCGGGAAGAAGGCAACTCTGTCAAAGCTCAGATTGCCGAACTAGAGCCGCAAGAAAGAGAGCTGAAAGCCATAATAGAAGAACTTTTGTTAGCTCTCCCTAACTTACCCAGTCAGTCCACACCTATTGGTAAAAGTGAAGAAGAGAATGTAGAAGTACGCCGCTGGGGTGATGAATACCTGCCCCAAAACTCTAATATTCTGCCTCATGAGGAAATTGGCGAGAAACTGGGGATTCTCAACTTTGAGCGTGCTGTCAAAGTCGCTAAAAGCCGATTTGTAACTTTAATCGGTGCTGGGGCGGCACTGGAAAGAGCTTTGATTAGCTTCATGCTCGACCGACAAATCGCAGCAGGCTATGTGGAAGTTATTCCACCGTTTCTCATCAACAGCGAATCCCTCAAAGCTACAGGTCAACTACCCAAATTTGCTGAAGAAAGCTTCAAATGCGACCAGGATGATTTGTGGCTGGCACCCACAGCGGAAGTGCCAGTGACGAATCTCTATCGGGATGAAATCTTGGAAGCGTCCCAGCTACCCATTTATCACTGTGCTTATACTCCCTGTTTTCGTCGGGAAGCTGGTAGCTATGGGAGAGACACGCGGGGGTTAATTCGACTGCACCAGTTTAATAAAGTCGAGTTGGTGAAATTCGTCCATCCTGATACTTCACCAGCAGAGCATGAATCGCTCGTAAGGGACGCGGAGGCTATCTTGCAGGCGTTGCAGTTGCCTTATCGGGTGATAGAGTTATGCACTGGCGACCTGAGTTTTAGTGCGGCGAAGTGCTACGACTTGGAGGTGTGGTTGCCTTCTGCTGGAAAATACCGCGAGATTTCCAGCTGCTCGAATTTTGGGGATTTTCAGGCGCGACGCGGCAGTATCCGCTTTAGAGAAACTGGGAAGAAGGGAACCCAGTTTGTCCACACCTTAAATGGTTCAGGTTTGGCGATAGGGCGGACAATGGCGGCCATTCTGGAGAACTATCAACAACCAGATGGCACTGTCAGGATACCGGAAGTGCTGCAACCTTATCTGGGACGTGAGGTTCTGTGAAGAGAGCCAGGAGTTATGAGTTATTAATTTCTTACTCCTGACTCCTAGCTTTTGCAGCACCGTAGAATGAAGAAGTATGTAGTTAAGTTGAATAAATATAAGTATGCCAGTTTTCGCGGCGATCGCAGTCTTAGCGCTTTTGATAGTGGTACACGAGCTGGGTCATTTTATGGCAGCTCGTCTTCAGGGGATTCACGTTAATCGCTTCTCTCTGGGTTTTGGGCCGATTTTGTGGAAATACCAGGGAACGGAAACCGAGTATGCCGTCCGCGCTTTTCCTTTAGGCGGTTTTGTTGGTTTCCCGGATGATGACCCCGACAGCAATATTCCCCCCGAAGACCCCAATCTGCTACGCAACCGCCCCATCCTCGATAGAGCGATTGTCATCAGTGCTGGTGTTATCGCCAACTTAGTTTTTGCCTACTTGCTCCTTGTGACTCAACTCGGCTTTGTGGGCATTCCAGACTTTAACTACAAGCCTGGTGTTGTGGTTACTCCAGTCGCCTCAGATGTTACTTTGGCTGCACTCCAGGCTGGCATCAAAGCCGGAGATGTGGTTCTGTTGGCAGATGGTCAACCACTCAAAGCATCTAGGGAAGCCATCCCGACGCTGATGAAAGTGATTCAAGACCATCCCAACCAGCCCATTCCGCTGAGTATCGAGCGTCAGGGTCAAAATATATCTTTGACTGTGACACCAGAACCAGGCGCAGATGGAAAAGGTCGCATTGGTGTGAAACTGGCTCCTAACGGTACACCACTCCGTCGGCACTTGGATAATCCTGTGGAAATTTTCACTACAGCTGCCACAGAATTTCAACGAATCGTGACTTTAACAGTTCAGGGTTTTGGGCTGCTAATCAGTAACTTTGGCGAAACAGCTAATCAGGTCGCAGGCCCGGTTAAGATTGTGGAACTTGGGGCAAATATTGCCAAGTCAGATGCCGCAAATCTGTTTCAGTTTGCTGCACTAATCAGCATTAACCTGGCTATAATCAACATTTTGCCTTTACCCGCCCTGGATGGCGGTCAGCTGGCTTTTCTGTTGATTGAAGGCTTAAGGGGTAAGCCTTTGCCTACAAAAATCCAAGACGGCATTATGCAAACCGGATTGATGCTGCTATTGGGTTTAGGCATTTTCTTGATTGTGCGAGACACTTTTAACTTGGAGTCGGTACAAAGATTATTTCAGTGAGCATTACTCATAAATCGTCAAGCCAGCAGCAGCGGGCTTTGGAGATTCTAATTCGCCTGAAGCGACTGTATCCAGTTGCCCCCTGTACGCTGAACTACGAAACGCCAGTGCAGCTGTTGGTGGCAACTATTCTCTCGGCTCAGTGTACGGATGAGCGAGTAAATCAGGTAACACCAGCGTTATTTGCTCGGTTCCCTGATGCGATCGCTTTGGCAAACGCTGATATTATCGAGTTGGAAAATTTGATCCGTTCTACTGGTTTTTATCGCAACAAGGCGAAAAATATTCAAGGGGCAAGCCGCCTGATTGTGGAAAAATTTGGCGGACAGGTTCCAAAACGAATGGAATTGTTGCTGGAATTGCCAGGGGTGGCGCGTAAAACGGCTAATGTGGTTCTCGCTCATGCCTACGGTATTAATCAGGGCGTGACGGTGGATACTCATGTAAAGCGTCTCTCGCACCGCTTGGGTTTGACAGAACACACAGACCCAATTCGCATAGAGCGGGATTTGATGAGAATATTACCCCACTCTGAAGAATGGGAAAACTGGTCAATTCGTTTGGTTTACCACGGTCGGGCAATTTGTAAGGCTCGGAATCCTGAATGCGATGCTTGCGTTCTTGCCGATTTGTGTCCTTCTGCCAATGTGTCCCAGTCAAATTCTGAGCAGGTGAGCATCGTCACGGTTCCTCTTGCCATCTCTGAAGAACCCCTGCCTAACCCTCCCCGTTAACGGGGAGTGAACAAATTATTGATGTTTAGAATATAATGGAGAATGGTGTCTAAATCTGCGGAAGAATTGATTCATGGCTAAAAAAAGCATGATTGAGCGGGAGAAAAAACGCGAGCGGCTGGTAGAAAAGTATGCCGATAAGCGTGCAGCGTTGCAGGAAGAATTTGATAATGCAACCACCCAACAACAAAAGCTGGCAATTCATCGCGAAATCCAGCAATTACCTCGCAACAGTGCGCCCACCAGACTGCGGAACCGCTGCTGGGTAACTGGTCGTCCTAGAGGTGTGTATCGGGATTTCGGTCTGTCTCGGAACGTGATGCGGGAATGGGCGCACCAAGGCCTGTTACCTGGTGTGGTTAAGTCTAGCTGGTAGTCCTTAGTCCTTAGTCCTTAGTTGATTGTGTTTGACCAAGGACTAATGACTATTAACTATTGACCACAACAGCGGTCAATGCCAAGGCTGTCTAAAAGTAAGTCGCTGACGGCATTAGCGATCGCAAACTCGCTGTAGAAACTCTTAGAAAAGTCAAACGCCTGCATTTCTGTCAGGATAGCAATAACTAACGAACCCAGATCGTTTTCGCCTTCCATCCGTTGACGGACATAGATTTGGGACGCTCGGCGGGCTATTTCCTGATTGACAGGCTCTGGAATAAATTCTTGGTCAAGCCAAGTATGTAAAGATTTTTGCAGCCATTCGCCTTCCTGTTGGGCATTTTCGGCTGGTGGTAGTGTGATGGGTGGAATTGGTTCAGGCATTTTATCTATCAATTTTTGCGTATCAGCTTTTAAATTTCATCTGCCGATTTCACGATTTTAAAAGTGAAGGCAGTATTTTAAATATTAAGGTTGCACGCTGCTGTTTCGGGATATCTACAACCCTGTCGGGCTAAGTGCATGGAATTTGATATTTCCAACATTATCCAGGGGTATGCTCAAGGCTACTTTCTGATGGCGGATGACGATGATAACTTGGGGTGGTACTCTAGCCGTCAGCGGACGATGATACCCCTAGATGACCGATTCCGCTACCCAACGTCACTTAGGCGCGTCCTCAACCAGGAACGCTTCACTGTCGCTGTCAACCGGGATTTTGAAGCCGTTGTTGCTGGGTGTGCGGACAGGGAAACTACCTGGATTTCGCCTGAGTTAAAGAAGATTTACTGGAAATTATATCAAGCTGGTTGGGCTTATAGTTTTGAAACTTGGCAGGGAGATGAGTTGGCGGGGGGAATTTTAGGAATTGTCATCGGTGGTGCTTTTATTGGCGAGTCGATGTTTTTCCGAATTCCGGAGGGGTCGAAAGTGGCGATGGTCAAGTTGCAAGAAAGATTGCGATCGCGCCAGTTTGTTTTTTTCGATGCTCAAATGATGAATCCCCACTTGGAACGTTTTGGTGCTTATATAATTGACGATACAGATTACCAAATTTTGTTGCAGGAAGCGTTACAACGTCAGTGTTTTCTGATATAGCAATTCTTCAATGAACCGCCCAGATGCGACCGGGCGTAGAACAAGAGAATTTCATCAATGGATTAAAATTGCTATAGCTACAGATTAAACTTTTAATTTAATCATGAGCAACCTGAAAGTTCTCAAAGAGTTAAAATTCTGGGTATTAGCGATCGCAGCAGCTTTAATTACTCTTCATCTTCATTTGACTTGGAGAAGTGACAATACTGAACTGCTGAGTACAAGTTTCCTATTTTGGTTGGCTGTATCGTCCCTGCTTTGGAAAAAACGCGACGCTTTAAATCTAGAAAGTGGAGTTCTTTCTAGCTTTTTTGGTGCATCTTTGATTATTTTAGTGCTAATTAAGAGTCTGCATCTGTCTAATTCTGTTTCTTTTCTTCGCATCTCACCTTTCATTTCTCTACTAGGTTTATGCCTTCTTGCTTCTGGTTTGAAGGGATTGAAACAATATTGGCAGGAACTGTTATTGCTGGCTTTTCTAGCCATAGCTCAAGGATGGATATTATTAATTGGTGATATATCTATATTCACAGCTAAGTTTGCAGCTTTTGTTCTTTGGCTTTTGGGGTTTGAAGTATCTCGTCAGGGAGTCTTTATTATTCTACCCAAAGGTTCTATAGAGGTTTACTCTGGTTGTTCTGGTATAGGTTTAATACTCCAGCTTCTGGGACTAGCATTTATTATTTTAGTAATGATTCCTACTAATTTAAACAAAAAAATATTGCTGCCCGTTGTGGCTATTGTGCTGGGATTTGCGGTTAATGGGGTGCGAGTTGCCCTTATGGCTGTTTTAGTAGCATTATCTCATCAACAAGCTTTTGAATACTGGCATACAGGAGATGGCTCGCTAATATTTTCTACGAGTGCTGTATTAATTTTCGGATTATTCTGCCATTTTATGGTACTAAAAACTGTAAGGTTACAATCATGAACTGCTGGAAAAAAATTCGGATTTCCTTTTTAGCTACAACCTTTGGCGGTGTCTTGTTTGTGCTGGGAAAGTCGATTTTGTTTCCTAGTGTAAGCGATCGCATTCAACCCTCTTTGGTTTTTCCCGCAGCAGTTTCCTTACCGGAATGGCAGCCTTTACCAAGCAGCCCCCTAGTCGCTCAAATTGCTGAGTCGTCTGAATACATTTCTGGAAGGCATTATCGCTACATCCAGAATGGTTTTCCCCTGGATATAGAAATGCGATATTTAGTTAAGACTGATGGAAATGTCAGGCTTTATATCAATAAATATACAAATATACCATCGTCTCCCGATCGACCTCTACCAATTTTACGTCAACAGGATGGGATAGGTTTTTATAGCCTTTTTGTTCATCAAAAACGAGCTTATCTGAGTGCTTGCATTAATCCGCGTGGCGGTAGTACGGTGACAGATTATCAGTTTAGGCGCAACAGATATATCTACGATGTGCGGTTGAGCCGTTTTCTTCCCTGGTTGCTAGGTGAGGCAGATTTGCGGGATGTGCGTTGTCTTTGGGCGCATTTGTCGGTTCCTTTAAATAGTTCTTCTCCTGAAAAGGCTTATCAAGTTTTAGAAAAAACTTGGATTTCCTGGTATAAATTATGGAGTCCGCGGTTTTTTTGAAGGATTGATAATTGTTCAAGAGAAAATCAATTTTAAATAAACCACGTTGGCGTTCGCCAACGTGGTTTATTCCTCTTTACCAAAACCTGGAATTATTGCTTACTTTCCAATTTCTGCGATCGCTTCCAGGTAAAGTACATCCCCAGTAAGATAACTGCTAGAATGTTGCCTAAAATTTGGCTTGGTTCTGGTACTGGATCGCTGCCGGTATAAGTTGATTCGGCATCCATCCCTTCCGGTGTTTCTACTGGTACTTGCACCTTCTGAGTCTTTTTAGGATCAACTCGCACTTGTTCAGTGACAGCGACAAAAGCGGTGTATTTAGATAACAACCGATAATTCAGCGCTGTATCTGTAACAGCTTTGACCTTTATTGGGTTTTCATTGCCATAGATTTCATTCATCAAGTCTTTGATTCGGGCGCGTCCCCAAAGTTGCGCGATCGCATCATTCCCACCGCCCTCAAAATCAATCGGCAACTTCTTCTCATAGCGCTTACCACCAGCAGCAATGCCAGTAATTTTCAAAGTACCACGAGCGCGATCGCCTTTGCGTCCAAACAACACCAACGGCTGATTAGCATACAAATCCGGTGTTTTCAAAGGATAAATTTCTGGTGCTTTTCCAGAACCTTCCCAGCTAACTTCAATATTCGTCAGCACGGGATTATTAATATCTTGAAAGAACTTCTCAACTACTTTCTGCGCTGGTTCCTGGGGCGGTACAACTTCCGAAGTTCCCCGTCCTTCCTCAGCAATGCGGTCGATTAAAAAGCGATTAATTGAACTGCCAACACCAAAACTATAAAGCCGATTTCCCGGCTTCAAACGCTTTTTGACTTCTGCAATTACCTGCTCGTCGTCACCGATCAAACCATCAGAAATCATCACAACACTCCGCAGCCGCCCTTCTGGAGCCTCTGGGAAATTCAATACAGTTTGAATCCCGTTCAATAACTCACTACCGCCATTTGCATCCAAGCGATTGATATAATCTAGCGCTTTTTGTCGATTTTTCGGCGTATTTTGTAAGGGCGTGGAAGAAAGCTGAGTTGTGGAACTGGCAAAGTCAATAATCGTAAATGTATCGTTAGGATTTAACCCATTGATAAACCGCCGCATCAGTTCTTTAGATTGCTGAATTGGTTCGCCCGATTGCGACCCAGAGGTATCCATGAGAAATACCACATCTTTTGGTACAATCTCATTGCTTTGATACTGCACTGCTGGGATTAAATAACTGGCGAAGTGTCCGCCTCGTTCATCTGCATCAGTTAATACTGTGGACTGAGTTTCATTCCCGGCGACTTGATAGCGCAAAATCAAATCTTTGTTGGGAATTGCGTTTTGTTTGTTCAACTCAAGCCGCATTATCCGACCGTCTTTGGTGGCCAGCATTTGATGAGAAGGCGATCGCAAGTTACTAATTGGTACTCCCGCCTCAATTTCCACGGTCACGCCTATATCTTGTCCAGAACGGGTTCCTGCTGACAAGGTTGGCGGGTTAATTTTTGCGGCATCAGCAACCTGATTTCCGGGGACATAACGCGGCCCCACTACCATCGGAAAGACAAATTCATAATTGCCTTTTTCAAACTTCAGGCTTTCTGTATAGCGAATGGTGACATCAATTTTTTCCCCTGGTTTGATGTTAGCAAGAGACTGAGTAAATACATTATCTCGCTCTTGCTCTAATAAGCCAGCAGTTTTCCCTTGCTGCTTAGCTTGCTCGTAAATTTGTTTAGCTTCAGCGCGTTTTTTGATCTTGCCTCGGATGATGCGATCGCCTACTTTTATTTCCATATCATCCACCGCCGCTTCATCCGGAAGTGGAAACACATAAACCGCCTCTAAAGGATTATTAAAGGGATTTGTAAACGTCTGCGTCACCGACACCCGCGACACATTCCCGGAAACTTTCGCCATCACTTCCGTATGTGTTAGGGGAAAAGCCTGCTGCTGCCCATTTACCATGCCAAATAAACCGCCATCTGGAGGCTTAATTGCCACTGGATTTTCTGGGATAGAAACCTGCTGCGCCACAGGAGATACTAGATACCTCACTCCCACAAATCCAAACAGCAAAATTGCACCCGCCACCAGCCATTTTTTCTTAGACTTGTTAACAACTGGAAGCCGCCTCAAATTCAAATCTTGCAAAACTTCCGCTGCTGATTGATAGCGGTGCTTTGTCCCAGTTTTCAGCATTCTGTCGAGAATACTACCCAACTGTTTACTAACTGGCTTGGGTAAAAAATGCCGCCAAACCCAGGTATCTTCACTGGTATCGCTCAGATCAAAAGGCGGAATTTGAGTCAGCAAATGGATACAGGTAACGCCCAAACTATACAAATCGCTACCAAAAACGGCTTTACCTTTAGTTTGTTCGGGAGCCGTGTACGCCGCCGATCCAATTACTGTTCCTGTTCTGCCTAACATCGTCTCAGTGGCGTATTTTGCAGCACCAAAATCCACTAATACGAGATGGTTATCTTTACGGCGGCGAATAATGTTTTCCGGTTTAATGTCCCGGTGAATCATCTGATGGCTGTGGACGAACTGCAAGACGGGTAATAAACTTTGCAGTAATTGCCGAATTTCTGTTTCGTTAAAAGCTCCTTTTTGGGCAAGTTCTTGAGCTAAGTTTTGCCCATCAATAAATTCTTGTACTAGATATTGATGGTCATCTTGCTCAAAATATTCCAGTAACTGGGGAATTTGCTGATGTTTACCTAATAACTCTAGACGAGTTGCTTCTTCGCGAAATAACTCTGCTGCTTTTTTCCGATTGTTAGTACCTTGTTGTTGAGGAAAAAATTGCTTAATTACGCAACGTGCTTTGGATGATTTAGACTCATCGGTAGCCAGAAAAGTTCTGCCAAAGCCACCTTGTCCAATTGGTTTTATAGCTCGATAACGATCTTGTAGCACTAGCTTTGCACCGCAACTAGAGCAGATAATTGCATCACCAGAATTTTCTGGCTGCTTACAATTAGAATTCAGGCAGTAGCACCGATGCTGATTGTGGGCTGTACTTTTTTGAGGCGGGAAGGTTGTCATAGCAGCCTTTTTTGAAAACTGTTCACGCCATTCTAGCCGTTTCGTTTCTATAATTAGGGCGAATAATTAGCCCAAAACCCGCCCACAGTGGGAGTTTTAAGAAAATAAAATGTTTATTTTCTTGCAAGTAAAGTCTTTTGAGGGTGGGAAAACCAGCACGAAACGTTGGGTTTCGTTACCACTCTACTAGCTAACATCCAGTCCACCTGGCTAGGGACATGGCAATGCCATGTCCCTACAGATGTATCGCACCTAACCCTTGAATTGTTGTTATATAAACTTCCCCCTTTCCTCCTCCGGTCGCGCCTTGGGCGGAAGGTTTAAAAGGTAGCTTTCATAACTCAAATAAAATTGTTATAGCTATATGGATTTGTGCAGGAAAATCCCCATTAAAAAAGACAAAAGGCAAAGAATTCTTTGCCTTTTGCATGAGAGTCTTTTTTCAGACTTAATAACGAAAATGCTTTTTACGTCTTCTGGCGATCGCTTTGCGCTTGCGTTTTTCCAGGGGAGTCTCAAAGTGACGCTGGCGTTTTATATCTGGAAAAATTCCAGCTTTAGAGACTTGACGCTTAAATCGGCGCAGGGCTGACTCAATGTTTTCATTTTCGCCTACAACTACTTGGGTCATCCTGTCTTCTCCTAAAATTGGCTTAATTGCTGGATAGTAAGGAGCAATAAGCTTTAATATCCAGCAATTATGAGTAACTTGATTGCCTTAGCGGAATAGCTTTATTAGCGTCGGTAGCCGCCGCCACCGCCGCCGCCGCCTCTGCTGTTGCCGCCCCAGCCACCGCCGCCAGAACGACCACCACCACCGCCACCACCTTTATTATCCTCGCGGGGCTTGGCTTTGTTTACTTTCAGATCCCGTCCCATCCACTCAGCTCCATCAAGAGCTTCAATAGCAGCGTTCTCTTCAGCTTCGGTTGACATTTCTACAAAACCAAAACCACGCATCCGACCAGTTTCGCGATCGGTTGGTAGCTGAACCCGCTTAACAGTGCCGTACTCAGCAAATACGTTGCTGAGGTCTTCTTGCGTAACTTGGTAGGATAAGTTGCCTACATAGATAGACATTGGATATCTCCAGAATCAGATGTGTAGAAAGTTAATCCGGAGAAACGCCTGTCAATAGAAATAACAAACATACAGCCGAATTTAAGTCTTCTGGAAAATTTTAGCACAAAATTTCGTTCATAGACACGGGCATAACTCTGAGTTTTTACCAAAGTTCATAACTTTTTATATTTGCTGGGATACCAACAAAGGAGCTGCTTGCAGTAAGGTCTGAGTATAGGGGTGCTGGGGGTTAGTAAAAATGTCTTCGGTGGAACCAAGTTCGACAATGCAACCGCTATTCATAACGGCGATGCGATCGCACAAAAATCTTGCTACCGAGAGGTCGTGAGTGATAAATAAATACGTGAGATCGAAGTCGCGCTTTAACTCCAACATTAGGGCAAGCACCTGCGACTGAACGCTGGCATCTAGCATACTCACAGGCTCATCACAAATTAGCAGTTTCGGGCGGGTAATCAAAGCCCGAGCGATCGCTACCCGTTGCTGCTGTCCGCCAGACAAATCCGATGGATAACGCTGATAATACTCAGTTGTAGGAGTCAATCCCACCCTCTCAAGCATCTGCATCACCTGCGCTTTTGCCTCATCAGGGGTAGCCAGCTTGTGGATAAACAGGGGATCGGCAATACTTTGTCCCACCGTCATCAACGGATTCAAGCAAGCATGGGGGTCTTGAAACACCATTTGCATTTCCCGCCGCGTTGCCCTTACACTCTCTTGAGACATCTGGGTTAAATTTTTCCCCAAAAACTCAACTTTTCCTCCAGTAGGGCGAATTAGCTGCAAAATAGTCCGGGACAACGTACTTTTCCCGCATCCAGATTCCCCCACCAAGCCGAGAATTTCCCCAGGATAAAGCGCTAAGTTGATCCCATCCACCGCTTTGATAACCGGGACTTCCTTAGAAAACATCTGGGTAAAAAAATTGCTTTCTAAAGTGTAGTGCTGCTGCAAATCTGTAAGTTGCAAAATCGGGACTTGGGACTGGGGAAGAGGGACTGGGGATTGGGGGGATAAGGCTTTTTCTCCCAATCCTACCGTCCCACTCTCTCCCTCTTTTGCCCTGAGGTGCAGAGCTGCGGCTAGGAGCGATCGCGTATATTCATGTTGTGGTCTGCTAAAAATAGACTTAGCAGCACCACTTTCTACCATTTTGCCACCATACATTACGGCAATGCGATCGCAATATTCGCCCACCATTGCCAAATCGTGAGAAATCAGCAATAACGCCATTTCCCGCTCGTTGCACAGGCGCGTCAGTTCCTGTAGAATCTGCGCTGCTACGGTGACATCTAAGCTGGTCGTGGGTTCGTCTGCCACAATTAACTTAGGATTGAGAAGCAAAGCCAGAGCGATCGCTACCCGTTGCCGCATTCCGCCGCTAAACTCATGGGGATACTGCGACCATCGGCTGGCTGGTATCTTCACCGCCTCTAAAGTAGACAGCGCCTTTTCCTTCGCCTGTCGCTGCGACAGTTGCGGTTGATGCGCTTTGAGAGTTTCTACACAGTGTTTCCCAATCGTCATTAGGGGATCAAGGCGCGTCATCGGATCTTGAAATATCAGCGCCACCGCTTCCCCTCGAAACCGCCGCAACTGAGGTGGAGTTAGATCAAAAACCGACTGTCCAGCAAACGTCACCCGTCCCTCAATCCGAGTCGAGGCTGGTAACAAGCGCATTGCAGCTCGTCCCAGTGTTGATTTACCGCAACCCGATTCTCCCACCAAACCGAGTCTTTCTCCTGGTTCCAGGGTGAAAGAAACATCATCCACAGCCCAACTAGGCATTGAATCAGATCGGCGGCTGGGATAGGCGACTCGCAAATTTTCTACACAAAACAGGGATTCACTCATTGGGGGCTGGGGACTGGGGACTGGGGACTGGGGATTGGGGGCTGGGGACTGGGGACTGGGGACTGGGTGAAAAATCTTCAAGGGTTCCCAATCCCTAATCCCCAATCCCCCTTCCCATTATTTACTAACTCCTACTTGCCGCATTAGATAGGCTACACCAAAATCTCCGTTAGGATGTTTTGCTAGAGCTTCAGCTAGTTCAAAGATCCGCGATGCCAAGTCCGGGCCTAGTTTCTCGATTGTGGCTTCGCGTTCTTTATCAACCTGCTGCCGTTCCCGCACCCGCGTTTGCCATTCGCTGGAAAATAGCTGCTCAATTGTAGTATGCAGCCCTAGTTTAGATAGCACATCCCACTCACCCTTGTCGCACCAAATCCCAGAACAATTTAAACAGCGTTCCAGATAAAACGCTGTCTTCAGATTCACCTTGGCGCGGGAAAGATAGCGGCTGCACTCCGGACACAGCGCCGCTTTCATATCGTAGGGAGACTGCACAAAATTCACATCCAGGGTTTGCCAGAGCAATTCAGGATCTACGGGTGTCACTTGCGATTGCTTACTCTGCCATGCCTCATATTCTACAGAGGGAATCCAGGTTCCCTTGCACTCGTGGCACTGCTTTACAGGTAAATTTCCCTCCAGCGTACCGTCGAGTAGTTGTACATTCTTACATTTGGGACAGTTCACCAGTTCTTTTCCCCTCCCAGTTCAATTTTTTTATTAATTTACTGGTTTGTGGTGACATCTTGCACTTCCACAAGGCAGCTATTTTTCTTGTCCCATTGAAAAAAAACTGCCAAATCGTCTATCTTAATTCTTGCTTCTCTTCTCTCACACGGAGATCAGGGCAGCTATTCGCTTTTTGCTTGCAGGAGTGCTTCGCAGTAGCTTATCAGAGTAGAGACGCGATCGCTCATCGCATTTTTCCTCTTAAGGACAGTTGCTGAGTTGCCAGAAGTCTGCAAAAACATCGCATCCATCTCTAGAAGTCGTTGCGATCGCACTATTTCTGTCTGGAAAGACTGCCACCGAGGAAACGTTTCGGACGTTAACTCATCGCCGCGAAAAATGGCGACATTTTGGGCATAAACTTGTTTTAATGCTTGAAATCTCTCATTTACCAGTCTTGGCTCTTGATTATCAGCCCTCACTGCTTGCAGCAGCAGCTCTAAAGCTATTGCAAATTTCTCATAGCCTTGGCGGTAAGATTGGGGCAACATTGTCACTTAGTTCCGCTAGAATCAATGTAAAGAATTTTGTCTATTCCTGAAAGGCGAGAGGTGAACATCAGGTAACTGGTGTAGGCTTGTGACCTTCAAGCAAGTTTGATATCGGCGCAAGAGCAATAAGCAAAAAGCGTAGAAGTGGTGACAAAATGCGATCGCTTCCTCCGGCTTTCCCATAGCATCTCTCTTGTTCTGACAATATTCTTACCATCGAGCCTTGCTGAATAAAAATCCAAAATTCCAATATACTAGGGACTTTTTAACGCAGCCCCTAGGATTTTTGTCACCCATCCGCTACTGACTCGCTATTTTTACTCTTTATGATCCTTGACAGTATGAACACCAAAACTCAGACTCCTACTACCATTAACTGCGTTATTCCTGACTGGCTACAGGAATGTTTGCTCTCCGGACAGAACGACAGTCAAAAAAACACCTCATTGGCAACCTCCGAAGGTGCGGGTGGCAAACCCTCTCCTACATTAGCCGATGCAGATTTGATTTGTCGCGCATTTGAATTTGCTTATTCCCTGCACGAAGGACAGACTCGCAAATCTGGAGAACCCTACATTTGCCACCCCGTCGCCGTTGCCGGACTTTTGCGCGACCTTGGCGGCGGCAGTGCTATGATTGCTGCCGGCTTCCTGCACGATGTAGTCGAAGATACAGAAATCACAATCGAAGAAATAGAACAGCGCTTTGGCGCAGAAGTGAGTCATCTGGTAGAAGGTGTTACCAAGCTTTCTAAATTTTCCGAAACCTTCTCCAGCAAGACAGAACGCCAAGCCGAGAACTTCCGCCGAATGTTTCTGGCAATGGCGCAGGACATTCGGGTAATTGTAGTCAAACTAGCAGACCGACTGCACAATATGCGGACGCTAGAACACCTACCGGATCATAAACGGCGGCGAATTGCCTTAGAAACGCGAGAAATCTTTGCACCCCTGGCAAATCGCCTCGGTATCGGGCGCTTTAAGTGGGAACTGGAAGATTTAACTTTCAAGTATCTCGAACCCGAAGCCTACCGCCAAATGCAAGATTTAGTGGCGGAAAAACGGGTAGACAGAGAAATCAGATTGGCAAACGTGGTAGAAATTCTGCGTCAGGGACTCGCCTCCTCTGGCATCAACTACTTTGATATCAGCGGACGACCCAAGCATTTATATGGGATTTACCAGAAGATGCGGCGGCAGCAGAAAGAATTTCATGAAATTTACGATTTAGCAGCGATTCGCCTAATTGTCGAGACGAATGAAGAATGCTATCGGGCTTTGGCAGTAATTCACGATGCCTTTCGACCGATTCCCGGTCGCTTTAAAGACTACATTGGTTTACCCAAACCGAACCGCTACCAGTCACTGCATACGGTTGTTGTGGGAATAACAGGTCGTCCCCTAGAGGTGCAAATCCGTACTTTGGAAATGCACCATGTGGCAGAGTATGGCATTGCAGCCCACTGGAAATATAAGGAAACCGGGAGTTCTAGCCGGACTAAGATGACGGCGGTAGATGAGAAGTTCACCTGGTTGCGGCAGTTACTGGAATGGCAAAGCGACCTGAAAGATGCCCAGGAATACCTGGAAAACGTTAAAGACAATTTATTTGACGACGATGTTTATGTGTTTACACCCCAAGGGGATGTAGTGCCTTTGACTGGGGGCAGCACTCCGGTTGATTTTGCTTACCGAATTCACACAGAAGTAGGAAATCACTGCACTGGTGCGCGGGTAAATGGGCGGATGGTGACGCTAGATACGCCGCTGAAGAATGGGGATATTGTGGAGATTATCACCAGAGAAAACAGCCGTCCTAGTTTGGACTGGCTGAAGTTTGTGGTGACAACTGGGGCAAAAAATCGGATTCGGCAATGGTATAAGCGATCGCATCGTGACGAAAACATCGCCCGCGGCCGGGAACTGCTAGAAAAAGAAATGGGTAAAAGTGGCTTTGAAGCATTGCTGAAATCTACACCAATGCAAGCAGTAGCTGAGCGATGTAACTACCACAGCGTCGATGATTTACTTGCTGCATTGGGTTACGGCGAAGTCACCCTGAGTTTGGTGGTAAATCGCATCCGCGAAGCCGTCAAAGCAACTCAGCCACAATTGGCTGCCCCGGTAGAAATGCGGGATCTCGCATCTGTACAAATGCCGACACCGACACGCTCTGTTCCTACTAATACCAATAAATCCCCGATTGCTGGTGTGGAAGGATTACTTTATCACCGCGCTGGGTGCTGCGCGCCTCTGCCTGGTGAAGCGATTATCGGTGTAGTTACACGCGATCGCGGCATTTCCATTCATCGACAAGGGTGCAACAATGTGGTTAACGTAGCGGGCGATCGCGTAGTCCCCGTCAGCTGGAACCCCATAAACACAGCAGCAGGTCGTCCCGAAACATACTCTGTCAACATTCAAATAGAAGTGCTTGACCGCGTGGGAATATTTAACGATATCCTGTCGCGTTTGAGCGATGACCAGATTAATGTACGCGGTGCAACAGTGAAAACATCCGAAGGACGACCAGCGGTAATTGACCTGTGCATCGATGTTCGCGGCTGCGACCAACTTGAGCGCTGCTTTACCCAAATTCGCCAAATCAGCGATGTTCTCAATATGCGTCGCCTGGGACAGGGATGTGATTAGTCAGTTGTCAGTTGTCAATAACTGATGACTAACAAACCCAATCTGTAACTTTTCTTGAATATCTGCGTCCCGCCTGTTTGATGATGGCAGGCGGGATACCCGTCCTATGGTAATTCAAGAATTGCCCATCCCGTTAATAACTAATGACTAAGGACTGATGACTAACAACTAATAACTAATGACTAATGGCTAATAACTAAGAACTAAAAACTAAGATTATGAAACGTTCTGCCTGTCTCATCTTTAATCCAGTTGCAGGTCAAAGCGACCCTGACCGAGATTTGGCACAAATTCGAGCGCTTTTAGATCCAGAAATTGACCTGGATATATATCTGACGACACCAGACATTGATGCGACTCGACTGGCAAAAGAAGCCATTGAACGAGGTGCTAGTAGCATCATTGCTTCTGGCGGTGACGGTACCCTCTCAGCCACCGCCGGAGCTTTGGTGGGAACCAATATTCCGCTGGGCATCATTTCGCGGGGTACTGCCAACGCCTTCGCCTCTGCAATGGGAATTCCCGACAGCATAGATGCCGCCTGCGAAACGATTTTGGGAGGGATAACCAGGGTAGTAGATGCCGCCTACTGTAACGGTAAACCAATGGTTTTACTAGCTGGGATTGGTTTCGAGGCGGAAATGGTGGAACGGGCGGACAGGGAAACTAAAAATCGCTTTGGTATATTAGCTTATGTCTTGGCCGGAGTCCAACAACTGCGGGATTTCGACAAGTTTGAGGTTGAAATTGAGACAGAAGACAAAATCATTAAACTTGCAGCGGCGGCGGTGACAGTTGCCAACGCCGCACCACCCACATCAGTTTTGGCGCAAGGGCCAGCTGGTCTAATTGTGGATGATGGGTTGCTAGATTTAACAGTAGTGGCACCAGTAAACAGGGCGGGAGCGATCGCAGCTTCCTATCACCTACTCCAAACTGCCTTAAGTGGCAATGCCTCCGAGAGAGAAGACATCGGTTATCTACGCGCTAGACGAATTCAGGTACGAACCGACCCCCCCCAGAAAGTCGTTCTGGATGGGGAAATTATTGGCACAACTCCCGTTGACATTGAGTGCGTTCCCGGCGGCTTAACCCTCCTGGTGCCTCAAGTCGAAGAAGCCCAACAACAAGAAAAACTCGAAGGCTTACCCAGTCTCACAATTGAGCCTAAGCAGAACTCAACCCTGTCTGAGGAAGTTTGACGGGAGAAATAAAGAGCTGATCGACGTGAATGAAATTTAACCTTCCTGTTTGGGAATCATAGATTGTAAGACCTCTTCCTAGAGAAGAGGTCTTACATTGAGTAGGGGCGATTTTGACTGGTGTATCTACTGGGTTTTGCACAAAAATCAATCAAAGTATCAAATCCGTTCTCCTCGCGCATTTCCGTAAAGTTATACACCCACGCCGTGTTGGGGTAGCCTTTCGTCAAGAACCTCAAAGGAAAATTTCCCAGCGATCTTTCAGTAGTTGATCTTTTATTATGAAAGTCCTCCGTCCTCTCCTACAACACTTGACTAACAACTGTTTGCGGTTTCTGCATCAGTTGTCATCATTTAAAAGCTCAAATAAAAGCTCAAAAGTCAAGTCTAGGGGCAAGAGGCGGGATTCTTCCCCTCAAGCGCCACAACCGTCGCCTAAGAATTGGGCAGCACCTAGCAGCCCTAGCAATGAGGCGGCTAGGCTCCAGGCACTACATCGCTATCAAATTCTCGATACTGCTGCCGAAGCTGCCTACGACGACCTGACGGCACTGGCTTCTTATATCTGCGGCACTCCCATTGCTTTAATCAGCCTTGTGGATGCAAATCGGCAATGGTTCAAGTCAAAAGTCGGCATAGAAGCAACCGAAACACCGAGGGAAGTGGCATTCTGCGCCCATGCCATTCTCTCTCCCGATGAACCGCTGATCGTACCCAATGCTTTAGAAGATGAACGTTTTGCCGGGAATCCGCTGGTAGTGTCAGCTCCCAGTATCCAGTTTTATGCGGGAGTTCCCTTAGTGACACCGGATGGCTTTCCCGTTGGCACCCTATGCGCGCTAGACACGATTCCGCGCAATTTAACAAACGAGCAGATTCAGGCGTTGCAAGCTTTGGGGCGGCAAGCGATCGCGCAGATGGAGCTTAGAGTTAATATTGCTAAGTTGGAACGCTCAGATAGCAGGCGGAAGCGGGCTGTGCAGATGCTGCACAAAAGCAATCAAAACTATCGCTCCGTCATTGACAATATTAAAGAAGTAATTTTTCAGACAGATGCAGCCGGATTATTGAAATTTCTCAATCCCGCCTGGACAGAAATCACTGGATTTTCTATTGCCGAAAGTATCGGCACTGAGTTTTACAAATATATTCATCCCGACGATTATCAAGACAATATAGATAAATTTCAACTACTAATTGAAGGCAAAAAAGATTATTGCCGCCATGAAATTAGATATTTAACTAAAGACGGCGGCTACCGTTGGATAGAAATTTACGCCCGCTTGACCATCGCTAATGGAAAAATTATCGGCACCTCTGGCACCCTTAGAGATATAAGCGATCGCTTCGAGGCCCTAGAGCAGGCAAAAGAAAGCGATCGCGTATTGCGTCAGGTAATCGACTTGGTGCCTCATTGCATTTTCGCCAAAGACCAGAATGGCAATTACATTATGGCCAATAAAGCGATCGCAGAGCTATTGGGTACAACAGTTGAGGAAATGTTGCACAAAAACGAAGCTGACTTTGTGCCATTACCTGAAGATGCCCGTCGGTACCGAGAAGCTGATTTGGAAGTCATAAATAACGGAAAACTCCAAATCATTCCCGAAGAAACGCTCACCGATTACCACGGCAATGTGCGGGTTATGCAATCTATTAAAATTCCCTTTAACCCTGCTGGCTCAGAAACTCCAGCAGTATTGGGTGTAGCGATAGACATCACTGTCACTAAACTTGCACAGCGGAAGCTACAAGAGACAACCAGGTTGCAACGGGCAATTTTGGATAGCGCCAACTACACAATCATTTCCACCACGCCAGACGGCACAATCTGTACCTTTAATGCCGCCGCCGAGAAATGCTTGGGATACGCAGCTTCAGAAGTAATTGGGAAAACCACGCCTGCGATATTTCATGACAAAGACGAAGTAGTGCAGCGTGCCGCCGAACTATCGCAAGAACTGGGAGTCACCATTGAACCGGGTTTTGAAGTATTTGTAACCCGCGCTCGTCAGGGAGAGCTAGATGAGCGCGAATGGACTTACATTCGTAAAGACAACAGCCGCTTCCCAGTGCTGCTATCAGTAACAGCTTTGCGCGACGAGCAAGGTGCTGTAACCGGGTTTCTGGGAATTGGCAGCGACATCACTAGCGCAAAGCTTGCACAAGAAGCACTGCGTCAGCGGGAAGAACTCGTGCGCCTGTTCGTGAACAACACACCAGCAGCCGTTGCCATGCTTGATTGCGATATGCGTTACATAATCACCAGTCGCCAATGGCTGATAGATTACAATCTAGGTGACCAAAACATCATCGGTCGCTCTCACTACGAGGTGTTCCCCGAAATTCCTGACCGCTGGAAAAAAATTCATCAGCGCACTCTTACTGGTTCAGTCCAGAAGTGCGAGGAAGACGTATTCCTGGGTGCAGACGGCAGAATAGACTGGATGAGGTGGGAGATACATCCTTGGCGTAAGACTGGGGGTGAAATTGGTGGCATCATCATGTTCACCGAGATAATCAACGAGCGAAAAGCTGCAAAGGAAGAACTGCGACAGAGCGAGGCAGCAATTCGGGTACTTTATGAAGTAACTGCTGCCCAAAACCTCAACTTTGACCAACGCATCCAACAGCTGCTGAAGATGGGATGCTGGCGATTTGGTTTAGAAATTGGGATTTTAACGGAACTTGAAAGCGTGGCTTTTGGTGGTGACGAGAAACGGTTGATAGTTCGAGGAATCGAAACACAGGACAATTGCCTGCAAAAAGGAGATATTTTTGAAGTAGAGCAGACCTATTGCCAGGCGGCGCTGCAAGCAACCGAACCAATTAGCTTTGAGTCCAAGAGCGATTCCCAATGGTGCAATCATTCTGTCTACAAGACAGTGAAAATAGAAGCTTATATGGGAGTCCGAGTCATGGTGGACGGGGAGATTTACGGCACTCTCAGCTTCGCCAGTGCCAAGGCGCGAAGTCAAAAATTTAAAGCTGTAGACAAAGAGCTTTTGAAACTAATGGCGCAGTGGGTGGGCAGCCAAATTGAGCATCGAAAAGCTCACAACGCCCTGAATCGGCAAGTTTCCAGAGCCTTGCTGCTCAAAAGCATTACCCAAGAGATTCGCGCCAAGCTGGACACCCTGGAAATTTTCCAAACCACAGCTACCCAAATCGGTCAAACCTTTGCGGTCAATCGTTGCGTCATTCATTCATTTGTTCTCACGCCCACGGAACCGAAAATTCCATTTATGGCTGAGTATTTAGAGCCTGGGTATGAATCGATTTTGGGTATAGAAGTGCCAATTATCGGCAATCCTCATGCTGAAAAGATGATGGCTCAAGATCAGGCCGTTGTCTCTTCAAACGTCTACATCGATCCTTTGCTAGACGCAGCATCTTCCATATGCCAACAAATCAACCTCAAATCCATGTTGGCGATTCGCACCTCCTATCAAGGAGAACCAAACGGTGCCATAGGCTTACATCAGTGCGACGACTTCCGCCAGTGGACAGATGATGAAATCGAATTATTAGAAGCTGTAGCAGATCAAGTAGGCATCGCCTTGGCGCAAGCCCGACTTTTAGAGCAAGAAACGCGCCAACGCGAACAATTAACCACGCAAAATTTTGCCTTAGAAAAAGCAAAACGAGAGGCGGAAGCCGCCAGCCGCGCCAAAGGTGAATTCTTAGCGACAATGAGCCACGAAATCCGCACCCCCATGAACGCGGTGATTGGTATGACTGGTTTGTTGCTTGACACGGAACTTTCCCCTACTCAGCGAGACTTTTCCGAAACCATTCGCAGCAGTGGGGATGCTTTACTTTGCATCATTAACGATATTCTCGACTTTTCTAAAATCGAGTCTGGCAAGTTGGATCTGGAAGAACAGCCTTTTAATTTGCGCTGCTGTATAGAAGAATCCCTAGACTTGTTAGCGCACAAAGCGGCAGAAAAAAAACTGGAATTAGCGTACCTGATAGACCCTTCTGTGCCAATTGCGATCGCAGGCGATGTCACTCGGTTACGCCAAATCTTAGTAAATTTGCTCAGCAACGCTGTCAAATTCACCCAAGCGGGGGAAGTCGTTGTTGAAGTTACTGCATTGGGGACTGAGGACAATTCTTCCGAATCCCCTATTTATGAAATCCAATTCGCCGTCAGAGATACTGGCATTGGCATTCCCAAAGAACGGATGGATCGGCTGTTTAAAGCCTTCAGCCAGGTTGATTCTTCTACCAGTCGCCAATATGGAGGAACTGGTCTTGGTCTTGCCATCAGTCATCGGTTGAGCGAATTGATGGGCGGTAAAATGTGGGTTGTTAGTAAAGCTGCTGCTGGAGAAGTCAGTATTGCCGGAAATTCGCCTACGGGTTGGGGACTGGGGACTGGGGGCTGGGGGCTGGGGGCTGGGGAAGATTCTTACCCAATTCCCAATTCCCAATTCCCAATTCCCAATCCCCAATCCCCAATCCCCAATTCCCAATTCCCAATCCCCAATTCCCAATCCCCAATCCCCAATCCCCAATCCCCAATCCCCAATTCGGTAGGTTCTACCTTTTATTTCACCCTGACGGCACCATCTGTCCCCAATCCCTCGCCTGTTGACTACCTAAATCCGCACAAGATGATGGCCCAGAAAAAGCTGCTGATTGTGGATGACAACGCTACAAACAGGCAAATATTGACATTGCAGGCAACTTCGTGGGGAATGATTCCTCGTGCTGCTACTTCTGGGGAAGAAGCACTGCGTTGGCTTGCTAGTGGGGAAGTGTTCGACATCGCCATTCTGGATATGCAAATGCCGCATATGGATGGACTGAGTCTAGCAACAGAAATTCGCACTCTGGCTAGAGGCAAGCATTTGCCCCTGGTGATGTTGACTTCTATTAGCAAAGGAGATATTGCTATTGAGAAGTGCGAAGTCAATTTTGCAGCTTTCCTGAATAAACCAATTAAACAGTCTCAGCTCTACAATGTTTTGAGCGGTATCCTGGGCGAGTTGCCGCCTTTACCATATTCCCACTCTTCACAAGTGCCAATTGATCCCATGCACGAACGGTTGCCGTTACGAATTCTGTTAGCGGAAGACAATGTTGTGAACCAGAAGGTGGCACTGCATATGTTGCAACGTCTGGGGTATCGAGCTGATATTGCTAGCAACGGTCTGGAAGTGCTGCAAGCTGTGCAACGCCAGCCGTATGATGTCATTCTGATGGATGTCCAGATGCCAGAGATGGACGGCTTGATGGCAACTCGTCACATCTGTCAGGAATTGCCTTATGAAGAACGTCCCTGGATTATTGCGATGACTGCGAATGCTATGCAGAGCGATCGCGATGAATGCTTAAATGCGGGGATGGACAATTATATTAGCAAGCCGATTCATAGATCGGCTCTGGTTGAGGCACTAGAGCTTTGTAGACCGCTTCCCAGGCAAGCCGCCGACGCAACCGAGGTTTTTATTGACAAGCCAGCAATTGACCATTCAAAACTACAAGCGTTGTCTGATATGTTTGGCGACGATGCTGCATCCGTTATGGTGGAGGTGATTGATAGTTATCTGGAAGATGCCCCGAAACTGTTGCAATCAATGCGAAATTCCGCTGATGCCCTGGATACACTGGCGCTGGGACACGCGGCTCACACCCTGAAGTCAACCAGTGCAACGCTGGGTGCGATCGCTCTATCTGAGCTTTGTAAGGAAGTAGAAGCGATCACTCAAAATGGTCAATTCAATCCAGCCGCACTAGCGCTTATATCCCAGATAGAAGCTGAGTATGAACGTGTTAGTGCGGGGTTGCAAGAAGAACGAGCGCGGCATCAAGAATGAACGAGCTTTCTGTTGTCAAATCCGTTGTCCTGGTGGTGGACGATGACAGAATTATCCGCTGTCTGCTGCGACGAGCAATGGAGAAAGAAGGATACAAAGTCGTTGAGGCTGAGAATGGCGAGGAGTGCTTAGCTGCTTTCCAAAGCCTCGCGCCGCATATTGTCTTGCTGGATGCCATTATGCCAGTGATGGATGGCTTCACTTGCTGCACACAATTGCAAGCGCTCCCCGGAGGCGATCGCACTCCTGTATTGATGATTACAGGTCTTGAGGACAAACAGTCCGTTGACCGAGCTTTTGAGGTGGGAGCCACTGATTTCGTCACTAAACCGATCCACTGGCCTGTACTGCGCCAGCGCGTGCGCCGTCTGTTGCAAACTTCTTTTCTGTTCAAACAGCTAGAGGCGGCAAACCAAAAGTTAGAGCGTCTTGCCAGCCTCGATGGTCTGACTCAATTAGCAAACCGACGACGGTTTGATGAATATCTCGATCAACAGTGGCGGCATATGGCACGGGAAAAATTGCCCCTATCTCTGATCCTGTGCGATATTGACTTTTTTAAGCCTTACAATGATACTTACGGTCATCAGCCTGGAGACTTGTGTCTACAAAATGTTGCCGCTGCCCTGCGTCTAGCCGTAAAGAGGTCAACAGATTTAGTGGCACGATACGGCGGCGAAGAATTTGCGGCAATCTTGCCCAACACTAAGATTTTTGGTGCGCTACACATAGCAGAAACAATCCGAGAGCAAGTCAAGGCTTTAGGAATTGCTCATGCCAAGTCCACAGTTAGTCCGTGTGTCACGCTCAGTTTGGGCATCGCTTGTATAATTCCTATGCCTGATGTCTCATCGGCTACTCTGCTAAAGGCAGCTGACAAGGCATTGTATCAAGCGAAAGCACGCGGACGCGATCGCTGGTGCGTTTCAGGTGAAGCGGCGACGAAAGCGATCGCTGTAGGCGACTCGATACATTTAGGTTAAGGTTACATCACAACGTTAACCGAGATGTATTGATTTGTGATTTTCAATTCTCTGGCCCACAATGGTTGCGGTTACGGGCAACTGCATTCATCCACAACAGCCGCAATGGATACGTTACCACGTTCCGTAATGCGAGGTATGTTCGACTGGAAGAAAAACCGCCATAACAGCACAGTGCCATATTGATTTAAACACACTTTAAAACACCCCGATCACACACCACTAGACAATGCCCTGCGATCGCTTATCTTTCAGGCATGATATTTATCAAATTGAAATCCCCCCACTTACCTTCCAGCAACTATCCCTAAATCTAGAACGTCACCAGCTAAAACAAACGTTGCGTCAAAAATAGCGCAATTGGAGCAACATGGCACACCCCAAGAAAACACTATCTGTAACATTTCCTCCATCTACTTTAGACTGCGCTTATCATGGCAAAAAAACTTACTTTTTAGGGTGAATGGGAATCTTCACAGAGGTGTCAGATGAAGGATATCACTTCCGCCCACAAAGCAGAGGAACACTATGCCTTAGCAGTCACAGCTGGTCAGGTGGGACTCTGGAACTGGAATCTCCAGACTTGTGAAATGTATTTCAACCCCAGCTGGAAAGCGATGCTGGGTTATACGGATCGGGAAATTCCCAATCACCAGGCTGCTTGGCTGCGGCTGATATATCCTGATGACCGGGAATGGGTGATGACTTCAGCGAATATCCATATAGAAGGGTTAACACCTCAATTTGAAATTGAACACCGGATGCTGCACAAAAATGGTAGTGTTCGGTGGTTTCTCTGTCGTGGGATGGCATTTCGAGACGAAACTGGCAAACCCTATCGGATGGCGGGGTCAACTACTGATATTACTGAGCGTAAGCGGACAGAAGAAGCTCTCCAAGAAAGTGAGTATCGGTATTACACCCTAGCTAAAATGTCGCCTGTGGGAATATTCCACACAGATGCTGAAGGGAACTGCTTGTATGTCAATGAGCGCTGGCGCGAACTCACAGGACTGACGCTGGCTGAGGCACTAGGACAAGGCTGGGTAAAAGCGATACACCCTGATGATCGCTCACGTATGCTCGTTGAATGGCACCAAGCAATAGTAGGAAACTGCACCTTTGCCTACGAGTATCGGTTTCGGCGTTCTGACGGAGTAGTAACCTGGGTTTTTGGTCAGGCGGTACCAGAAAAAGGGCAAGGGAATAGTATTGTAGGCTTTATTGGCACTATCACCGATATCACCGAGCGTAAAGCCACTGAGGAGGCGCTGCGGCTGCAATGTTTCCGGGAACGACTGATCGGATCAATGCTAGAGCGCATCCGTCAGTCTCTCGATCTGGGCGAGATTCTCAACACTACAGTAGCAGAAGTGCGGCAATTTCTGGAGTGCGATCGCGTTTTAGTCCACCGTTTTCAGCCAGACTGGACTGGTGTTATCACTGTGGAGTCACAAGACCCCAGATGGACTCCTATTCTGGGAACCTGCATCGCAGATCGTTGCTTTAGTGAAAACTACGTCCATCTTTATCAGCACGGTCGCGTCCAAGCAGTGACAGATATCTATACATCCGGACTCAGCCAGTGTCACATCAATTTGTTGGAGCGATTTCAGGTTAGAGCTAACTTAGTCGTTCCCATCCTACAAGAAAGGGTTCAAACCTTGGGAGATTCTAGTTGTTCTGAATCTTCACACTCCAAATTGTGGGGGTTGCTGATTGCTCATCAGTGTCGCGATTCCCGACAATGGCAACCTTGGGAAATGGATTTGCTTAAATCGCTTTCGGCGCAAGTGGGAATGGCAATTCAACAAGCGGAACTCTATCAACAATTGCAAGCCGCTAATCTTCAATTACAGCGCCTTGCTACTTTAGACGGTCTGACTCAGGTGGCAAACCGTCGCCGGTTTGATGAATACTTAGACCAAGAGTGGCGGCGGCTTAAACGCGATCGCTTTCCTCTGTCTCTGATCATGTGCGATATTGACTGTTTCAAAGCTTTCAATGATACCTACGGTCATCAAGCTGGAGATGCGTGTTTAATTGCAGTCGCTAATGCGATCGCCACTGCTCTCAAGCGACCTGCGGATTTAGTTGCTCGCTACGGTGGCGAAGAATTTGCGGCGATCTTGCCAAATACTACCGGAAGCGGTGCTTTTAAAGTTGCACAGACAATTCGCGCCGCCGTGCAAGCATTAAAGATTGTTCATGCCACTTCCCTCGTCAGCGAGTATGTCACCCTCAGTTTGGGTGTCGCTTGTACGGTTCCCGATCGCGATACCTTACCGGAAACGCTGTTAAAGGCAGCTGATGAGGCTCTTTATCAGGCAAAAGCTTCCGGACGCGACGCAAGTGTATATGCGCGTTAGCATTTCTCTGCCTGCCTTCTATGCTGCTTTTCACATAATAATTGTAGGTTGATAGCGTTACCCAACAAACGCTTATATTGCGTTGGTCGTAACCTCAAGCACCACGCCTTAAGAGCGATCAAAACACAAAGGCGGCTCTCCCACCTAGGATAATCATTCAATTGCCGCCTTTCATTTTCATATAAACAGGCTGCAAATCATTTTAAAACATCCTGCCTATATTATAACCTATTTTACCCCATTCATCGCTCTTGAATATCCATTTGTTGAAATGAATATTCCATCATTTGATACTTTGTATTCCCGGACGGTATGTGACAGTTTTCTAACAGTCCACCGTCATAGGCGGCTAATTTTAGCAAATGCTATGGCTGCCTAGCTTTTTGGTCAAAATATATCTTACTTTAGACATAAAGATGTAATGTATCAACCGTAAGCAAGAGATGGAAAGCTTGCCAGTAGGTACTTAAAGCAGTATACGGCTTAAAAAAATAACTTACTTTATGTAATAAAATTTCTTGTCAAATTTCTGGAACCTTTTGTTTTTTACAACGACATTGAGAATAACAAGGCAAATGTAAACCAGCCGAATTGATGGAAGTAATTATGAAACGCGCTCTCAAATCAGTTGCCAGAATTTCTGTATTATCAGCACTAGCGATCGCTCCAATTTTAGGTTCTAGTTTTGCCGCCTCTGCTAAGCCTACAGGAACAGATGCAAACTATGTAGGTGTAGGCGCTTCTGCTAACCCTTTTAATGGTGGACAAGACGGAGATGCTGCTGCTATCGGCGGTGTTATTCAAGGTCGCTACGCGGTTCCAAAGACGCCAGTTTCTGTTAGAGGTTCCGTGCAGTTCACAAATGAAACTAGCACCATTATCCCGACAATTACCTACGACCAGGCTATTACCAACAACGCCAACCTCTACGTCGGTCTTGGCTACGGCATCCATGAAGCGGAAGGCAAGCCATCCACCTTTGGTAACAAAAGCGCTCCCGTTGTGACAGCAGGTGTAGAAGCGGAAGTTGCCAAAGATATTGTCGTCTTCAGTGATGCCAAACTGGGAATCAAACCTTACCAAGATAGCTCTGCATCTTCTGTCAGCGTCAATGTGGGCGTAGGCTACGGTTTCTAGATCAACAGGCAAGCATCTAAAATCTAAAATCTTCTGAAAGTAGGACAGGCATCTTGCCTGTCTTTTTTTCTGTTTTCTCTTCCAGAGGACTTACTCAAAAACTCTCTCAAACTCTTATTCCTTTGTGTCCAAGACTTACGCACTTGCCGTGAACTAAAGTTCCGGCTCAAAGCCCAAACCCATTGAAATGGGTTGGTTTGAGGTTTTATAGTCAGTTTCAACCCACTTGGGCTTTGGGCTAGGAAATTGATTTCCTTCTAGTGCGTAAGTCCTAGTGTCCTTCGTGTCTAAGCGCTAACGCGCAGGCTCCGCCAACGCGGTTCATTTGCGTTACTGGTGCGTAAGTCCTGTTCTAGGCACCTGGGAACGCTTTACAGGAGGCTTTTGCCATTGCCAGCCGGGGACTGGGAACGAGAAATTTTTCTCATTCAATCCCCTCCTCCCCAGCTTTCTGTAACTATTATTAAAATTCAAGGTTTTTGGTGGCGATCGCAAGAGACTGAGAGTGGTGATAGTACCATAAAGATATACACCGAAATTCCGACCGATTTACTGGTGATATTCAACCTCTCAGCCGCATAGTTCCGATGGTAAAATCTCCGATTTCCCCAGTCCAAAAGCTTTCTAAAGTAGAAGGACTAAAAGAACGCAGTAACTATTTGCGTGAACCAGTGGCAAGTGAGCTGCTGGAAGACACCAACTGCTTCACAGAAAATGCTACTCAAATTCTCAAGTTTCACGGCTCATACCAGCAGGACAACCGGGATAACCGGGTTAAGGGTCAGGAGAAAGATTACCAGTTCATGCTGCGAACCCGCAATCCGGGGGGCTTCACACCACCAGAACTGTATCTCACCTTAGACCGCCTGGCCTCTGAATATGGCAATGGGACGCTACGCGCTACGACTCGCCAAGGCTTTCAGATGCATGGGATTTTGAAGAAAAATCTCAAAAGCGCGATCGCATCCATAATAAACAGTATGGGATCGACATTGGGAGCCTGCGGCGACGTCAACCGCAACGTGATGGCACCACCAGCACCTTTTAAAAATCGCCCAGAATACGAGTATGCCTGGGAGTATGCCAATAATATAGCCGAGCTGCTGACACCTCAGACTGGTGCTTATTACGAGATTTGGCTGGATGGCGAAAAAGCTATCAGTGCTGAAGAAAATCCAGAGGTAAAAGCGGCGCGTCAACGCAACGGCAACGGCACCATAATACACGGGAAAGAAGAACCGATTTATGGCGAGCATTATATGCCGCGGAAGTTTAAGTGTGCCGTAACCGTACCGGGAGATAATTCGGTAGACTTGTATTCCCAGGATGTTAGCTTGGTGGTAATAACCAGCGCTTCTGGAGAATTAGAAGGGTTTAACGTCTTTGCTGGCGGTGGTTTGGGACGCACTCACAACAAAGAAGAAACGTTTCCCCGGATGGCAGACCCAATTGGGTATGTAGAAAAAGATGATATCTACGACCTGATTAAGGCAATTGTCTCCACTCAAAGAGATTATGGCGATCGCGTCAACCGTCGTCATGCACGGATGAAATATCTGATTGAGGATTGGGGAGTCGAGAAATTCCGAGAAACTGTCGAAGGTTTCTTTGGGAAAAAACTGGCACCTTTTAAGGACTTACCGCCGTTTAAATACGAAGATTACCTGGGATGGAACGAACAAGGCGATGGTAAGCTTTTCCTGGGAATTTCCATCGAAAATGGTCGGATTAAAGACGAAGGCGACTTTAAACTCTTGACAGCACTTCGGGAAATTCAGGAGAAGTTTGCCTTACCCTTCCGCCTGACACCCAACCATAACCTGATTATTTACGAAATTGAACAGGAACAGAAACAGGCAATTAGCCAGATTCTCCAAAACTGCGGAGTTGAGCTAGATGCAGATAAGATCGATCCGTTAGTGCGGTATTCGATGGCTTGTCCAGCAATGCCTACTTGCGGCTTGGCAATCACCGAGTCGGAAAGGGCGATGCCTAGTATTCTAGATCGGTTGCGATCGCTACTAGAAAAAGTAGGATTGGCAAACGAAAAGATTATCGTGCGGATGACAGGTTGTCCAAATGGTTGTGCGCGTCCTTACTTAGCAGAATTAGGCTTGGTTGGTAGTGCGCCTGAGTCTTATCAGCTTTGGCTGGGGGCTTCTCCCGACCAAACGCGAATTTCAAAAGCATACATGGATCGGCTGCACATCAACGAGTTGGAAGCTGAGTTAGAGCCAATTTTTGCCTTCTTCAAGCAGTCGCGGCAAACTGAGGAGAGTTTCGGAGATTTTTGCGATCGCGTCGGTTTTGATGCTATTCGCCAGTTTACCGTCGATTATGAATCTGAAGCTGTATCACCCCAGTCAGATGCTGGCTTAATTAATGAGGTGGTACTGCCAGAAGAATCTGAAATTCAAGTCGCCGCTAAAATCCGCCGTCGGATCAATGTTCGCGATGAGGTATATACTCGCTTGAAAGCAGAGGCAGCTCGTCAGGGTAAGCCAGTGACTCAGTTAGCGAGTGATGCTATTGAAGCCTATTTGCAGGCTAACCAAGCGTCGCCGGAGTAGTCGGGGTTGGGGGCTGGGGACTGGGGACTGGTGACTAGGGACTAGGGACTAGGTAAGACTTTTTCCTCTTCCCCAATCCCCAATCCCCAATCCCCGGCGTGCCTTTAATCTTCTGGTGTCACTCTCAGTTGTAGTTTTAGGTTGGATGTGTGCGGCTAAGCTTTACGGAACAAAAGCCAGAAGTATTGTTGAGCTAACCGAACAAATCGCTTGTTTTGGCATTTTTAACTTTAAAAGCAACCGTATTTCGGATTAATTCCTATACCGGATGGCTAATTCCCGATGGAGGATGCAATTAGAAATAGGGAGATGTGTAATGGAAGATACAAAAACTCCGTTAGGAGAGAAGAATTATGACTTGGTTAGAAAAGCAAATTGGACAAGTATATAATAGCCAAGTAGAGAGCAAGCACGATGCTGAAGCTATTGAAGAGGAAATGAGTCCCGGACTCACTGGCGAGTATGACTTGGAGTTGCGAGAGAAAGCTGGGGTACACTCGCCTCCCCCACCTCCAGAAAATATGGGACTTGAGGGCGAATACGATCCCAACGGTTTAGTAAAGCGGGTTGCAGCTGCTTTTGATAAAGATCCGAACATCAAGAATATTGAAACCCTCGATATCGCCCAAGATGGCGGAACTATCTTACTTAAAGGCTCTGTACCTAATCGATCCATCTTGAGTCATATCGAACAGGTAGCTGCCAAAGTAGATGGTACTAAAGCAGTAGATATTAGCCAGGTGACATATTAAGTCAGCTAAAGTTTTCCCAGCTAAAATTAAAAGTTTGGTAGTAGTGGGAAAATAAATTGGCGATGCAAAGACTAGCGATCGCACCCTCCCAATTTCAGAACCAGCAAATTATCCTGACCGCTGAACAACAGCATTACTTGAGTCGGGTGTTGCGGTTGCGGGAGGGCGATCGCTTTATTGCTATGGATGGACTCGGACACTGGTGGCTGGCTAAACTAGAGGGCAACCAGGCGCAGATTCTAGAACCAATTTTCCAGCCAAACACTGAGTTGCCAGTAGCAATTACGCTGATGGCAGCTTTGCCAAAAGGCAACGGTTTTGATGAAGTGGTGCGCTACAGTACCGAAGTGGGGGTAGTAGCAATTGTGCCATTAGTAAGCGATCGCACTCTCCTGAACCCCAGCACCGGGAAACTCGAACGTTGGCGACGAATTGCTACAGAAGCAGCTGAGCAATCAGAACGTCAAATCGTACCAACAATTTTAGATCCTGTTCCCTTTGCCACAGCTTTGTCATTGGCAAAGGAAAAAAATTATATCTGCGTTGCGCGCGGCGATTCCCCCCATTTACGAGATTGTTTGCAAAATAAAGATTTTGCCGGGAGTGGCGATTCAAAGCTAGAAAATTGGGCAGATTCCCCCAATCCCCAATCCCCAGTCCCCAGTCCCCAATCCCCAGTCCCCAGTCCCCAATCCCCATCCATTGCGATCGCAACAGGCCCAGAAGGCGGCTGGACGGCTGCTGAAATCGAGAATGCGATCGCCTGTGGTTTCCAACCTGTTTCTCTCGGTCGTCGCATCCTCAGAGCCGTCACGGCCCCACTTGTCGCCTTATCTCTGGTAGCTGCTGCTTTTGAAGATTAAAAAATTGTTGGGTAAAGTAGGATGGAAATTATCTATCAACTGCCCGAATTTTAAATTTTTAACTTTTAATTTTTAATTCTTTCCATGCTGGAACAAGTTGCCGAAGCCTTTGAGCGCAAAGACTATAAAACAGTTGCTTGGTTACTGAAAAACCTGGTGAAACAAATGCCGCAAAATCCTACAGTGCAGCTTTATGTGGGACGACTGCACGAAGAAACAGGCAAGCTGGAGGCGGCAGAAACTGTTTATCGGCAACTGCTAAGGGATGCAACCAATCCGAAGATTATGTCGCAAGCACGGCAAGGATTGCAACGTCTAGAAGCGATCGCCCAAAGAAAACGACAACAAGCGATCGCACAAGCCACCGCCTCAAAAGAAGATACAGAAGCTGGTGTCTTAGTTCTGGAAGCCCTCAGTCAGGAGGCAAAACAATCAGCTGCCCAAAGTTTAGCTCGGATTATGCAGCTAGACGCCTACAGCGCCCGGCTACAATTGCCCAGTCGCGGCTGGCGGCTGTACCGTACTGGCTTGGTAGGAGAAATGCGATATTACAGCCAGCAATTGCAGCAAGCTAACATTCCTTGTTTTTGGGCAAATTTGGCAGACATTGAGAAAATTAACGTTTTTAAAGTCAGCCATTTTGTCTCTGTTACTCCGCAAGTTAGCGTGGTTTGTGAAAACGATCGTTCTCAGATTGGTTCTCTCAACTTTAGCTGGTCAGAAGTGCGCGATCGCGTAGAGGGTCAGTTACCCATATTTGAAGAAGTTGTAGACCAAGATGCCCACCACAAGCTGCAATGGAAAACCAAAACCCAAGATTACGCCCAATTTTGCGACTTGCATCTCCCCGCCAGACGCAGCATACTCCGCCTCTCGGATAGCAGCTACCAGTTTCCGAAGGGTGTTCCCTTCAACTCACACCAGTCCAGTCAACCCACCAACCGCACTAACTGGAATAATTTACTCACTTTCTTAAACCAGCAGCTGCAACAGACACCAGTTTGGTCTGATTTCAACCTTTTTGCCCAATCAGCCCTAGATTACGCCGAAATGCTAAAACGCCTCAAGTCCCACATTCACTTGTTTCGCCGCGAAGAAACCCTCTGGGACCCTGCCTTCCAGTTGTACAGTGGGCTGGTTTTCCTCAGAAGTGCAAAATAATGGAAAAAAAGTTAAGTGAACCGGATCTGGTATAAAAGGCAAAAAACCAGAATAAAAAAAGGCAAAAGAAAGAATCTTTTGCCTTTTGCTGCCCTTTTTTAGAGGGAATCGAATGAAAGCCTTTTTATGAGTTAGGCGTTTTCACTTGACGTGCCATATCCATGAAGTTGCTCATGCTGGGGCCTGGACGGCGACGGCTCTTAGAACTGGTAACTGGGTTCAAATATTTGGGAGCAAAAGTGGTGTCATTCGAGGATGGAACCTTGCCGTTAGTAGTAGCAGGTACTGCCTCAACTCCTTTAGCAGTCTGAACTAGCTCAACTTTAGGTCTTTGAGCTATTGCTGCTGCTTCAGCTTTTTCTTCAGACTTGTTATCTGACTTTGGTGAATCCTTTTTAGCAGTAGACGCTGCTACTTTTGCGGGTTCTGGCTTCTTCTCTTGGGATTGTTGAGTCTTGGCTGGTTCTGGCTTCTTCTCTTGGGATTGTTGAGCCTTGACTGGTTCAGCCTTCTTCTGTTCGTTAGAGTCTTTTGACTCGTCAAACTCCATGTAGTATCCAGACTTTTTGCCAGCTTTAGGAGCTATAGCTTTGTTGTCCTCAGACTTTTCAGAGGTAAAAAGCCCTCCGAAGAAAGCTGCAATTCCACCGAACAATTTTTTGATAAAACCGAACATTTATGATTACTCCTGGCGCTTAGATGACGTTGACTCAGTATTCAAAAAAATTGGAACAAGCAATTCTAACTTTGATTCAAGAGTGTTATTACAAATACCACACAGAACTGCTCCTTCTAAAAGGGCGTTGCTTTACATTTGCTCTACGCGGCATCCCTACAATTGTTATCCAGATCGAATTATGAATTTTTACGGCGGACAAGCGCAAGATTCATCGATACTTCTTTATAAAAGTTTACCTTGTTTGTTTCATCAAGTACACTTACCCAGATGCTTACCGATGGCAGATTGCTGTTTGGTTGCAATACTTTACATTTATCTCAGATTTTGGTAAAGAAGTCAGCCAGTGTGCAGGGTGTCCCAGGCTCGTCGAAAGAAGCGATCGCATCAGTCTAAGCTGAAATTAAATGAAACTATGAGCAAAATGAACTCCAGCCACAAGCCTAACCCCGTATTACTGGTTCACGGCATCAACGACACAGCCGCCGTATTTCATAAAATGGCTCCCTACCTGACACAGCGAGGCTGGACTGTATACGATATTAGTCTTCTTCCCAACACTGGGGAAGCAGGTCTTGACTCTCTGGCTGTGCAGGTTGCTGATTACATTGCCAAAACCTTTGCACCAGAACAACCACTAGATTTAGTAGGCTTCAGCATGGGAGGCATTGTCAGCCGCTACTACGTGCAGCGACTGGGGGGAATCAAGCGGGTGCAGCGCTTTATTACTATATCAGCACCCAATAATGGAACCTGGGCAGGATACTTTCACAATGGCGAAGGCTGCTGTCAGATGCGACCTGATAGCGGTTTATTATATGATTTGAATCGGGATGTCGAGATGCTGGAGCAGCTGAATTTCACTTCTATCTGGACACCTTACGATTTAATAATTTTGCCTCCGAAAAGTTCGCAAATGCCTGTAGGTAAGGACGTGAAGCTGCCGATATTATGCCACCCGTGGATGATTACAGACATTAGGGCAATTAAAGCTGTGGCTAAAGCACTCTCAGAACCACTTAAGAGCGATCGCGAAGCGTCTCCTAAGCAGAATCGCCAACTTCAGCGTACTCCCGAACGCCAAAAATCGCCTCAGCATGAGCGTAATATTTAAACTCCATCAGATTATAAAACGGATCTTCTAAGAAAAAGGTGCGATGCTCTGTCAGTTGACCGGGAAAGCGATGCTTAGGCTCTTGATAAAATTGTAGCTGTCGTTGTTGCGCCCGTTCAAGCATTGCTTCCCAGTCAGACTCAGCAGTAAAAATCAGCCCAAAGTGTCTAGGATAAATACCTCGTTGCGGGGTAAGAGGTTCTTTGGTGACGTGAGCAACGAGTTGATGACCGGATAAATTTAGAATTACAGCATCGCGCGTTTCCCGTCCAACTTTGCAACCGAGTCCATCAGCGTAGTAGGCTTTGGCTTGAGCAACATTGGTGATGGGAAAGGCAAGATGAAATATTGTTGGGTTCATGGCTGTTGGCTTAGCGGAACTATTTTGAATTAGTTTAATGTTTTGAGATTTATGCTAATGCTCTCTACGATTAATTCTGTCAATCCGTGGCTGGTAGCGATCGCATTGAATACAATTTTGGCGATTGTCGCCTATTTCGCCCCGAAAAAGCTTCTTACTCTGGCGGGATTACTCCATAGTTGGGCGCTGGGCGTTATCATCTGGGGAACCCTCGGCTTTCCGGGATATTTAGTAGTAATGTTTTATTTTGTCGTTGGTTCTGGTGTCACGCGCATCGGTATGGCGCAAAAGGAAGCTGAGGGAATTGCAGAGAAACGTTCTGGCGCACGGGGGCCAGAAAATGTCTGGGGTTCGGCTTTTACGGCGACACTCTGTGCCTTGGGAGTGCTGGTGGCTAATTATTTAGCACAACCTCAATGGATACCCCTACTACTGTTGGGTTACGTGGCGAGTTTCAGCACCAAACTCTCGGACACTTGCGCCAGTGAAGTCGGGAAAGCTTACGGTAAACGCACATTTCTCATCACCACCTTACAACCCGTGGCGCGGGGAACTGAAGGGGCAGTATCTTTAGAGGGGACTTTAGCTGGGATAGTAGCATCGGCAGCGATCGCCTTCGTTGGCTGGGGCGTTGGTACAATCGACCTGTTGGGCGTGCTTTTGTGTGTGTTGGCGGCGTTTATTGCTACCAATTTAGAAAGTGTAATTGGTGCCACATTGCAAAGTCGCCTAGACTGGCTTACCAACGAATTAGTGAATGTACTGAATACATTGATCGGAGCGATCGCGGCTATATTATTAGCCTTAGCTGTGTCTGCTGGAATGGGTTGAGAGTGCGATCGCTTTGTTTCCTGATTGCAGAGATTTGTGAAGGCTGTATAAAGCGACGTATGAAGATTATTTAAATCTGGCTAATAAGCTTGTCATCCTCCACAAGAAAGAAATAAATAGAGTAATCACCAGTGTTATTACTTTCAGGAGGGGATGGTCATGCCAGCAGATTATGCCGGAAACTCATTTAATCAAGCCAGAAATATCAACCTCACTACCAGTGTCACTCCCTACCGGGACTTTGTGGGTGCCACCGATCCCTTGGACTACTACAAATTCACTCTCAGCGGTCGCAGCAGCTTGTTCCTTACCCTTGGTAGACTAAGTGCTGATGCCAATGTTCAACTGTTCAACAGCAGCAATCCGAATCAGGCGATCGCAAGTTCAACTCGAAGAGGTAGTTATCGAGAATACATCGGTACCACTTTAGATGCAGGCACCTACTTTGTCAAAGTTTATCGGCAAAGTGGCGATAGTTTCTACAACCTGAGAATGTCTGCCAATCCTGCCACTCCCATCAATACCGCACCCGTCATTGGACTGCCAACTGGAACCGTATCTTATACTGAGAACGCCCCTGGAGTGTTAATTGGTGCGGGAGCAACTGTTATTGATACCACCTCCCCCAACTTCGACACTGGCACCCTAAACGTAAGTTTAAACGCAGTCTCTAACGCTTCTGACATCTTAGGGATTCGCAACCAAGGTACAGCGGTTGGTCAGATTGGAGTATCTGGTAATACTATCACCTACGGAGGAACCGTTATCGGTACTTATAGCGGCGGCCTTACTTCTTTTTCCGTCAATTTTAATAGTAATGCCACTGCTACTGCTGCCCAAGCCTTAGTGCAAAACATCACTTATCAGAATAGCTACGACGATCAATCCAACCTCAACCGTACTGTCAGCTTTACGATGACTGATGGGGACGGTGGTACGAGTGCGACGGTAAGTAGAGGCATAACTATAATCCCAGTGAACGATGCGCCTGTAATAACTGTACCTGGTGCCAAGACTGTAGATGAAGACACCGATTTAACAATTACAGGGATCAGTATCGGCGATCGCGATGCAGGCAGTAACCCGGTGCGAGTCACTTTATCAGCTAGCCAAGGTAAACTTACCTTTGGCTCCACAAATGGACTTACCTTTGGCCCAGTAGGAGGAAACGGTACCTCTACCATGACCGTCACTGGGACGTTAGCTGCTATCAACACAGCTTTGAATAACAGCAGCCTCGTCTATAAAGGCAACACTAACTACTTCGGTGCTGACACCATTAGCATCAGTGTTAATGACCAGGGTAATACAGGCGGTGCTGCTTTGAGCGATAGCAAAACGCTCGCCGTGACAGTCAATTCCGTTCCCGATACCTACACCCTCTACAATGGAACGGGTACGCCGGATACCCAAGGCTATCTAGCTTTTGGAACTCAAGGCTTACCTCCCTTCGTTCCTGCTGGCACGCAAACAGCCCTCGCTAGCGGCGGAACTAACTTAAATAGCACTTCAAATAACCTGGTTCCGGCTGGCTACAGCAACTACAGAGAAGTCTCACCTGCTACTTTGGTCAACCCATTATTCCCCACCCTTGACCGAACCAGTGGCTATACCATCAGTTTCGAGGTGAAGATTAACAGCGAAGCTCACACCAGCGATGATAATAGTGATGGCATTCAAGACCGGGCAGGTTTCAGCGTCACTACCATCAGCAGCGACGGACAGAAAGGCATCGAGCTTGGCTTCTGGAATAATGAAATTTGGGCGCAGGATGGTGGCCCTAATGTGAGTAATGGCCCTAATCGAACACTTTTCACTCACAGTGAGGGAGTTTTGAGGTCAACCACTAGCATGACCAAATACGATCTCAGAGTCCAAGGTAACAATTACCAGCTTCTCGTCAATGGTTCGCAAATCTTGACAGGCGCACTCCGCGACTACACAGCCTTCGATCATACCAACACGATCGCTGGCCCCTTGCCTTACGATCCTTATGAGACACCTAACTTCCTATTCTTGGGTGACAACACCACTTCTGCACGCGCTAATGTTGACATACGATCTATCGCGATCGCTACCGCCTAAAAAATAACTCTGTGGTTCTAGAAACCCGGTTTCTCCCTTGAAACCGGGTTTCTGTTGAGTGTGGTTGTTTGATTAGAAGATAATAGGTCTGAAGAATCTATTTCACGATGGGATTCATAACATCGGCAGCTTTTGTAAACGTTGATGACACAAAAGCGCGATCGCGATCGGGGCAACTACACTAGACTTGCTTGGGAATCCCAGCAAGTACGGAATAATTTAACCAGACATTGTATAAGTTCTGGACATCTACTTACCTCGTTACTTCATGGAAGCAGCCTTTTTGATCGTTGATGACCAGCCCGTAACCCTTGGGCAAGCTCTAAAATATTTACAATCCTCTGGAAAACTCAATACTTTCATCGGCGAAATCCTCCGCCAACACGTAATAGAGCAAGAATTGCAAACACTCCAAGTGCAACCGAGTTCCGCAGCAATTGAGCAAGCAGTGATTGATTTTCGCTTGCAGCGCGGTTTGACTGACCCTAAGAGTTTCCAAGAATGGCTAACTCAAAACGGTACAGACTATGCAAGTTTTCACAATCAAGTTAGTGCTGGCTTTAAGTTAGCAAAGCTTAAAGCGACGATTGCAGAGCCAAAACTCCAAGAATATTTCATCGAACGTAAAATTTTTTTAGATCGGGTGGTACTCTCTCGCCTTGTTGTGGATAAACAAGAATTGGCGGAGGAGTTATATAGCCAAATTGATGAAGGATCTAGCTTTGAGCAACTAGCCAAAGAGTATTCTCTCACCGACGACCGCATTGTGAATGGCATGATGGGGCCAGTCAGTCGAGGAACCCTACCGGATATACTCAGAGCAGCTGTTGATACAGCCAGTCCTGGCGAGTTAGTCGGGCCGTTAGAACTGGAACAAACTTGGGCTTTGTTTCGAGTTGAACAGTTTCTTCCAGCCTCATTAGAAGATGGTCAGCTAAAGGAAGCACTACAAAATGAACTTTTTGAGCAATGGCTAGCAGCGAAAATTCAAAAACTAACGGTCAAGCTGCAAGTAAGTTGATAATTGTCGATCAATCTCAGAACTTGCCTTGGGATGCGCCGCCTTTAAGCTTGCTTTCTCCTGAAGAGCAAGCGCAATTTAAAACTCAATCCGAGACACGTCGCTACACTCTGGGGGAAAAAATTTGGTCTACGGAGAGTCCCGGCGACCAGTTTTTTATTGTGTCTGGGAAGGTGCGTTTGCGGGAAGAAGGCGCTGCTAAGCCTTTGGCAACTCTGGAAGCCGGGGATTGGTTTGGTGACTTGCAGAAGCTTTCCGGGCTTTTCAAGGCGGTAGCAGCCAGCAAAGAAGTGATAGTAGTGCGTTGGGATACTTCGCTGTGGAGTGAGTTTTCATCGCCAGAAATTGATAGTTTCTGGCAGCAGGAAGGTAGCGCAGATATTTTGCCTGCGTTGGATGCCACAGTAGAAAATGAGCGACGCGCCCCGATACAAAATTATCCCTTTGTTTCCAGTCTCAATACAGCCGCAGCTTGTTTAACAATGGTGGCGCAACAGCTGGAAAACCCTGCCCCTTTAGAGTGGGTACAGCGCCAGTTGCGGGGACAACGCCCTAGAAATCTGGTGGAAGCTGGAGAAAAAATGGGGCTGGTGCTGCGACGGGTGATAGTTTCGCTTAAAGAGTTGCGAAAGCTAACTTTGCCAGCGTTGCTGCACTGGGAACAGGAAAGCTGGGTTGTGGTGTACGAGATTAGAGGCGATCGCTTAATTATCGCTAATCCTCTCAATCCCAGTCAAATTTGCGAAAGCGTTCCTCTGTCTGCGGTGGAAACTGCTTGGGATGGGCAACTTTGGCAAGTTGAACCAATCCAAAAGCAGGATAAATTTAACCTCAGTTGGTTTTTACCTGCGGTTTGGCGCTATCGGGGATTATTGTCTGAGGTGCTGTTTGCCTCTTTCACGTTGCAGTTGTTGGGTTTAGCTACACCATTAATTACGCAAGTAGTGATTGATAAGGTGATGGTGCAGGAGAGTTTGCCGACTTTGGATGTGATGGCGATCGCTCTGTTGTCTGTTGCTATATTTGAAGCAGTTTTAGGCGTTTTGCGCCTATTCATCTTCACCCACACGGCACGCCGTCTAGACCTCAGCTTATCAGCGCAGTTGTTTCGTCACCTAATGCGGCTACCTTTGGCTTATTTTGAGTCGCGCCGGGTGGGAGACACGGTGGCGCGGGTACAAGAACTGGAAAATATCCGCCAGTTTCTCACTGGTACGGCGATGACTGTGATTTTAGACAGCATCTTTGCCGTGGTGTACCTGACATTGATGTTTTACTACAACGTCAAACTCACCTTTGTGGCGCTGGCGGTGATACCCCTATTTGCCATTTTGTCAATAGTTGCCACGCCGATTTTGCGAAACTGGCTGAACGAAACCTTTAACCGCAGTGCGGACAGTCAATCGTTTCTCGTGGAGACGGTGACGGGGATTCACGCTGTGAAGGCTCATGCGGCGGAGAGGACAACACGCGATCGCTGGGAAGGATTATTTGCCCGTTTCATCCGCACCGGATTTAAAGCTTCCACGACCTCCAATATTAGCAATAACATCGGCGACTTTCTCACCAACTTTTCCAACCTACTAATCCTCTGGTTTGGAGCCACCCTAGTCATCAGCCAGAAGCTCACCATTGGTCAGCTGGTCGCCTTTCAAATGCTATCAGGAAGGATGACCGGGCCACTTCTACGTTTGGTACAACTCTGGCAAAATCTGCAACAAGTTCTACTATCTGTAGACAGAATTGGAGATATTCTCAACGTCGCCCCCGAAGCCGAACCAGGTTCCGGTTTAGTTTTACCCACCCTAAAAGGTCAAGTCACCTTTGACCAAGTTTTCTTCCGCTATCATGCAAATCAAGAACCAATTTTACGCGGAATTTCCTTTAAAGTTCAGCCAGGGATGTTTGTTGGAATTGTCGGTAGAAGTGGCTCAGGAAAAAGTACCCTTTCTAAACTTTTGCAGCGACTTTATAGTGTTGAATCAGGGCGCATTCTTATTGATGGATTTGATATTAAAAGTGCTGACTTATCATCTCTGCGTCAACAAATTAGTGTAGTTCTCCAAGAAGATTTTCTCTTCAACGGTTCCATCTTAGAAAACATCACTTTGGGCAATCCAGATATCACCGCCGAACAAGTCGTAGAAGCTGCTAGATTAGCAGCCGCCCACGACTTTATCAGCGAACTACCACAAGGTTACGAAAACCCCGTCGGAGAGCGCGGTACAGCATTATCTGGAGGACAGAGGCAAAGAATTTCTTTAGCTCGTCTTTTCCATTCGCAAGCCCCGATTTTAATTCTCGACGAAGCCACTAGCGCCCTTGATAGTGAAACTGAGCAACAAGTTCTACAAAACATTCAAAAGGTTTCGCAAAACCGCACAGTATTTATGATTGCTCACCGCTTTGAACCACTCAAGCGAGCAGATTTAATATTGGTACTGGAAAAAGGCGTTTTAATGGAACAAGGAACCCACTTGGAACTGATGCAACAAAAAGGATTGTATTACTCACTCTATCAGCGTCAACAGGCATCTGTGTGATCGCGTAATTACTTGCTCTTATTCTTACATTCACTTTGTTTAAGTGAATGTAACTGACGGAGTTGTCACCCCGTCAAAACGTAGACCTAATCAAGAACATAGCTCTCAAACCCCTCTGAAAGAATGACAGCTTGTCGAGTCTTATTCGCATTAACTCGGCAACAATTTTTATCGTAAATTGCTTCTATCCGCAATCAGCAGGACTTTTAACGGGGCTCTCACCCCGTCAGTGAATTTACTCATTGGTTCACAGAAACTTTATTTTATTTGATATAAAGTTAAGCAGTTTCTCGGAACCTTTTTGTTGAGCAAAAGTACCACAATTGAAGCAGTTCTGAAACATCTGAATTTTTACGTACAGTCCTGAAACCCTTTACTTAACAAGGGTTATATCGTGCTGCTCATTCTCAGATTTTCTGTGGCTAATGAGTAAAGAACTAACAAAGAGTAAGGCTTTTTGAGCATGGTACTCAAGCTAACCTCACTCTCTTTCCTAGACTCTAGGAAAAGTTCAGATTAGCAATCTCAACAGAGTAGAAAGAAGGTATTTATGCCAGTTGACTATGCCGGAAACAGTTTAGGGACAGCCAGGGGTTTGAACATCACTCCCAGCACTCAGACATCCTCAGACTATGTTGGTTCCTTAGATAAGAATGATTACTACCGCTTCACTCTCAACGGTCGTAGCAGCTTCAATCTTTCCCTCAGTGGAATGACCGCGAATGCTAATGTGCTACTGCTCAATAGTAGCGGTCAAGTTTTGCAGAGTTCAGTCAATACTCGTAGGACAGCAGAATCAATTCAAGCTACGTTGGATGGGGGCGACTACTACATTCGTGTTTACCCAGCTACCAGAAGAGCAAGCACTAACTACACTCTTGGGGTTTCTGCTGTCCCTACTGGCTATCAATCTTACACTTTCAAATATACCTACGGCAACGGCGATTACTACACTGGTTCCGGTTACAGCAGTTACCGCAGATATAGCCAAAATCAGTACATTAATGATAGTTCAGTTAATGAGACTGGTAACTACGGTTCCTATCAAATCACTGGAGTTACTAACTACAATGGTAGCACTTCTCAACTGAACCAAGTCTTTGTTAGCAGCTACTACAACACGGAAAATAGCACTAACTACACTCCTTATTCTGGTTACGGCACCACTGGGTTAGGTAGCGAGTATGGCTACTTATTTAGTGGCAACAGCGACACTTACTTTGGCGGTAAGTATTACGAAGCTGATTTCAATGGCTATCAGTCTTACACTTTCAAATATACCTACGGCAACGGCGATTACTACACGGGTTCCGGTTACACCAACTACGGCAGATATAGCCAAAATCAGTACATTAATGATAGTTCTGCCAATGAGACTGGTAACTACGGTTCCTATCAAATCACAGGAGTTACTAACTACGCCAGTAGCACTTCTCAACTGAACCAAGTCTTTGTTAGCAGCTACTACAACACGGAAAATAGCACTAACTACACTCCTTATTCTGGTTACGGCACCAGTGGGTTAGGTAGCGAGTCTGGCTACTTAATTAGTGGCAATAATGACACTTACTTTGGCGGTAAGTATCACGAAGCTGACATTATTACTGGTGACTGGTTCGATCAAAATATTCAAGATGCAGGGTTACGTGTGGCAACGCGATCGCGTTTCACAGATGGCTCTTTAAACCGCAACGATCTAATTGCCATCTTCAAAGATTCTGAGGACGGTAGTGTAGTTGATGCCACTGAGATTACAGACCTCAGAAAGCTGGTCAGCAACGCCACCTATTTAGCGATGTCAGATGATGTCCGCGTTTTATCTAACAAGATTGCCAACGGCGACGTTGCTAATGCTTCATATCAGGGTACCAGTCTTGGCAACTTGTATGCTGGCAGCAGTGCAACTCAAATGGAGAATTTGATAAGTAAGTGGTTTTTGGGAAGCGATCGCCCAATAGCCAGTGACGGAGCAACAACCTACACCTATCGCCTAGCAAGTGGTTCTCTATTCCAAAATGGCATTAGTTATCAAGACGTAAGTCAAGGTGCTGTTGGTGATTGCTATTTGCTGGCAGGTCTAGCAGCAACGGCATTCCGTTCCTCCAGCACAATTCAGAATATGTTTATTGACAACGGTGATAATACTTACACAGTTCGCTTCTTTAAAAGTGATGGTACAAAAGACTATGTGACTGTGGATAAGTATTTGCCCACCCTGCCTGATATCAACAGTAACTATGTCAGTGGTGGAAATCTGCCATTTGCTAAGATTGGTGGCAGGCATGACAATTACAACACAGAGTTGTGGGTTGCTCTTGCTGAAAAAGCTTATGCTCAGCTTAATGAGTCTGGATGGATTGGTCAAGATAACACCAACTCATACCAAGGAATTGCGGGTGGATCTAGTGTGTATACCTTTGAACAGATTTCGGGACGCGATACCTCTTTTGGTTCCCCAGATTTCACTTTAATGGTCAATGCCTATAATGCTAGTCAGTTGGTTGCTGTATCTTCAAAAGGCGATGGGCAGGTAGCTGCAAATATCGTTTCTAATCATCAGTATGTGCTGACCAACTACAACTCCTCAACTCAAAAGTTTACGCTGTTTAATCCGTGGGGAATTAATGGAGCTACCGATCCTAGTAATGGTCAATATAAGCCTGGTTCTGTAGAGCTGAGCTGGAGCGAAATTACAGCTAGCTTTGATGAGTGGGAATATACAACTACTTAAATTTACTAGGCTGATAATAAAAAGGTGGCTGAAGTTAACCTAAAATCAGTCACTTTTTTTTACTAACTTACAGAATATTTAGTTAATGCTGGTAGTCAAAATACTGCAAACAATAAGTTTATTGGTACTAGCTACAAGCCCCACAGACTGTATTCACGAGCTGGCATCAAATGCAAGTATTATTCAGATATTTCCAACTATCAAAAATGCGATGTCGTCGAGTACAAATATTTCAATTAAAAGCTTAACTCTTTTAGTGAGGGAGGAGAAAAGACCTCCTGTAGGAGTTTCTCCTGCTGCTAATAGAGATATTGGATTCGCCTCTGTCTTTATCCGTCTAGAAAATACTAAGGAAGAAGACGCTTATCTGATTATTAAAAGTATTCAAATTCAGAACGTTGCTGATGGCAGTATCGAGATGGCTAGTAAATCTCCGCAGCCAATTCACTTAAGTCCCTTGGAAAACTCTGAGAATGCTTTCCATCTAGCAAATAAAACTGGGTATTCAGGACAGGATAAAGTTAAGGCTGTTATCCTCTATGAACTCGGAGATCAGGTGCAGGTGATTGAGTCTATCCCAGTTGAGATCAAGAGACATTGAATAATGATGAAGCGCGATCGCATCTTCCCTACCTCCTTGGCACTACAGATGCGATCGCATCCTCCTTTGCCATACATGAGGCGCGATCGCATCTTTCACGGAACAGGAAGAATATTTTCCATATTAATAGTCTGAAAAATTACCCTCTGAAGTTAGTACAAAACAAGTGTGTTATTTGTAGGTTTTAGATTTTTAGCATAAATATGGATTTTTAAATATAAGTTTCACCATATCGGGCCAGTAGAGTGCTTTACGAAGGGGATTAGAGATTGAGGAAAACACTGGCAATTGTTCTGTTCCCCAGCCCGTCGTGAATCCCCTCCTTTCTACCCCTCTGTTACTGTTTATTAACGCGACTGAGCAACCATAAAGAAACAATAACTCCGGCAACGTGGGCGGTAATCGTATGGGTATTTGCCAGCACCACAAAGATATCCAAGGGTTGAATGAGCCGATTAATAAATTGAGGATCGTAGATTGCCACACCACCCTGAGCCTGAGAAAGAGACTTTGCCAGTAGAGTGCCAGTAATCGCTTCTGCCCCTACAACCGCCAGCAGTAGCCCTACCAAACTCACGGTTAATCCAAATCTTAAAACTTTAATCGCATCTGCCTTCTTAGGGCGTAGGTTAGGATTAGAATCTTTTAACTGTAAGCCTAAACGGGTGTATCGAAAAGCCTGATAAATGCTGAAATAAAGCACTAAAAGGCCGCAAACAGCAAAAAATATACTGCCCCCAGTCCCCGGATTACTGGCACCACCCCCGCCAGCACGGGGTCCGGCAGATGGAATGGCAAACAAAAAAATCAGGGTGGAGACAACAGATAGCACTAACTGAACCCAAAAGCCTATCCAGCCTGTTATGCGGAAAGCACTGGCAATCCGTTGTATAGCTGAAGGAACGGGAGGAGAGTCAAACTTTTCTTGCATGGCTTGATTTTAAGGCGGCTTGATTCCGGATGTCTCTAAACAAAAGGTGTTGTGTTGAACAAGTAGCGATCGCTCTCTGGTTTTAGAGTAATCTCTCTAGTCAACAAAATACAAAGATGTTTAAACTCTGGAGAACTTTTAAGTCAACCTCGCCGTCACTCTGTCAAGAGCAGGCACCCGAATCACTTTGTGATTAAACGCCTGCCTTTTTCAAGAGCAGCCCAATCGAATTGGAAGCAGCATTATGAAGTTCCTGCAACCGACTCTTAGGCAGCATTTAGTTTCCGCCACTTACGCCATTGCTTTGGTGTGCAGTTTGGTGGTCTACCAAGGTGCCTTTACTCCAAAACCGCTTTCTGTGGTTCAGAAGCACTTTCGCGCGATCGCCACCGAAGATCCAGAGCTTACAGTCACTCAATACAGTGACAATGCCATTCTAATCCGATCCTATGGCGCTCTGGATGAAGTTTATCAGGGTCAGTCGATCTACCCAGCCTGGGAGGAATTTTTTTCAAAGTACCGCATTCAAGACTTCCAGGTTGTCAAAAAACAGTTTTCTGGCGACGAGCTGGCATTTGGCAAACAAACCAATCGCGTAATCGAAGCCCAGATCGCGATCGCTGCCAAGTCTAACCACGGAACTCCTGTAGTGCTGTCAATTTCCTACAAAGTCCAATTCGATAAAAATGGCAAAATCACCCATGAACTCTGGCAGGTCAACCCAGAACTGAGTGTCTAAAATTAATGGTATCGTGCAGTCTTTTTGTGAGAGAAAAGCACTAAAGCAACGAACTATTTACGTCTATAAGGGTGCATACAAGGGTGCAAGGGTGAGAAACGCGCTGATTGACGGGTGAATTTTCCGGGTTGATAAAAGCATCGTTAGTTTGGGGAAACATATCCCATTCCAAATTGTTTGGCTGGGGAGCTTAATGAGTTATGCACATGAAATTTGAGGATATATATCAGTTTTTTCAAGACCCTCCTCCCACTTATCTCAACAAGGAACTAGCGGTGTGTTATGTCCTTTGGGTCTTGTTGGGTGGGGAATCTTACGGGACAGAACTGATCGGACGACTTGAGAGTGAATATCCAACCTACCGACTCTCTGATACCGTCCTTTACAGCGCCCTAAAATTCCTAGAAGACCAAGCTGCCATCACTGGTTACTGGAAAAAAGTGGAAGGGCGAGGAAGACCGCGCCGGATGTATCAAATTCGCCCAGAGTGCCGGGATCAAGCTCTAGACCTTGCCCGTCTTTGGGACGACTATACGATGAGGGGGGATAAACAAGCAATCTGAAGAAAGTGCCAAATATTGGCGATAGGCGATACGCTATAGGCTATTGCCTATTTTTCATTGGCTTAAAGCTAGAAATCCGTGAATACGACTGTTTTATCCTCAACGTTTTTGTTAACACTGTTGTTGGCAGTTGGTCTATTTTTCTTTATTCGAGCCTCTGCAAAAGACCGAACCCAACAAGTACAACTCATTACAGAGCAACCAGAAGAATCTCTTCTAGCTCAATTGCAGCAGTATTTTGACAATCGGGCTTATCAGGTTGCTGCCGTGGATGCGGCGCAAAATCAAGTTACATTTCAGGGATTTGTCCGCCCTAGCTGGTTTTTGGCTATTTTCCTGAGCCTGCTAGCCTTTTGTGGCTTCCTGTGTCTAGCACTCGTTTTAGCCATGCTTTTTCCCAATCTGGCTAAAGTTTTTCTTGGTTTAGTTCTCCTCTCGCCAGCAGCTGGAGTATTTTACTGGAAAAAAGCTGGTCGCAAGGAGCAGGTATCTCTCAAGGTGGAAGCCTTAGCAAGTGAAGCCACTGGAACCAAAAGCCTAATTACTGTCACTGCCCATCGTGATGAACTGGCGGCTTTGCAAGAGGCGCTGCAATTAAAGCCTGTGATTGAATAATCTATATTAACTCAAGAGTCGGAAAGGGGAAGGATGAGCAAAAAGAGTAAAAGGAAAAAGCGCCCCAAATAAAGGATGTAGCTTTGCTTCGCCGAATCTTAGAGACCAGACCGGAAAAAGTGAAGAATTCTTTTTTGTATGAGAGCTTTTTGCATGAGAGCCTTTTTACTTCATCCTTCAGCCTTCCCACGTCTCAGTTGCTACGAACAGCCGCAACTGTAGGAGCTTGGGCGCTATTGTCCATTATCCTGAGACTGGGGAACAGAAAATGGTTTTCTTCGACATATTGAGCGCCAAACAATCCTTTTTCTGCCCAGAAGTACCGATCTGTGGTGTGTTCGTTCCGCTTTACGAGTAGCAAAGCGGGTGGAAGTATTCCCTCGGTTTGAATAAACCTTCTCGCAGCCGTGACCGGTTTATCTTCGCCGCTTTCGATACTAAACTGAGGCACGTGTTCTAGAATTCTCCGTCCTTCCTGCCGACGGCGACTTTTACGCTTACGTCTTCTAGCCAACGTCATTACCTCCTATTTATATTTGACAGTTGTAATGATAGATACAAAAACCGTCGCAAGTATATCGGTTTGAGTTCAAAATATCAACTGCTTTTCATGGACTGATACAAATCAAACAGAAGTTTAGAGATTCAAATAAAACAAAAGCAACTGGGTAATAGAGGCTCTATAAGCTACCTTGCGCCCCTGAAACTTTAGCTTAACCCTAAAATTCGCTTAATTACCTTGTTTATGGGAAAATTTAGGTTGTCAGAAACACCTATCAAATTGGGATAATACCGGAAACAATATAAATTTATTAACAAAATTTAAAAAAACTTGACAAATTTGCACGCCTTTTGGCACTTGCACCAGTTGCACCCAGGCGCGACATCATAGAAAGAAAGCGAGATCGGGATAATTCTACTCGGTGAAGCCGTTAAACATCGAAACAAAGGCGAATGTGTTTATGCCTACCAGTTCAGAATTCGTTGCTCTGTGCCAATCGCAGGTGGCATTGTTAACTCAAGGGCTGGGTGCTGCCTTGAGCGTCGTGTATTTGACCGAAGAACTGGTAGATGGTGTCCCAGCTAAGCTAAGACCAATTGTGGCTTACCCGCCGACAGCGAGGTCGTGGGAAACGGAGCGGGCTTTGGTCGCACCTTCTAAGGGGTCGATGGAATCTATTCCTCGGTTACGAGAAGCTTCCCGGCTGATGATTGCCCAAGAGTCGGCTCATACGCCCCAGAAGGGAGCGGATGAGGGTATAGTGCGATCGCCCGATACCGATCATGCTATAAGCGGTTCCTCTCGTCAAATCGTACTACCCCTGATTCATGAGGGTGTGGTGATGGGGTTTTTGCTGACAGCACGGGAAGATAGACCTTGGAACGAGAGAGAACGAGCAGCGATTGAACGCATTGCTGGGACGCTGGCGATCGCTTGTTTTCTAGATCAACGCTCTGAATGGTTCGAGCAGCAGTTAAGTAAGCAACAGCGTCTTGGGGAGCAACAGCGCGACCTCTTAGACGATCTTGTACACCAATTTCGCAATCCCCTAACCGCTTTGCGGACGTTTGGCAAATTGCTCGTCAGGAGACTGCGACCGGGAGATGCTAACCGGGAAGTTGCTAACAGCATCGTGCGTGAGAGCGATCGCTTGCAAGAATTGCTCTTGCAGTTCGATCGAGCAGTTGCTATGAATCAAGAAGAGCTAGAACCAAGTTATACACTGCCATTAGCGTCGGCGCCAATTGCGGCTTCTTGCCCATTACCTGCATCCCAGTCCCTACTTCCCGATTCAGCGCTGACGTTGGAATCTTGCTCGGTAGCAGAAGTTTTGTCACCGCTTTTAGTTAACGCAAAAGCGATCGCCGCTGAGAGAAATCTGACTTTACTCTCCAAAATTTCCCCAAACTTGCCGCCAGTGCAAGCTGATGCCAAAGCGTTGCGGGAAGTGTTGAGCAATCTGATCGACAACGCCTTGAAGTATACTCCAGCCGGAGGACAGGTTTATATTCAGGCAGGAGAGCAGCGTTCCTCGCCGCAAGGAAATTTTCAAGCGATCGCCATTAGCGACACCGGCCCCGGCATTCCAACCCAAGATAGAGAGCATCTGTTTGAGCGACATTATCGCGGAGTTCAGGCAGAAAGCGACATACCTGGGAGTGGATTAGGGTTAGCGATCGCGCGAGATTTAGTCCAACAAATGCAGGGTGAAATAGAAATAAAAAGCCCAGCTGTATTAAGCTGGGCTTCTGATAGTTCCCCCCATACCTCAAGACCGGGAACAACATTTATTGTTTGGTTGCTAATTGCGAATGACTAATTGCTAACTTCTGCCTATTAGCCATTCCCTACTGTCTAATCACCAAATCTTCGCGCAATCTCAGATTCAGATCAGTATCCGGGTCAATTGCAATCAAGCTAACTTTGTCCCGACCAAGGAACAGACCGATTAAACCGCCGATACCAACACCGCCCAAAACTTCTTCGGTAGCGATCGCTTTGTCACCAGTCACCGCCGAAACCGCCGCCGCCGCCGCCGCACCCAAGGCAGCATCCTTGATAATATTACTCAGGCTGGCACCCTTAGTAACTTCTTGGGTTTTGGTAATTGCCTGAGAAATGGCATTTATCGGTAGCCTTTGATTATTCGCCAGAATTAGCTGCTGGGCAACAAACCGGGTGCCTCCTCTGTTAGGTGCAGGCTGCAATTCACCCACAACCTGACTACCAGCAGGAATTAGCACAGTCCCTTCGGCGGTAGTAATATTAGCCGCCACCGTCAGCGTCAGGGGCGCCCTTTCTTCAGGCGTGACGAGAATTTTTTCTTTATCGTACCTAACTGGAATCGTGGTTCCAGACGGAATAGCTAAAGTTGTGTTTACTGGAGGTGTGTCTGGTGTGCCATTAAGCGCCACAATATAGGGCGAATTAATTGCTGTGACTTGCCCAGCGCTAACCAAAGCTTGGTAGATGAAAGCTGCCACCTCAGCACGAGTAGCATTCCGAGTTGGATTCAGCGCCCTAACAGTAGGATAGTTCACCACGATGCTCTTTTCTGTAGCAGCAGCAATGCTGTTGCGAGCATAGTTAGAGATAGAAGAAGCATCGTTATAAAGTTGCAAACTGCTGGCTACATTACCGGTGCTGTAGTTCAAACCATTTGCCAAAGAAACCAGAACTTGTTCGCGAGGAATATTCTGTCCAGGGCGGAAGACATTACCGGGATAACCCGATAAAAATCCCATTGCGTAAGATTCCCGAATTGCGTTGTAAGCCCAGTAGTTTGATGCAACATCGCTAAAATTGACAGCGTTGCGGATGTTAGCTTTATCAAAAGCTTTACGAACCATAGCCGCAAACTGAGCGCGAGTTACTGGATCGTTGGGGCGGAATGTACCATCAGGAAATCCTGCGATAACATCTCTTCTTGCTAGTTCTACAATAAAATCTCTTGCCCAGTAGTTTGAAGATACATCGCTAAAACTGACAGTAGTTTGAGCAACAGCAGGTGCAGGTGCCATCATCGTTTGCACCATTGGTGCCACCGTGCCTGATGTCATTCCCAATAACATTAATAAAGCTGTTCCTGATTGTATGCGCTTGAAGTTAGACATTGTGAGTGTTCTCCGTTTTTCTCGTCCCTTTGTTTACTTTGACCTGCAATTCTCTAATAGGTTCCTAAAAATTTGATGTCAAATCATTTTTTTTTAGTTTTTGACAAAATAGGGAAATAGATACAGGTTCAGCGGAAAGTTGTACTTTCCCTAAGACTTAAAGACGCATGGGTGGTAAAATAGTTGCTTGTTGTAGAAAAACTCTTAATCTTCGTTTTCTGGTTGAGTAATATAGTTTGTTCCCTGGGGAGGCTCTTGCCTTCATTTTCTCGCTTCTCCCCCTGCGGACTGGAGGAGTATTACAAGAAAGGCACACCTATCTATAGATGTGCCTTCACTGACAAAATTCGGATGAAGAAATTCAACTTGAAGAGAGATTTACTACCCCTGAAGGTCAGCCCATCGACGGTAGAGTTTTTGAATCGCTTTCAGGACAGGGCTAGGAGTAGACTTCTGCGCTTCGCTGTTGGGATCTAGAAGCTGTAATCGAGTCAGGAGTTTAGCTTCCTCAATTGCCACCTCGCCATCGCTGTAAATTAAGGCGCTGATGGCTTCGATAAGGCGCTGGTAATCTTCCATGTTAGGGCGATCGCCTAAATAATCCTGAACCCAATTGTAAACCTCACTGGGGCTTACAGATACGAGTTCGTACAATAACGGCTGAAGCTCTGGATCGTCAGCAATGCCTTTTTCCTTGGCTACTCGCTGGAGATATTGCCGTTCTTCTGGCTGTATTCTGCCATCAATCCAAGCCGCACCGATGAGAATCTTGACAAGCTGTTTAATACTGGAATTGGCTACCATAGGCTTTTCTCTACTTTCCCCTAACAGATTAATTCATCAAGCATCAACAGAATATCGCAACCACAACTACCATATAGGCTTATTAATGTTTCTGTTGTAGCCGAACCATAAAGAATCCATCCATTTGATGTCGGTGAGGCCAGACTTTGATCCACCCGGCGGGGGTACTAAAAGCTGAGAAAGGGGAATTGGGGCTGGGTGGCGAAATTTGCCATTCTTGGTGACGTTCTAAAAAGGCGTGAATCACACCTTCGTTTTCCAACGGATGCAGCGTGCAGGTTGCATAAACTAACATTCCGCCAGGTTTTACCCAAGTAGCTACTTGATCTAAGAGTTCCCCTTGAAGCTGCGAAAGTTCCCGAACTGTGTCTGGAGTTTGCCGCCAACGCGCATCGGCGTGGCGGTGCAGGGTACCGAGTCCTGAGCAGGGAGCATCTAATAAAACGCGATCGCCTGTGTTGATAAACTGAGTTAGGCTGCGGCTGTCGCCAACCTGAATTTGAATCGACTGCAAGCCTAACCGTTCGGCGTTTTCTTTGAGTTTTCGGAGGCGGGAAGCAGTCTTGTCGCACGCCCACACTGCCCCCTTGTCTCCCATTAATTCTGCAATGTGAGTAGTTTTTCCTCCCGGTGCAGCACAGGCATCAATTACCACTTCACCAGGTTGAGGATCTAATAGATAACTTACCAGTTGGGCGCTACTATCTTGCACCGTCCACCAACCCTCGCTGAAACCGGGCAACTTTTCGATTTTGGATTTTGGATTGGGGGATTGGGGGCTGGGGACTGGGGATTGGGGATTGGGGACTGGGGGTTGGGGATGGGGAATTGGGGATGGGGAATTGGGGATGGGGATTGGGGAATTTGGGATTGGGGATTGGGATTGGGGAATTGGGGATTGGGGATTGGGAACCCTTGAAGATTCTTCACCCAGTCCCCAGCCCCCAGTCCCCAGTCCCAGTGTCCCCGCGTCCCCCCTTTCCTCCGCCTTTGTGTTGGTCAATCTTAAAGCTTGCGGTAGATGGGGAACGCGACTGACACCAACGCCAGCAGCTTGCATTGCTGCTTCTACTTCCTCTATTGAGGTGCAAAGGGTATTTATCCGGAGGTCAATTGTCGGGGGTTGGTTCAGCCATTGGCAGAGTTGTTCGGTTTCTGTCTTTCCCAACTCGTTTAACCAAGCTTCAATAATCCAGTCAGGATAGCTATGTAAAATTCCTAAGTGTTCAACTGGGTTTTCTGGCAGTTCCAAAGACGCGATCGCATTTGTCTCAATAAGACGGATATACTGTCGCAATAAACCATTAACAAAACGGGAAAGTCCAGAAAATCCGTTTTCTTTAGCTAGTTCTACGGTGGTATTGACAGCAGCCCAAGCGGGAATCTGGCTCAGATAAGCCAGTTGGTACAAGCCCAGATGTAAAATGCTGCGAAGGTCTGGAGGTTGTTGGTGAGATTTTTTTTTGCCTAATCGGTCGATGAGAAAGTCAAGCGATCGCACTCTTCTGACACTCCCATAAACTAATTCTGTCACCAACCGTCGATCGGGAGCGCTCAGATCGGCTTTTCGCAGCACTCGGTCAAGTGCCACATCAGCGAAAGCCCCTCGGTGAACGTCTCTCAGGGCGATAAATGCTATTTGGCGAGGATTTTGCTCCATTCAGTTTTTACCGACGTTTAGCGATCGCATTCTAATACTTCCATAGTTTGGGAGAACTTTCTTGATACTGACAACAGTCATCAGCCAGATTCTTTGCTCCTCCCATATCCCTGATTGAGCTTTCTTGCTTAATTTATGTAAAAGTTAGTTGCTATTGGATTAATACGTTGGCATATCAATAGGTAGATAATAGATTTTAAAATTTTCCCCTATCTATCCCAAGAATTTTGCCCTACTATAAGCCCAGACTAAATTAATCTTCGGTTCGCGTTATCTTTTTATTTAATACAAAAGAAACTTTTAATATGTTTAAAGTAACTTACTTATTGTTAACTTTATAAATTGTTTATGACTGTAGTGGTAGCTTAGAAAAAGCTAAACATCCTCTCGCTCAGAGCGGAAGGAATTTTTTGCCTTGGGCAATCAGCAGATACCGCAGATGCCATTTAGAAAATTCTGAGGATGGGACGCGATCGCACTTTGCTAAGTAGGTGTGCGTAAATAAACAGACGTAGTAGAGCGGGCTTTTCCCACCAGTCACTACATTTGTAAAGCAATACCCACTCTACCGCCAGAAGCTAAATCCTCTGCCCAAGATAGAGACACTAATTTAAAGATGATGATAATCTACTGATCGACAAGGTTCGTAGATTGAGCCATCAGTAATTTTTACTCACTTAACATCATGTCGGTCAAGTCTACCCAACCCAAAATAGCCCTGAGTGCGTAGATTAATATAACAGTGCAACCGTAAACCTGAGTCTTACCTAAAAGAGTTTAAACAGGCTCAGAGTTAGGGGAAAAGAAGGGTAAGGAGGAAGGCAAAAAAGACATTTATCCCACGTTCGTAGGCTGCTGCCCACAAGTATCTGGAGTTAGTTTAAATCCACTCAGGCAGGCAGCAGTCAGGTTCACCACACCAGAACCGGACTTGCACCAAGTCCAGTTCTAGGAGATTCAGCAAAACATAAAAGAGCTTGTGAAATTAGGATTCAGAAGAACTAGCCAAATTTTAGGTATATTTTTAGTCGCAGCAGCAACAGGCGGCAAATACGTGCTGGCACAAACCATAGTTCCAGCATCTGACGGCACAGGAACGATTGTCAGTCCTTCCGGAACTTCTGTATACAATATCACTGGCGGTCAGCTATCGGGCGACAAAGCGAATCTGTTTCACAGCTTCACCAAGTTTGGCATCGACCAAAACCAGATTGTTAACTTTCTCTCCAACCCATCCATCCAGAACATCTTTGGGAGGGTAGGAGGTGGAGAAGCCTCAGTTATTAACGGTATTATCCAGGTTACAGGCGGCAACTCCAACTTATTCTTACTCAACCCAGCGGGCATCGTCTTTGGCGCAAACGCTATTCTTAACGTGCCTGCCTCTTTTACTGCCACCACCGCTACTGGCATCGGCTTTAATTCGGGTTGGTTTAATACAATGGGCGGCAATGATTATGCTGCTTTGGTAGGCAATCCTAATGCTTTTGTCTTCAACACCTCCCAGCCTGGAACCATTATTAACGAAGGTCGGCTGTCTGTAGGCACCAATCAAAATTTCACCTTTCTGGGCGGTACTGTGGTTAGTACAGGAGAGTTGCAAGCACCAGGAGGTAAAATCGTCGTTGCCGCTGTACCTGGTGAAAGCTTGGTTCGTATCTCTTTGGCGGGAAATCTGCTGAATTTGGAGGTAGGGACTGGAGACTTGGGACAGGAAATCGACAATCCTAATGCCTTATCTTTGCCGCAACTGCTTACGGGTTCTGGTGTGGGGAATGCCACGGGGTTGACACTGGACAACAATGGTCAAGTGCGGCTGACAGGCTCTGGATTGTTGGTGGAAAATGGAGATGTGGCAATCAAGGGAGCGATCGCTACTCAAACAGCTACACTATCAGCAACTAACAACTTGACTCTGGTGGAAAGCCAGCTGTTGACAACTGGCAACTTACAGTTGTTGGCTCAAAATACGGTGCGGGTGCGAGATAGTGTGGCGAATCCCTTTATCGCCCATGCTGGAGGCAATCTCTTCATCCAGGGCAATCAGAACATTGATATCCTAGCCCTAAATCATCTTTCACAGACACCTTTTGTTAGCGGCGGCGACCTGAATCTGGTTAGCGATGGCAATATCTCTGGGGATACTCACTTTGCCAGTGGCGGTAGTTTGTCGATGCTGAAATTGTCAGGTCAACCAGGAGACTTTGTTAGTCTCTATGACCCCATTATCAGCTCTAATGGTAATGTTTCTTTCGGAAATTATAGTGGTGTCGCTCTCAAGATTGAGGCTAAAGGTAGCATCCAGGGTGGCAATATTACGATTACGGGGCCAGACATTAACATACTTCCGGGTTCAGACCCAGATATTGCCCTTTTAACCGATCCGACTACAAATGGCGCATTGATTTTGCGGGCGGGCGTAGACGAATTAGCCAATCCTGTTAATATTCCTGCATTTTTCTCGTCCCCCGCTACAGGGTTGTTGCCGGCAGGGAGTATTCAGGTAGGCAGAATCAACACGGGGACTAATATTAATGGTGTAAATGCTGGCCCTGTAATTGTGCAGGCTAAGGGCAATATTAATATTTTTAGGATTAGTGCTAGCTGGAATGGTTTAACAGGTTCAGGTAATGGGGGCAATATTAATTTAGATGCGGGGGGAGACATTAATATTAATGATAGTAATGTCTCAGTAAGTAGTAATGGAAATGGCGGTAATATCACTTTCAATGCTGCTGGCAGTATTTCATTTCTGGATGTTCTCTCTAGAGGTGAAAATGGCATTGGTGGCAATATTAGTATCACTGCTGGCAGCAACATTGAAAGCGACGACATTCAGACCAGAGGTGGTTTAAATGGTGGGAATATCACCATTACCAGCACTGGTGGCAGGATTAATACTACTGCGAGAAATGCCGAAGGTAGCGTAGCATCTTGTATTTCAAGTTCGGGTGTTTTTTGCGCTGCTGGCAGTAGTGGTGATATTAGTCTCACGGCAGCTAATGGCATTATTTTAGGCGGTTCCAATGTGACTGGTTCCGATCAAACTGGCACTTTGAAGGGGAGGAATATCACCTTAACTAGCAATGAAATTGATTTTACGAGAGATAGACCGATTAGCGGGACTGGGGATATTACTATTCAACCGTTTACGCCAGACGGTGCGATCGCTATCGGTGGAATTGACAACACTACAACTGCTTTGGATCTGACTGCAACTGAGTTGGGTTTGTTGCAAGATGGCTTTGCTTCGCTTACCATCGGCAGAATTGACGGTAGCGGGACGATTACCATCCCCAATAACATCATCTTCAGCGATCCGGTGAAGATTCAGTCTCCCAACGGCGCGATCGCTGTTAATGGCATAATTACTGGAACAGGGAACGCCTCAATTACCCTCAACAGTGCCACTACAACCTTAAACGCTGGCATCGCTACAAGCGGTACTGACATCACTCTGGGCAATAATATCCAGCTTGGTACTGATATCACCCTCGATTCTGGCGGTGGAAATATCACTTTCAACGGCAGTGTTGATGGAAATCAACGCTTAACATTAAATAGCACAGGCACAACGACCTTTCTCGGTGCCGTAGGCAGTAACAATCCCCTAAATATCCTCACCACCGACGCTCTGGGGAATACACGAATTAATGGAAATGTCAACGCAAGTCAGATAAATTTTCAGGACACTTTAGAGTTGCTATCTGACGCGACACTGACAGCCGCTGAGATTAATTTGGGAAACGCAGTCAGCGGTAGCGGCAGGAATTTGGGATTGCAACCTTTAACACCCAGTCAAAATTTAACGATCGCAGCGACAGGGACATCATTTGCAGATGGCTTCAACTCGATAAATATCGGACAAGCTGACGGATCGGGCGCGATCGCGTTATCGGGTGACATCACCTTCAACGATCCAGTGATAATGCGATCGCCACTTTTGTCGGGTTCCATCACTGCAACTGGAACGATTACCGGGTTAGGCGATGCCTCAATTACTCTACTGGCAAACCAGAACATCACTACAAACAACATCACCGCCAATGGGGGAATTAACCTTACCAGCAATCAAGGATCTGTTAGCACCAGAAACCTGAATTCTTCAGGAGTGACTCAGGGTGGAGACATCAATATTATTGCTAGTAACACAATTACCACTGGTGCGATCGATAGCTCTAGTTTAGGGGATGGCGGTAACGTCACTCTCGATCCAACTGGCGATATCCAAGTTGTCTCCATTAACGCCCAAGGTGGCACCAATGGCACTGGCGGCAATGTAGACATTACCACAAATAGATTTTTTCTGGTAACAGGCACCTTCACCGACCAAAATCAGGAAATAGCAAGCATTTCCACAGCCGGGGGTTTAGGGATAGGAGATATTACAATTCGGCACGGTGGTGGTTTGCGAAACACTCCCTTTAATGTGGGTGATGCCACCAACAACGGGACAAGCGGTTCTCTGACGAGTGGAAATTATGCGATCGCGCCCAACCAATCGTTTCCCGGCAGCTACACTTTAGGCAATATTAAAATCATTACCGATTCCCCGCCGCCGGTATCGCGTCCCCCTATGATGCCGCCTGTAGTGCCATCCCCTCCGGTGGTGATGCCGCCTCTAGTGCTACCCCCTCCAGTGGTGATGCCGCCTCTAGTGCTACCTCCAGTGGTGATGCCACCTGTAGTGGCACCCCCAGATGTTGTGATGCCACCTGTAGTGGCACCCCCGGATGTCTCGTTCCCAAGCCAAACAGCTTTAATTGATTCACAGCTTGAGTCGTTACAAATTTCCCCTAGTAACGATCTGGACTCAGATTCGATTGACTTTCAGATTGGGGAGTTAGAACAGAACTTCACCCAGCAATTTCAGCAACATCTTAAACAACCAGCTATCACTCGCGGCCCCTCATCCCTGCCAGATATTCGCAACCAGCTGCGAAAAATCCATTCAGCAACAGGCATTAAACCAGCGATCATTTACGTCTTTTTTGTTCCTGCTGTCAAAGTATCCGTTGATTCGGAATTAATCGTAAATCCAAACTCCGAACTCCAAAGTCCAGAAGACGAACTGGAACTGGTTCTGGTGACTTCCAAAGGGAAAACCATTCGCAAGGTAACTGGTGTCAAGCGATCGCAAGCGCTCAAAGTCGCGCAACAATTTAGTAACAAAATCAAAAACGTTGCCAGCCAGCAGGGGTACCTTACCTCTTCCCAGCAACTCTATCAGTGGCTGATAGCACCCCTAGAAGCTGATTTACAAGCTGAAGACATCCAGAATCTGGTATTTATTTTAGATTCCGGTTTGCGCTCCATGCCCCTAGCTGCCCTCCATGATGGCAAACAATTTTTGGTGGAAAAGTACAGCCTCAGCCTGATGCCCAGTCTCACCTTAACTGACACCCGCTACACAAATATCCAAAACTCTAAACTCCTAGCAATGGGTAGTTCAGAATTTTCTAATCAAAAGCCTTTACCAGCGGTACCAGTAGAGTTAGCTACGATCACGCAATTGTGGCAAGGTAAGTCATTTCTTAACGATGGCTTCACTCTGGAAAATCTCAAAAGCCAGCGTTCCCAGCAGCCTTTCGGTATTGTCCACCTAGCAACTCATGCCGAATTTCAGCCCGGAGACATTAGTAATTCTTATATCCAGTTGTGGAATCAGCAACTACGCCTCGACCAACTGCGAACTTTGGGCTGGAATAACCCGCCAGTGGAATTATTGGTGCTAAGTGCCTGTCGCACAGCATTGGGAGATGAAGAAGCTGAGTTGGGGTTTGCTGGATTGGCGGTACAAGCAGGCGTTAAGTCAGCGCTGGCAAGTCTCTGGTACATCAGCGATGAAGGGACATTAGGAGTGATGACCGAGTTTTATCAGCAGTTGAAGAAGGCACCTATCAAGGCGGAGGCTCTGCGGCGGGCGCAAATCGCTATGCTTAAGGGGCAAATTCGCTTGCAGTCAGGATATTTATATAACTCTAAACAAAGGGTGGATCTCCCGTCTGAATTATCAAATTTAAGAAATACAACTTTTACTCATCCCTATTACTGGGCAGCATTTACTATGATTGGCAATCCTTGGTAAGACTAATCTGCCAGCAGCTCAAACATAGGGGCTTGCAGTTGAGTCCCATACAGACCTAACAAGAACAGCCCTCCTTGTAGGGCGCAGGTAGGGACACGGCATTACCGTGTCCCTATTTTTCCTTTAATTAATTTATGCCACTACATAAATTGTCCTCGACACCTCTTAAAAAAATAGCCGATTGGCAACTATCCCAAAGTCTCGCAACTATATAAAAATGTTTGTTGCTAAACAAAGTGCTTCTGCTATTGGAGCCAGAAACATTTAGCGTACTTTAAATGTCACTTTAAATATTGACACATAATTAGCTTACTTTTATGCTGAAGGCTTTTTAAGGTATAGAAGTAAAGCTTCACAAGTTTCGGAATCTAAATTCTTATGCGCCAACCAACCTTACTTAATTTTTGTCTTTTCGTGGCATTTGTGGGGATTAGTGGCTGGGGTAGCCAAACAATAAATGCCATGTCGTCACAAAGACTATCACCCGCTGAATCATTAACTAACGCAACCATCTCGCAACAAACAAATCTAACTAAACAAGCAACTCCAGCCGTATCTGCCCAAGCTCCAGCAGCTGTCAAAAAGGTTAAAGTTTTTTTTCCTAAAAACCCCCAAAGCGGCCAAGATTTCACTTATGTTGAGCCAGTTTTGCGGACAACTTCAAGTGCCAGCGTTGCTCAGTTTGCTATTGAGCAATTAATCGCAGGGCCGACAAGTCAGGAAAAAGCTCGTGGTTTAGTTGCCCCTATTCAACTTAGAGGTAATTCTAATTGTGGCAGCAATTTTTCTCTTTCCATCAACAATGGAGTTGCTAAAATGCGATTTTGTAAGCAAGTTGTTGTAGCAGGTGTCGGCGACACGGCTCGTCAACAAAGCTCAATAACTACTACCCTTAAGCAGTTTTCCAGTGTCAGAACGGTTATTCTGCTCGACAAAAACGGTAACTGCTTGAATGATCAAAGCGGTAATAACTTATGTCTGAGAAATCAGGCATAGGATCGGCAAGTAAAGCTTCACAAGTTTCGGAATCTAAATTCTTATGCGCCAACCAACCTTACTTAATTTTTGTCTTTTCGTGGCATTTGTGGGAATTAGTGGCTGTGGTAGCCAAACAATAAATGCAATGTCGTCACAAAGACTATCACCCGCTGAATCATTAACTAACGCAACAATCTCGCAACAAACAAATCTAACTAAACAAGCAACTCCAGCCGTATCTGCCCAACCTCCAGCAGCTGTCAAAAAGGTTAAAGTTTTTTTTCCTAAAAACCCCCAAAGCGGCCAAGATTTCACTTATGTTGAGCCAGTTTTGCGGACAACTTCAAGTGCCAGCGTTGCTCAGTTTGCTATTGAGCAATTAATCGCAGGGCCGACAAGTCAGGAAAAAGCTCGTGGGTTGAGTGACCCTATTGAATTCAAAGGCACTTCCAACTGTGGCAAAGATTTTACACTTTCTATCACTAATGGAACTGCCAGACTGAAATTTTGTAAATCGGTAATTTCAGAAGGCACTGGAGATGATGCTCGTCAAAAAAGCTCTATTAATACCACCCTTAAGCAATTCCCAACTATCAACTCAGTTATTATTCTGGATAGAAACGGCAAATGCTTAAGTGATCAAAGTGGCGAGAATACTTGCCTAAAGAAAGCCGAAAAACTGACAACTGAATCGCCACTATTGATTGACGGACTTGGGTCAGTTAAAATTAACATGACTGTTGCTCAGGCATCAAGCGTTGCTGGGACTCAAATAGTACCATCCCGGAAAAATCCCAATCGCGTCTGTGACTACTACAAGCCAGCAAATGGGCCTGAGGGTGTTACTTTCATGGTCACTCAAGGTCGTATCGCTACGGTGGAAATTGAAACTAATAAAATTACCACTGCTCATGGTATCAAAGTTGACGATACAGAAAGCACAATTAAGTCTGCTTATCCCGGACAAATTCAGGTAAGTCGTCTTCTCAACAGCGAAAAAGGTAAAGCTTGGGTCGTTCAACCAAGCAGCTTTGCTGACAAAGACTTCCGTCTCGTTTTTGTCTCTCCGAATGGCAAGACTGTATCACGCATGATTGCTGGTAAAGTTCCAGAAGTTAATTATGCAGAAGGCTGTCTTGATGTTCGCCCTGGTTGATAGGGTTTTAGTGTAAATTTGTTAACCCAGCTATCAAAACTAGCTGGGTTTCGCGTTTTAGTGGAAGGTGGGAAAGCGATCGCGCTTTTTTCCATCTGCCCTCAATCATGAAGCAGGGTAAACGAGTCTATGTGCTATTAGACAGTCTGGTTGTTAAAGGTTATCTAGTTGCTTTTTTAGGTCTTCCAATTCGTTATCAACTGCTGAATTAGATTTAAAGGTAGTATTTGGGTTAGCTGGCGGTAGTTGTACTTGGGTTGTAAAAGAACCGTTATCTGAGCTTTCAGCGCCTCCCATTCATCATCAACGTCGTTGCCATCCAGTATGGCAAATTGCTCTTCTAAATTATGGGAAACTAATTCCTGCGTGGGCTGGGAAAGAAAATCTTTAGTAGCCACTTCCGTCCTAGACTGGGAACGAACTTCCTGAAGCATATCTCTCACGTCTTCTAAAGCAGTGGAATTCAGTGTAAGGCTGTTCACAATAGCTGTCTGCTGAATTAGTAGTTGAGCTTTCATGGCTTTAAGCTCACCTTCAAGCTTCAGCAATCGAGTTTCGACAGAAGAAGGAGTTTGTTGAGTAACCACCTGAGAACGGGCTTCCAGTTCCAAAACCTTTTCTTCCATGCGCTCGAAGGCACCCATAGCGCTGCTGGTATTTAAACGTCCCACAGAACTTTGCAGTTGTTCCTGAGCTTTGGCAGCTTGTACCCGTGCCTTGAGCCTATCCTGTTGCTGTTTAGCTTCAGAAATTTTATTTTCTAGGGCAATTAAGTTGCGCTTGAGGTTTTCTACCTGAGCCTTCTGCTGATCCAAAGTGGTTTTCAGGGTACTGGCAGTGTCAGAATTTACTTTTTTGCGTACTAACGCTTCTCTAGCAAGATTTTCATCGCCTTTTTGCAGAGCCAACTGGGCGCGGTTTTGCCAGTTGTTTGCTTCAGTTTGGGCTTGGTTGTATTGTTGCTGAGTCCGTTTTTGAGCAGCAATGGCTCTGGCAACTGCCTGACGCAACTGCACCACGCCTTCTTGCATATCAATGATGGACTGATCCAAAATTTTTTCTGGGTTTTCAGCCTTGCTAAGCGCGTCATTCAGATTGGCTCTGGCATTTAGGCTAATGCGCTCAAATAATCCCATGAGTTTCTTGCTTTTTAAGGAATATGAGAATTCACAAGCTCTGGTGTCAGCTCAGATATCTATCGCAGTGACATCTGGATAGTAGAACTTACTCAAAATTAAACTAAGTCAATTATTAATGCTTCGTAATAATTACTGAAGTCTTCATCATCTCTCTCGCTTTTTGTGTAAAAGTAAGCTTTGGGCTATCTTGCTCAGACAGATGTTTTTAGTTAATAAACTGCCTTTAATATGACTTCGGTGCGCCCTCACGATAAAGCCAAAGCCCTGAAACCCTCTAGCCGTCGCCCTGCTAAGGAACTCTGTAGCGAGTGTGGACTTTGCGACACATACTATATTCACTATGTCAAGGAAGCGTGTGCATTTCTTAATCAACAGATAGCTGATCTGGAAGAAGAAATTCACGGAAGAAGCCGCAATCTGGATAATCCCGATGATTGGTACTTTGGGGTTAGTCAAGAGATGATGGCGGCGCGGAAAATTGAGCCAATTGAGGGGGCGCAGTGGACGGGAATTGTCAGCACCATTGCTATTGAAATGCTCAATCGCGGCATGGTTGAAGGTGTCGTCTGCGTCCAGAATACTAAGGAAGACAGATTTCAGCCAATGCCGATAATTGCTCGGACTCCAGAAGAAATTCTGGCAGCGCGGGTGAATAAACCAACGCTGTCGCCTAATCTTTCCGTCTTGGAGCAAATTGAGCAATCTGGAATGAAGCGGCTGTTGGTAATTGGCGTTGGTTGCCAGATTCAAGCATTACGAGCCGTTGAGAAGGAACTGGGACTAGAAAAGCTTTACGTTTTGGGTACACCCTGTGTGGATAATGTTAACCGCGCCGGGTTGCAAAAATTCTTGGAAACCACCAGCCGTTCCCCTGATACAGTGGTGCATTACGAGTTTATGCAAGATTTCCGGGTTCACTTCAAGCACGAAGATGGCTCTATGGAAATGGTGCCTTTCTTTGGACTGAAGACCAACCAGTTGAAGGATGTCTTTGCTCCTTCTTGCATGAGCTGCTTTGATTATGTGAATTCTCTGGCAGATTTAGTAGTAGGGTACATGGGCGCACCCTTTGGCTGGCAGTGGATTGTGGTGCGGAATGACACTGGCAAAGAAATGCTGGATTTGGTGCAAGATCAGATAGACACGCAGCCAGTGATGTCCCACGGAAACCGCAAAGAAGCTGTACAACAAAGTATCCCCGCCTACGATAAAGGCGTTACACTCCCGATGTGGGCGGCAAAGCTGATGGGAGTTGTGATTGAAAAAATCGGCCCCAAAGGTTTGGAGTATGCCCGTTTCTCCATTGATTCCCACTTCACCCGCAATTATTTGTATGTGAAGCGCAATCATCCAGAGAAGTTAGAGGCGCACGTACCAGAATATGCCAAGCGGATTGTCGGGCAGTATAAATTGCCGGAATCTTAGAGGATGTTTTAAAAGGGTCAACTTCAGTTCGGAAAGCTACCTTGGTAGGAGGCTACATAGCCTTAAACGCTCATTCCGTCGTAGTAAACTTTCAGTAGTTGAGGTAGTAAAAGTCAGTCAAGCGGACTTTCCAAACATCCTCTTAGAAGGTTTTGCGCCAAGACGCAAAGGCACAAAGTGTTTCTTAGCGTCTTGGCACAAAATTATTCTAAGCTGGCCCCACAGCTTCAATTGCGGCCTCTAGCGCGATCGCTACATGGCTCCAATGGGTTCCCCCTTGACAAAACACCACATATGGTTCTCGCAGCGGCCCATCTGCGGAAAACTCTAAGGTGCTGCCCTCTATAAACGTACCCCCAGCCATGACTACCTGGCTCTCATAACCAGGCATTTCGTCTGGAACTGGTTCAAGGTAGGAACCTATGGGTGAATGCTGTTGAATCGCCCGACAGAAGGCAATCAGCTTCTCTGGAGAACCGAGTTTGATTGCCTGAATCACATCGCGGCGGGGTGCCATTGGCAAAGGATTCACTGGGTAGCCTAGTTTATCAAACACGTAAGCTGTGAGGTGATTGCCTTTCATGGCTTCTCCTACCATTTGCGGGGCGAGGAACAATCCCTGGAATAGCAGGCGATTTTGATCGAAGGTGGCACCGCCAGCAGAGCCAATTCCGGGCGCTGTTAGGCGACAGGCGGCAGCTTCCACTAATTCTGCTCGTCCGGCAACGTAGCCGCCAGCTGTGACAATCGTACCACCGGGATTTTTAATTAAAGAGCCTGCCATTAGGTCAGCACCAACGGCGGTTGGTTCCCGATCTTCAATAAATTCTCCGTAACAGTTGTCAACGAAGCAGACAGTGTGGGGATTTTGTTGTTTGACTAAATAGACGATTTTTTCAATTTCGGCAATTGAGAGGCTGGAACGCCAGGAATAACCGCACGAACGCTGGATTGAAACCAGACGAGTGCGATCGCTTACGCCATTCGCCAAAGCTTGCCAGTCTATTTTTCCGTCGCTAGTAAGAGCCAATTCTCGGTAATTTACGCCAAAATCAAGTAAAGAGCCTTGATTTTTGCCTCTTATTCCAATGACTTCTTCTAATGTGTCATACGGCGCACCCGCAACTGATAACATTTCATCTCCCGGACGGAGAACGCCAAACAAAGCGCAGGCGATCGCATGAGTACCGGAAACAAACTGCACCCGCACCGCAGCTGCTTCTGCTCCCACCGCTTGGGCAAACACTTTATCAAGCGTTTCCCGCCCTAGATCGTCGTGTCCGTAACCGCTGACACCCGCGAAATGATGCGCTCCCACCCGATGGTGACGAAAAGCTTCTAGGACTTTTTTGAGATTTTGCTTGACTGTCGCGTCAATTCCGGAAAAAATCGGAAGCAGTGCCTTTTCTGCTTCGTGTAGCTGTTGAAAGCTGTTCATCATCACCTGGAAAAAGAGATTTTCTATTTATATTAGATTTTGGAGCGTTTTCCCCAAACCAAAATCTGCTTTCCCAGGCGTAAGGTCAAGGCTCTAGCCTTGCCCCTACTAGGAAATCAAACCAAAATCCCAAATCTGGATAGCAGATGGGGCTGTAAAATTCGTTTTAAGGTTAGTGCATGACTGTTGCGACAACTAATGACCAAGAACAGGTAAGGGAAGCCTTACCCCTACGCCCTAAGTGGACTGTCATCATCTTTATGGCAGTGATTCACATAGCAGCGCTTTTTGCTTTACTGCCGAGTAATTTTAGCTGGGCAGCAGTAGGTGTGGCTGTCTTTCTTCACTGGGTGACTGGTGGCCTAGGAATTACCCTCGGATTCCATCGTCTTGTGACTCACCGCAGTTTTCAAGTCCCTAAGTGGCTGGAATATTTTCTCATTTTCTGCGGTTCCCTAACCTGCCAAGGAGGGGTGATTGATTGGGTGGGCTTGCACCGGATGCACCATCTGCACTCGGATCAGGAACAAGATCCCCATGATTCCAATTTGGGCTTTTGGTGGAGTCACATGGCTTGCTGGTTGTATCACGTCCCAGCGGATAAGGAAATCCCTCGCTTTACCAAAGATATTGCTGATGACCCGGTTTATCAGTTTTTACAAAAGTATTTTTTCCCAATCCAAATTGCTTTGGGGGTTGTTCTCTACTTACTGGGCGGCTGGCCGTTTGTGGTTTGGGGCATTTTTGTCCGCCTAGTGGCAGTGTTTCACTGCACTTGGTTTGTCAACAGTGCAACCCATAAGTTTGGTTATCGCACTTACGATTCTAGCGATCGCTCTACTAATTGTTGGTGGGTGGCGTTACTCACCTACGGCGAAGGCTGGCACAACAACCACCACGCTTATCAATATTCCGCTCGTCACGGGATGAAATGGTGGGAAATTGATTTAACTTGGATGACGATTCAATTCCTGCAATCTTTAGGTCTTGCCTCGAAGGTAAAACTTGTCGGAAAAGAGCAATAATTCCTAATGGCTAGTGGTTGAATAATTAGCCATTAGCCATTAACTGTGTCCCTGCACAACGTGTTTAACCGTTGTAAATGTTTCCAAGCTAATTGGCCCTCGGCGGTGTCCTTTTTGGTTGGACATCCCCAGAAACAGGGAGTCTCCCCGTTTCGGGCTGCGGGAAAATCTGGGCGAAGAATTCAGGTAAACAGAGGCACTATTTACCCCCAAGGCAAATTGGCGGCTTTCCTGGTAAGATTCGGAAATCAAGCAGTCAGCGTGACCGCTGCTGTATTGATTAATCCAAATGATGGCGCTCTCAATACTATCCACCACTTTGAACGCCACCGTCTTGTTGAGATAAGCTTCACTCCATTCTGATTCTAGAGCTAGTTTCATATCGGGAAACTTTGCCACCAGTTCCTCATCTCCCCTGAGTTGAAACCCTTTTTCCTTCAAGCTGTTCCAAAGCGTTGTCAGAGATGAGAGCTTGCAATGGGTATGAATCAGCACCTTCTCAATCGCATTCACCGGGTCAGGTTCACTCTGATGGCTGTCTATGATTACGTTCCGGATCGTGTCTAAGCTGCCACTAGGCGACCAATATAAGTAGCAGTTGCCCATAGCAGATTTTAAAACTGGTGCGGTTGACATTTGCACCACTTTTTGAACTAAACTGGGGCGACCGTAGGGAATGACCAAATTCAAATATCGGTCTTGAGTCACTAAATCTCGGATCGAAGCACCTTGATCTGAAGGTAGTAACTCCAGACATCCCGGTGGGAAACCAGCTTGTTCTAAGCTAGACTGTAAAGCTTCGACAATGACCGCGTTTGAGTGACTGGCTTCGCTACCGCCTCTAAGAATCAAGCTGTTGCCAGTTTTCAGACACATCCCGGCTGCGATCGCTCCCAACGCCGGAAACGCTTCGTAAATTAAAGCTATCACCCCCAAGGGCATCAGCTGAGAGTAAGTCTGGGAATGTTCCAGCTGATAAGTCGCATTCATCACCCGCCGGATCGGGTCGGACAACTCACCTAACTGTTGCAAAATTTGGATAGTGCTAGTAAGCCGTTCCGGTGTCAGCTTCAGCCAATCTAAAATCATTTCTGGTACCGCCATTTCCCGACTTGCTTCCAGATCGAGCGTGTTCGCTTCCAGAATATCGTCTAGGGATTTGGAGAGCGCCTTCGCCATTGCTCCCACAGCACGACTGCGGTCTACCCCCTTGGTAGTTGCTAATTCCAGGGAAGCTTCATAAGCGCGGCGAACGGCAGTAATCGGATCAGGTGCCAATCTAAAAATGTTAGTCATTGCGCTAACGACGGTGAGTCAGCCAGATCATCAGCGCTGGCAGCAGTAGCGCCAGCACGCTCACCATTGCAAATAGGACAATTATGATACTTTGTGGCGCTTGTGGTGAAATCTGAGCTAAGAAAAGCCCTGCAATCAGCACCACCACAATGATGCCTAAAGACATCGGTATGTAGCTGTCCCCCAGGCTGGGATGGGCGGTACTCCAGCGATGACCGCTCCACCGCCAACTTCGCTTGTAAGGATAGCTTGTGGAAAGTTGCTCAATTACATACCCATTTTCTTCTACTACGAAGATTTGCTGACAGCGATCGCAGCCAAATGCTTCTGTTAGTGTAATGGGTACCAGCCGCCCCCGCCTTCGGCACGGACACGGATAATCGATATTTAAGTCTATTTTCTGATCTTTCTGAGATGGCACAAGCGCTAATTAAACAAAAATTTTTAACTTTTACCTAAAGTATGTTTGTGCAGCAAGTTCATCCAAGCGGTTGATTCCGTAGACACCTAGCAACCGCTTTTGGAGGAAGGTTCTACTAAATTCGCTTTAAGTCACATACTACTTAGGCGAATTTTAGCACTGAGAACCTTGGTATAAACAGGTCACGGCTCGTAGATACTAAGATTTGCCGCTCTACTTCTAAACCTGCCACAGCTTCCGCTATTATTTTAACTATAAAAAGCGGGTAACGCGATTCGAACGCGCGACATTCACCTTGGCAAGGTGACGCTCTACCACTGAGCTATACCCGCAAAAATTTGCTCTTTATTTAGGTTCGCAAAATTCTCGGAATTTGTCAACTGTTTTTTACCTTTTGGGCGAAGAATTTTACAGCGTTTTTTGTTTTAGGTAGCCCTACTGGAAACCTCCTTGATAAAAATGTTAACTTGAATAAGATATTATCCTACCAAAGGTAGTTGACATTCAGAATCCGTTGGGATAAATGTAGGCAATCCCAATGGTAAGGTCTATTACCTCAACCAGACAGCTAGCTTGGCTAGTCTGTGGATGCGATCGCACAGGGAAAATCTATAAGAAGAAAACAGCGACCGATAAGGCGATCTAGCCGGCAATAGGTTTGCTCTCCAACATTACAGAACCCAAATGTGAAGTTAAACGAGAACTTCCTTCATTTTCAGGGGCATGAGCTACTAACTGAAAAAATAAAAGGCACTATGTTACTCAAACGGCTAAATTGGTCTGTCACCAAGGTCGTAGGAAAACTCCCCCTGCAAACAGTTCTCATTGTTCCCTTCGTTGTCCAAATCTCCGCCACAGTGGGATTGGTCGCTTATTTCTCATTTAAAAATGGGCAACAGGCAGTGAATGATCTTGCCAATCAGTTGATGAACCAGGTGAGCGATCGCACTGTGCAACACCTTGAATCTTATACTGAACTTCCCCAAAAAGTTGCACAAGTCGTTGCCGATGACTTGGAATTAGGAAAAATTAACCTAGACTCCCAGAACTTGCAAGGTTTGGACGCTTATTTCCTCAAACGAATTGAGACATTTAATTCCGTTAGTTTTATTTATACAGGTAACGAACAAGGCAAGTTTATCGGTGCTGGCCCAGTTAGGCGAGATGGCACCCTTTCCTACATTATCGAAGTAACCGACGGTACAACCAATGGTAGTTATGTTTCTTACGCTACAGACAACCAAGGAAACCGTACCAAAAAATTAAATGTCGTTCCCAGCTACGATCCGCGCCGTCGCCCTTGGTATAAAGCAGCTGTCCAAAAAGGTAAAGCAACTTGGAGCGAAATTTATGCCTTTATTGGGGAGGCAAACAAAGGATTGACCATCACGGCAGTAAAGCCATTTTATAACCAATCTGGTAAGTTAGGCGGGGTGACTGCTGTTGATTTGTACTTAAACGATATTAGTTTGTTTTTGCAGCGTTTAAATATTAGTCGTTCCGGCAAGATATTCATTTTAGAACCAAATGGATTATTAGTAGCTAGTTCAAGTAATCAGCCAAACTACACCGTAGTTAATGGGCAAGTACAACGAATTCCAGTATCGGCAAGTAAAGAGCCGCTGATGCGGGAAACCGTTCGCTATTTAACAAAGCAATTTGGTACTTTCGACCAAATTAAGAATAGTCAACAGCTAGAAATCAAAGAAAACAACCAACGCCAATTTGTTCGTGTAACTCCCTGGAAAGATGATTTTGGATTGAATTGGTTGATAGTGGCGGTTGTTCCAGAAGCAGATTTTATGGGGCAAATAAACGCAAATAACCAAAGAACTATCCTATTTTGTATTGTGGCTTTAATTGGGTCAATACTCATTAGCATGAAAACTGCCTCTTGGGTGACTAAACCGATTCTTCGCCTGAATACCGCCGCCAAGGAAGTTGCGAAAGGAGAGTGGGACAAAACGGTTGAAATTGACCGTTCTGATGAAGTTGGGGAACTTGCAAAGTCTTTTAATCAAATGGCGAAAGAACTGCAAGTATCTTTTACAGAGATGAAAGGCTTAAATGAGGCACTGGAAAATAGCGAAGATCGACTAAATCAACTGTTGGAGGCGTTACCTGTAGGGGTGGCTGTGATCAATCGGGATGGTATTTCCTATACAAATCAGGTGGGAAAGCAGCTATTGGGTACAGATGTGATTTTCGACACGAGACAGGAAAATCGCTCTGCTATCTATCAAGTTTATCTTGCGGGAACTGACCAACTTTATCCGGCCGATCGCCTCCCCTGCGTCCGATCGCTTCAGGGAGAAACGGTCATGGTGGATGATATAGAAATTCGTCGAGATGGAATGGCGATCGCCCTGGAAATGCGAACAGTCCCGGTATTTGATAGTCAGGGGAATGTTGCCTACGCCATTACCGCTTTTCACGATATTAGCGATCGCAAACAAGCCCAGAAAGCACTCAAAGAAAGCGAACAACGCTATGCTACTTTAGCAAAAGCCGCCCCGGTGGGAATTTTCCGCCACGATCTCCAAGGCAATTGCCTGTATGGGAATGAGCGCACTTTTGAAATGATCGGAGTTCCCGAAGAAGAAGCTTTTGGGGTGGGTTGGGCGAAGAATCTACACCCCAGCGATCGCGATCGCGTCATGGCTACTTGGTCTAATTTGCTACAGCGAAATATCCCCTTTAAATGCGAGTACCGCTTTGCGCGACCGGATGGCAGCGTTATCTGGGTATTTGGGCAAGCGATCACTCAAAAAGATGCTGATGGCAATGTCATTAGTTACATAGGAACTATCACCGATATCACGGAGCGCAAACAGGTAGAAGCTGCCCTGCAACAAAGCGAAGCCAAGTTCCGTCGCCTTGCAGAAAATTTACCTGGTGTTATTTATCGCTACGTGCTGCATCCTGACAAGACACACGAATTTACCTATGCCAGTTCAGGCACTTACGAACTCTACGAACAAAAACCAGAGGCAGTGGTGCAGGATGCCCGACTTGCGTTTGATATCGTCCATCCTGATGATGTCGCGCCTCTGTGGGAAAGCATTACGGTGTCAGCGCAGACCCTACAGCCCTGGTTAATGGAGTATCGCATTATTACTCCCTCCGGTCGCCTCAAGTTGGTACAAGGCTCCTCCCGCCCCGAACGGCAGCCCAATGGCGATATCGTCTGGGATGGTTTGCTCATTGATATCACCTCTCGCAAACAGGCAGAACAACTCTTAGCTGATTACAACCTAACTCTAGAACTCCAGGTTGCTGAACGCACGGCTCAACTAGCCCAAACCAACGCACAATTACAGCAGGAAATTGCCGAACGCAAGCAGATAGAATTGTCATTACAAAACAGTAAACAAAAACTATCGGCAATTATAGAAAATGTTGGTGCATCTATCCACATCAAAGATTTAAACAGCAACTACATCTACGCCAATCGTTTATGCGTAGAGTTATTTGGCATTCCCGAAGCAGAAATTATCGGGACAAATGATTTCCAATTCTACTCAAAAGAGATGGCCCAATCCATCAGACAGAATGATAGGCAGGTTATTGAAAGTGGTGTTGTACTTCGTTTTGATGAAGTCGGTGTTGTTAACAACAAAGAGCGTCACTTTTTGGCTGTAAAAGTTCCCCTTAAACATCACGACGGCAGTATTTATGCCATCTGCGGGATTTCCACAGATATTACCGAAATAAAACAAACGGAAGCGGCATTGCGGCAATCAGAAGCCCGTTATCGCGCTATCCTCGAACAGCAGACGGAACTGATTGTCCGGTTATTGCCAGACGGCACGGTAAGCTTTGTCAATGAAGCCTTCTGTCGGTTTTTTGGGATAACACGGGAAGAACTCATTAACAATCACTACGAACCTGTTGTGTTTGAACAAGACCGCGAATATGTGGCTCAAATCATCAATTGCGTTAGTCAGGAAAATCCCGTCGTCACCAACGAAAATCGGGTGGTTGCTCGCGGGAAGGTGCGTTGGACGCAGTGGATTAACCGGGCGATATTCGATGATTATGGTCGCATTGTTGAATACCAAGCCGTAGGGCGGGATATTAGCGATCGCAAACAAGTAGAAGAAGCACTGAGCGAAAGCGAAAAAAGATTTCGTGCTATCTTCGATCAAGCTTTTCAGTTTGTGGGGCTGCTTCAACCGGATGGAATTCTTTTGGAAGCCAACCAAACAGTCTTGGATTTTGCGGGCGCTACCCGGTCGGATGTTGTCGGTAAGCCGTTCTGGGAAGCAAGATGGTGGACAATTTCCCCGGAAACGCAAGCACAATTAAAAGTAGCGATCGCCCAAGCTGCAAAAGGTGAATTTATTCGTTATGAAGTTGACGTTTTGGGTCGAGAGGATCGGGTTCTTGCTATCGATTTTTCACTCCGTCCCATACTCGACGAAGCCGGAGAGGTGACGCTACTCATCTCAGAAGGACGAGACATTAGCGATCGCAAACGAGTACAACAAGAACTTCAACTAGCTCATGATGCTGCCGAAGCCGCCAACCGCGCTAAAAGCAGCTTCCTAGCCAACATGAGCCACGAATTGCGAACCCCCCTCAACGCCATTCTCGGCTTCTCCCAACTGCTAAATCGCTCCACAAATCTCTCTACCGAACAACAAGAAAACCTCGGCATCATTCATCGTAGCGGCGAACATCTACTCACCCTGATCAACCAAGTGCTTGATCTCTCCAAGATTGAAGCCGGACGCATGGCGCTTAATGAAAGTAACTTCGACCTCTACCGCTTACTAGCTGATGTCGAAAATATGTTTTCTTTAAAAGCCAAAGATAAAGGCTTACAGTTAATATTTGAACTTGCCTCTGCTGTCCCCCAACATATTCGCACCGATGAAGTAAAATTGCGGCAAGTGCTGATTAACCTGCTCAGTAATGCTGTTAAATTCACCGCCCACGGAAGTGTGTTACTCAGAGTAAATTTGGAGGCTGAGAATAGTTCTGATTTCTCAATTTTGAATTCTCAAAACTCTTCTTCCCAAGCCCTAATCACCTTTGAAATTTCAGACACAGGAGTTGGTATTGCTGCCGATGAATTCCACAATCTATTTCAACCCTTCGTGCAAACCGTATCCGGTCAACAAGTTCAGGAAGGGACAGGCTTAGGATTAAGTATCAGCTACCAATTCATTCGCTTAATGGGAGGTGAAATGACCGTCATCAGTCGCGGCAAAGCCTTCACTCCCAGTTTGGCTGACTGGGAACTCAATATTTCAATTTCTAATAAAAATTCCGCCTTATCTCCCGCTTCCACAATCCAGCAATTTCCGCATAAATCGAAAGAAAACAAAACTACTAGACCTATACAAGGTACAACGTTTAAATTTGACATTTCAGCGGGCATTGTTGCCCCAAGCGAGGTTGAAAACCAGCACCAAAGCCGCCGCGTCATTGCCGTAGCCCCCAACCAACCTTGCTATAGAATACTCGTTGTAGATGACAATGATTATAATCGTCAATTGTTGATTAAACTCCTCAATTTCCTGAGCTTTGAACTGCAAACAGCTAACAATGGTTCCGAAGCATTAGAAATTTGGGAAAGCTGGCAACCTCACTTAATTTTGATGGATATGCGAATGCCAGTGATGGACGGTTATGAAGCGACTCGACGCATTCAAGCTAGGCAAAAAATACTGGGGACAAGGGAAGCAAGATTTCCCGATTCCCAATTCCCGTCCAATCACCGTACAGTTATTATTGCCCTAACTGCTAGTGCCTTGGAATTTGAGGAAGCGGCTGTTTTAGAAGCGGGATGCGATGATTTTATCCGCAAACCTTTCCAAGAAGAAGAGATATTTGAGTCCCTAGACAAACATTTAGGCGTATCCTTTATTTATGAGGAATCAACTGCTGTACCCAATGCAATTTCAGCCAAGCCGTTAGCGTTGAGTGCCGCCGATATCGCCGTTTTGTCTAAAGATTTATTGGCGAGGTTGCGTCAGGCGATCGTTGAGGGAGACTTGGAACAAATTACGGCACTCTTGGAAGAAGTGCATCTACAAAATGAAGTTTTGGCAAATGCTCTACTTTCTTTAGCAAACCAATATCAATTTGACCAATTATTAACTTTACTTCAACCTGCGAGTAAAACATGAAATCAACAGAGGCTATTACATCTAAAGGTAATCTTTTAGTAGTAGATGATAACCAAGTAAATTTAAAACTGTTAACTCAAATTTTATCTAAAAATGGCTATAAAGTGAGAGTTGCCCCTAGTGGAAAGTTTGCCCTAAACTCTTGTCAGAGCAATCCTCCTGATCTAATTTTGCTCGACATCAATATGCCAGAAATGAATGGTTATGAAGTTTGCCAACATCTGAAAGCTTCAAAGCAAACTCGTAATATCCCAGTAATTTTTATCAGTGCTTTAGATGAAGCTATAAATAAGGTTAATGCCTTTACAGTTGGCGGAGTGGACTATATTACAAAACCTTTTGAGCCTTTAGAAGTTTTAGCTCGAATCGAGAATCAACTACGCCTGCGCGAACTCCAGTTACAAATGGTAGAGCAGAATACACTACTGCAACAGCACCTAGACGCACGCCGACAAGCAGAAGTTGAAACTCGTCTTTTACTTGCAACAACCCAAGCCATTAGTCGCCATGATGACGTTCGCTCAGCTTTGCAAGCTGTCTTGCGTTTAGTGTGTATGACAATCCAATGGGACTATGGAGAAGCTTGGATTCCTGATGATAACAAAGTTTTAGAATGCAGCCAAGCTTGGTATGGTAGCGAGGTTAGTTTATTCGAGTTTAAAAATCACAGCTTAACAGTGGCTTCTGCTCCCAATGTTGGGTTTCAAGGTAGAATTTGGGCATCAAAACAAGCAGAGTGGATAGAAGATGTTTTTATAGAAAAAGACCTATTTATTCGGTATCCTCAAATTGTTAAATTTGGCTTAAAATCTAGTTTTGGGGTTCCTATTATCCTAGATAATGAAGTATTAGCGATTTTAATTTTTTTTAACAAAAATTTTGCCACTATTAATTCCCGAATTATAAATTTAGTAGCCGCAGTCGCGACACAGTTGGCTTCTTTAATTCAACGCAAGCAAACTAAAGAGATACTGCGAATTACGCAAGAACGCTATCACAGTATTGTTGAAAATGCGGTAGAGGGTATCTACCAAACTACACCTTGCGGACGTTACCTGAGTGCCAATCTAGCACTAGCAAAAATTTATGGTTACGACTCTCCGCCAGATTTGATGACAAGTCTCAAAAATGTCGAACAGCAGCTTTATGTAGACCCTAATCGGCGGCGCGATTTTAGTGAAGCAATGGAAGCAAACCATGCTGTACTCGGATTTGAATCTCAAGTTTATCGCAAAGACGGCAAGATTATTTGGATTTCTGAAAATGCTCGTGCAGTGCGTGACTCTAAGGGAAAGCTACTCTACTACGAAGGAACAGTTTCAGACATTACCGCCCGAAAAATAGCCCAACAACAAACCGAAAAACTCTTATTAAATATCTTGCCAAAGCCTATCGCTGAACGGTTACAAAAAAAACACCAGGTAATTGCTGATAGCTTTTCGGATGTTAGTGTCATGTTTGCCGATTTAGCAGGTTTTACTGATTTTGCTTCTCACCAAAGTCCCACCGAATTAGTAGAAATTCTTAATCATATTTTTAGTGATTTCGACTTATTATCTAAACAACACGGATTAGAAAAAATTAAAACAATTGGGGACGCTTACATGGTTGTTGGAGGGCTACCAATACCCCGCTTAGATCATGTTGAAGCAACCGCGCAAATGGCACTAGATATGCAAGCTGCTCTTGCTAGATTCAACGCCCAAGCCAACGATGATTTTCGTCTGCGTATTGGTATTAATATCGGCCCGGTGGTAGCTGGGGTTATTGGTTTGAGTAAATTCAGCTATGATCTCTGGGGTGATACAGTTAATGTTGCTTCTCGTATGGAGTCAAGCGGTATTCCCGGTGAAACTCAGGTAACGGCAGCAGTTTATGAGCGGTTAAAGGAGAAATTTATTTTTAAAGAACGAGGTACTGTACTAATTAAAGGTAAAGGGGAAATGAAAACTTATTTTCTTCTGGGTCGAAAGTAACTTTAGAATAAGAATTAATCTAGGATATGTAATTCCTAGGTTGGGCTGAGCATAGGGAAACCCAACGATTTATTAGATGATGTTGGGTAAAGTTTTTAATTAAAAACCCAACAATTTATTAGATGACGTTGGGTTTCGTTCCTCCTCCGCCACTTCCTCAACGTGGGCAACACAGCGGAGGGGGTTGCTTTCCAACCTATCTATTATTACCTATTACCATAAAAAACTTATGAATCAGGGGCAGCCTTTTAAATCTAAAGCTAACATATTAGTCGTAGACGATACACCTGAAAATATTACTTTATTAACTCAAATTTTGTCGAGTCACGGGTATAAAGTGCGAGTTTCTCCTAATGGCAAACTAGCTCTTGAATCTGTGCGTTCAAGTCCTCCTGATTTGATTTTGCTTGATATCAAAATGCCGGACATGGATGGATATGAAGTTTGCCAGCGCCTAAAAGCTTCTAAGCAAACTTGTGATATTCCGACGATATTTATTAGTGCTTTGGATGCAAACTTTGATAAAGTGACTGCGTTTATGTTGGGTGGGGTCGATTACATCACAAAACCTTTTGAATATGTCGAGGTTTTGGCACGGATTGAAAATCAATTGCGTTTGCGGCGGTTTCAGTTACAGTTGCAAGCCCAGAATGCCCAATTGCAACTTTTGTTGACTACGACTCAAGCAATTAGTGAAGCTGCTGATGTGGAAGAGGCATTAGAAGCGATTTTGGCAAACGTTTGTCAAACTATTGGTTGGGATTTTGGGGAAGCTTGGATTCCAAATGAGGAGGGAACTGTAATAGAATACAGTCGCGCTTGGTATGCCAGTGATGTCCTATTGAATGAATTTCGACAGCAAAGCGAAACGTTTGGCTTTGCTGTGGGCGAGGGGCTTGTCGGACGGGTTTGGCTTTCTCAACAACTGGAATGGATAGCGGATGTTTCGCGGGAGAACGATCGGGTTTTTCGTCGTAGTCGAATTGCTGCGGAAGCGGGACTCAAAGGTGCGCTGGGAATTCCGATTGCGATCGCGAAGCGGTGCGAATGCACTATCGGGCATCAAGTTCTGGCAGTATTAGTGTTTTTCCAAAGGCATGAAATGGCACCGGATGAGCGATCGCTTTCTCTGGTTAATGCGGTTGCAGCCCAATTTGGTTCGATGATTCAGCACAAAAAAGCAGAAGCGGCTCTCAGACAGGCAAACTTGAAATTAGAACGCCTTGCCAGTATAGATGGCTTAACCCAGCTTGCCAATCGTCGTCGTTTTGATGACTATCTCTCCCACGAATGGAAGCGGGCGACACGGGAACAACAGCCTTTATCCTTAATTTTGTTTGATGTAGACTATTTCAAACGATACAACGATTGCTATGGGCATCAGTCCGGCGATGATTGCTTGCAACAGTTGGCTAAAGCTGCAAGCCGTGCAGTTAAGCGTCCAGCAGACTTGGTGGCTCGCTATGGTGGCGAAGAGTTTGCGGCAATCTTGCCTAATACCTCTGCTCAGGGAGCAACCGCAGTGGCGCAGGCAATTCGCCTGGAGGTGCAACAACTTAAACTACCCCACGCTCAATCAAAGGTGAGCGACTACGTTACTCTTAGTTTGGGTGTTTCTAGCGCCATCCCTACTGAGGATTGTTTGCCGGAAACCTTAATTGCTATGGCGGATGAGGCACTTTATCAGGCAAAAAACCAGGGACGCGATCGCATTATTTTGAAAACGGATTGTTCGCGAACATCATTGACGAACAATCCTTGAGTTTTCTTGGTAGCGATCGCTATATGGACGAAGATTTGTGTTCAACAGTTGACTCAGCGATCGCGCGGTTCGACGATGGCAGCGCCTGAGTTGTCACCACATGAGCAGCATTATCACCGTAGGCACCTGTCCCCACATTGCCTTTGATATGCTGCATTAAACTCGCCATTTCTATAGCATTCATGGCATAATTCCAGCCATTATTATTTTTGATACCCGCCCGTTCCAAGGCTTGCTGCATAGTATCCACTGTCAGGATGCCAAAAATTATCGGCACCCCAGTTTGAAACCCAGCGGCGGCGATTCCCTTAGAGACTTCCGAGGCAACATAATCAAAGTGGGGAGTTTGACCCCGGATGACTGCGCCCAGGCAAATTATGGCATCGTATCGGCGCGAGAGCGCCAACTGGTTAGCCACCAGAGGCACCTCGAAACTACCAGGCACCCAAACATAGTCAACTTGAGTACCTTCAGGATTGACATCAATGCCGTGGCGCTTCAGACAATCTTGGCAACCCTCTAGCAATTTGCTTGTCACCATGTCGTTAAAGCGACCAATGACGAGTGCAAACCGTAGGGATTGAGTCTGAGTAAACGTTCCCTCGAAAACTGCCATGTTTTTAGATATCAGCTTTTTATCTGTGGTCTGTGGTCTGTGGTCTGTGGTCACTCGTCAGTTATCTGTAAGCGTTGGAACGTTTCCGTGACCACTGACCACTGAATAACTGTGACTTTTAAACTACAAAAAAGCTCAGGCCCCCGGTCAGAAGTACCAATGCAATCCAGGCACCAGAACCGAGGACAATCAGCCGTTTCGATTGATCCCAGTTCTGAGGTGAGGCATAGGCGACTGGGACACCAATGACCATAATGAATGACAACAAAACTAAAGCACCTAGTACCAACTGAAATAAAATTGTCATCTCTTCTTCTCCCAAGACAGCGACGGGCTGGCTAAAATTAACCGCGATTAGTAGTACCGTATCAAAAAAAGGCTCTCATGCAAAAGGCTCTCATGCAAAAAAGAAACATACGTATTGGTCATGGGGAAAGGATTAAGGACTATTGGTGTCAACTTAATGTTAGCTTGGCGGTTGTAGACGCGATAGCGGCTTCCCGTAGGGTAACCGCAGCTATACAAACAAAACCCCCCTGCGCGGGTTATAAGAATCTTGATCACAGCGTTAGCCAAGGCAGGCGGACTTCGTTTTTGTAGCCGCGAATTCCATTCGCCAGGGCTTAAGTTGACACCACTGGACTAAGGACTAATGCCTAATGACTAAAAACTATTGAGTATTAACTATTAAGTAATGATTATGCACCTAATTTTGTGCCACACAACAGCGGATTTTGACGCTTTGGCAGCAGCGGTGGGGCTAACGAGCCTTTCTCCGGGAGCGAAGATAGTGCTGACTGGCGGAAGTCATCCAGCAGTGCGGGATTTTTTGGCGTTGCATCGGGATGAGTATGCGTTGATAGAAAGACGGTCTGTTCGTCCGGAACAGATTCGGTCGATAACAGTGGTGGATACTCAAAAGCGCGATCGCATCGGTAAAGCCGCCGAATGGCTCGATTTACCAAATTTGGCGGAAGTTGTCGTCTATGACCATCACCAAGACATTGAAAGCGATATTCCCGCCACTAGCACCTATATCGACCGGGTAGGAGCCACGACAACTTTAATTGTAGAACAGCTAAAGCGGGCAGAAATTCAGCTTTCCGCCTCAGAAGCGACGGTGATGGCTTTGGGGATTCACGTTGATACTGGTTCGCTGACTTATGAGGGAACGACAGCCAGAGATGCGATCGCATTAGCTTGGTTGATGGAACAAGGGGCAAGTTTGTCCGTAATTGCCCAGTACGTCGATCCCGGCTTGTCTCCCCAATTGCAGGAATTATTCGCTTTGGCGCTGGACAAGTTGCAATCAACTGTTCAGGACTATAAAGTTTCCTGGGTGCTGCTGCAAACTGCTGACTTTGTGCCTGGATTGTCAAGCATTGCCTCTCGACTTATTGATATTACCGAAAGTGATGCTTTGTTGCTGGCAGCTACGTTTCCAGTAGGAGATGCTGGTGAAGAAAGATTGACTGTGATTGGGCGATCGCGTATTGAAGGCACCAATCTCAATGAATTATTCCAACCGTTGGGCGGTGGCGGACATTCTCAAGCTGCATCAGTGACAACTCGCGGAGTGAATCCCCAAGCAACTCTCGAACGGTTAGTAAATGAACTTATCGCGCAAATTCCCCAGCCACCTACAGCGCGGGAATTAATGTCATCGCCAGTCCGAACGATTCGCCCTGACACCACAATTGAGCAAGCTCAGCGTATTTTATTACGTTACGGGCATTCTGGTCTGTGTGTGGTAGAAGCTCAACGCGAGAGTGGAAGAGTAGGAGAAACCCCAATCCCCAATCCCCAATCCCCAATCCCCAATCCCCAATCCCCAATCCCCAATCCCCAATCCCCAATCCCCAATCCCCAATCCCCAGTCCCCCTCGTAGGAATTATCTCCCGGCGAGATATCGATCTGGCGCTGCATCACGGCTTTAGTCATGCGCCAGTCAAAGGCTACATGACTACGAATTTAAACACGATTACGCCGGATACCTCACTGCCAGAGATTGAGTCCATCATGGTGACTTACGATGTCGGACGCTTGCCAGTTTTAGAAAATGGGCAGCTGGTGGGAATTGTCACGCGCACCGATGTTTTGCGCCAATTGCACCAAGGTAGGACTGAGGAACGAGAACTCAAGAGTGAGTACAATAAAACACTCAACACTCAAGAGGCAATATATCGCGTCTCTACATCATTAAGCACTCAGTTACGCGATCGCCTTGCGCCTCCTCTCTGGGAATTCCTCGCCAAAGCGTCCGAACAAGCCCAAAAACGCGGTTGGCATTTATACCTTGTCGGCGGTGCCGTGCGAGATTTATTACTAGCCGATCCTGATCAAACTTTGTTGCTGTCAGATATCGACATGGTGGTTGATGGCTTCCACCGTTCAGCTGATGTCGGTGCTGGTGTGGAACTAGCTAAGGCACTCCAAAATACTTACCCAGAGGCGCGTCTGGAAGTCCACGGTCAATTTCAAACTGCGGCGCTGTTGTGGCACCTCGATCCAGTGTTAGACTCTCTCTGGGTGGATATTGCCACGGCGCGGACAGAGTTTTATCCTTACCCGGCGGCGAATCCAGAAGTTGAGGCTAGTTCGATTCGCCAAGACTTATATCGGCGGGATTTCACTATCAATGCTTTAGCTGTGAGACTTACGTCACCTCGTGCAGGTGAATTGTTGGATTTTTTTGGCGGTTTGCGGGATTTGCGATCGCGTCAAATTCGCGTTCTCCACGCCAATAGTTTTATCGAAGATCCTACCCGAATTTATCGTGCAGTGCGGTTTGCGGTGCGGCTAGGATTTCAGCTTGAAGCACAGACGGAACGCTATATCCGCTATGCGTTGGACAGTGGAATTTACGAGCGATCGCTTATCGAAAATAGTAAAGCACCCGCCCTCCAAACACGGCTTAAGGCAGAGCTGAAATACATCTTACAGGCTCCCTACTGGAAAGGGGCTTTAAAGTTACTCGGCGATCTAGAAGCGCTCAAGTGCCTGCATTCTACCCTAGAACTAGATCACCAGTTGTGGAAGCAAGTGCGTTTACTAGAGCGGTGTCTGCGTCGCTTCGATCCTGAGAAAACCCTCGACCATTGGCAGATGCGGCTGGAAGTTTTAATTGCTCACCTCGCGCCGGAATATCGCCCGAAAGTTGCCAAAAATCTCCAGCTACCCGATGACAGTATCAAACGGCTACAACAGCTGGATCTGGATCAAGCTAATGTCGCGAAATCTTTGCCAACGTGCATTCGCCCCAGCGAAATTACGCGAGTGCTGAAGCAATACGGCTTGCCAACTTTGATTTTAATTGCTGTGCAAAGTCAGCGTCCGATTCGGCGGCTTATTTGGCAATATCTCACCCAATATGCTCATATACAACCCCTGTTGAATGGTAACGACCTGAAGGCATTGGGCTACAAGCCGGGGCGCGAGTTCAAGCAAATGCTGGATCATCTCTTAGCGGCAACTCTAGACGGAGAAATACGCGATCGCGCTGATGCCGAAAGTTTCCTCGCAAAGTATTATCCACTTTAAAGCCACACCAAAGCAGGGTATATTTGTCGGAAAAAATTAAAAGCTCACAATTATAAGTTAAAAATCCTTCCTTTAACTTATAATTATTAATTTTTAATATATAATCGCTTTGCTTGGCAGTAGCATAGTTGGGAACACCGTAACAATTACTTAATGAACTTAACGGCTGGCGCAGTCCTGAAGAACGGCAAATATATTCTTGACACCCCCCTGGGTCAAGGTATCTTTGGGATTACCTACCGGGCGACTCATGTCAATTCAGGGCAAACGGTCGTCATCAAAACCCTCAATGAGAGCCTATGGACTCATCCCAATTTTGAGCGATTTAGGCAGCAATTTGAGAGTAGCGCTCGTCGCCTTGCTAAAGTCAAGCATCCTCACCTGGTTGGGGTTCTCGACCTTTTTCAAGAGTCCCGACAGTCTTTTATCGTAATGGAGTACATCGAGGGGCAGACTCTGGCGGAAATCACAGATATTAAGTCGCTGCCAGAAGAAAAAGCCATAGACTATATTCGTCAAATTGGCAATGCCCTGAGTTTAGTCCACAAAGCAGGTTTACTGCACCGGGATATCAAACCGCAAAACATCATCCGCCGTCAGGGTACTGATGATGTGGTGCTAGTAATTGGTATTGCCGGAGAACTGACACCAGGAATGATCCAAACTCACGCCAGCTTGGTGAGTCCTGGTTATGCCGCAATTGAACAGTATTTTCCCAAGAAAAAGCGTACTCCAGCAACAGATATTTATGCTTTAGCGGCAACTCTGTATTGCTTGCTGACAGGTGAACCCCCAATTCCGGCATCGTTAAGAGAGAAAATTCCTCTGCCAGATTTGCGACAGTTGCAACCAAATTTGGGCGAAGAAGCGATCGCTGCCCTTGGGAGTGGCTTGGAAATGAAAGCCGAATCTCGTCCCCAAACGGTAGAAAATTGGCTAGCCCTGCTGCCTTCTAGCAGTATCCCAGAGATTCCCCCAATACCCGTCCGGCCTCAGCCAGTCCCCAGCCCCCAGCCCCCAGCCCCACAGAAGCAGAAACAAGAACAAGATATTACCAAAGGGGTGAACTGGAATTTAAGCCCAAAATTGGCAGGGAAATCCCGCCCCTACAAAACACAAGTCAGTACAGCCCCGAAAAAAGCAAAAACTCCAGTAAAGACGAAGCGCCCCATCGCCCCAGTCAAACTGAAAATCTCCTTACCGAACGTTAAACCTCAAGAGGCAATTCATCGCCTCTCTACAAAACTCAGTAAGGTAAAGATTACCCCAGCCCTACCAAACTTAAAACCGCCAAAGCTCACCCGACCCAAGACGTTAATGATGACAGCTGCGATCGCTACCTGTGCTGGTGCTGGGTTTGGCTTGGCAATTCGCTATCACGCCGCCATATCACCCGGTTCTTCTATCCTACACACCGAGCAATCCTTTCCCGCCCGCAACGACTGGCCGATATCAGATATCCCTGAGCCTACTCCTCAAAATAGCTTGCTATCACCGCCATCTGCTATTGTCATCCCAGTGGCACCCGCTCCAGTGACACTGCCACCTGAGCTGCAACCTCAGCTATAGGTAGTATTGAGAGCAATCAAGTTATAATTTTTAACGGACGCACATTAAAATTTTCCATGAATAATCCTGTAGTTCATGCCTTTTTTGTTGGCAGAGCAGTGGCGGAAGCAGTTAACGAGCAGGTAGAGAACGCTCTAACCAATGCTTTTTCGGAAATTGGTAAATTTGATGCCGAACAACGAGAGTCTCTGCGGCAATTTACCATGAAAGTCACCGAACGCTCGGACGCTCAAATGGAAACTGTCATGCGGGGGCGAACCACTACAACAATTGTGCCGCAGGGTAGCCAGCCTGTAGATATGCAAGCGACAATTGATGAACTCAGAGCAGAAGTTGCTCGTTTCCGTTCCGAGTTACAACGCTATCGCAGCCGTTCTGTGTGAATGTGTAGCACAGGCATCTCGCCTGTGTTCTGAGTAAAAATTTAGTTTTGTTGGTTGTTAATTATCCAAATCAAAACTCAAAGCTCCATTTCTGTGCGCCAAGACCTTTAATAACCCAAGTTTTTAGGAATCCGAGTGTCAGCCTATCCTAGTGACCCTGTGAAATCCAAGGCAAAAGCGGCTGTTGTGACAAGTAAACAGCGGGCTGTCGGTAAAGCCCACACGGATCAGGCTTACCGATGGAGTAGCGATCGCTATTCCCGCCAACGCCGCTTTGTAGACATTTGGGGCTTTGTTTTAAGCCTCATGTTTAGAATCTGGCGCTACAACAAATCTTGGAGCTATCCCGGCGGAATCACCGAGGCAAAACAAGCCCAAAGACGCACAGCGCAAGCAATCTGGATTCGAGAAACTTTCTTGGATTTAGGCCCGACTTTTATTAAAGTCGGGCAGCTGTTCTCTACCAGGGCCGATTTGTTCCCCTCAGAATATGTAGAGGAACTTTCCAAGCTGCAAGATAAAGTACCCGCTTTTAGCTACGAACAAGCAGTAGCGATTGTTGAAAAGGATTTAGGGAAAAAAATCCCAGAGCTTTACAAAAGTTTTGACCCAATTCCCCTCGCCGCAGCTAGTCTGGGGCAAGTACACAAAGCAACTCTACATAGCGGCGAAGAAGTCGTAGTCAAAGTACAGCGTCCAGCATTGCGGCAGCTGTTTAACATTGATTTGCAAATCCTCAAAGGAATTGCCCGTTTCTTCCAAAATCATCCAGAGTGGGGCCGGGGCCGCGACTGGTTGGGAATCTATGAAGAGTGCTGCCGAATTCTCTGGGAAGAAATTGATTACCTAAATGAAGGCAGTAACGCCGATACATTTCGTCGTAACTTTCGCGCCTATGATTGGGTAAAAGTACCACGTGTTTACTGGCGGTATACGTCTCCACGGGTGGTGACTTTGGAGTATATTCCAGGGATTAAAATTAGCCACTATGAAGCCTTAGAAGCAGCTGGACTAGACAGGAAGGAACTCGCTCAAATGGGCGCAAGAGCTTACCTGCAACAACTCCTCAACGACGGGTTTTTTCACGCCGACCCTCACCCAGGAAATATAGCAGTAAGTGCCGAAGGTTCCTTAATTTTCTATGACTTCGGGATGATGGGGCGCATCAAGTCCAATATCCGCGAACAACTAATGGAAACGCTTTTTGGCATTGCCCAAAAAGATGCTGACAGAGTAGTAACATCTCTGGTCGAACTGGGGGCTTTAGCGCCAACAGACGATATGGGGCCAGTACGGCGATCGGTTCAGTATATGCTGGATCACTTCATGGATAAGCCGTTTGAAAACCAATCAGTAGCTGCCATTAGCGAAGACCTCTATGAAATTGCCTACGACCAACCGTTTCGCTTCCCAGCAACTTTCACCTTTGTGATGCGAGCGTTCTCTACTTTAGAAGGTGTAGGAAAGGGCTTAGACCCAGAATTTAACTTTATGGAGGTTGCAAGACCTTTTGCAATGCAGATTATGACAGAGAGTAATGGAAGCGATCGCAACAGTTTTCTCAATGAACTGGGGCGTCAAGCAGCTCAAGTCAGCAGTTCAGCTTTAAGTTTGCCCCGGCGCATTGAAGATACGATTGAAAAATTAGAGCGCGGCGACCTGCGAATTCGGGTGCGCTCCATAGAATCAGACCGAATTATGCGGCGGATGAGCAGTATTCAGCTCTTAACCAACTATACTTTACTAATCAGTGCTTTCACCCTGTCAGCCACCATCCTATTCGTTAATGGTCATGTCGGGCTGGCGGTGGCAGTTATTCTGGTTTCAGTTGCTTTGGGGTTTGTCCTGATCCGCCAGCTCATGCGCCTCGACCGATTTGATCGTATGTTTTGATTACTGTAAAGTAAAGTTGCTGATGCCAGCAGATCATTTATGATATGTCGCTTCACGGGCCTCTCCGATACGGGACTTGTTCGTTCCGTAAACCAGGATGATTACCATATCGATCCTGATGGGAGATTTTTCATTGTTGCTGATGGCATGGGAGGACACGCAGGAGGCCAAGAGGCGAGTCAAATCGCTACTCACACCATTCATACCTATTTGAATGAGCATTGGCATTCAAGTGAGTCTTCTCAAGCTTTATTAGAAAAAGCCTTTTTCGAGGCGAATCACGCCATAATCCAGGATCAAGACGATCATCCAGAGCGCTCAGACATGGGTACGACGGGCGTAGTGGTGGTTTTCCGGGAAAATCAGTCCTGGGTAGCTCATATTGGCGACTCTCGCCTTTATCGGCTCCGAAGCTCCAAGCTAGAGCAAATTACTGAGGATCATACCTGGGTAGCGCGAGCGATGAAAGCGGGGGAATTGACCCCAGAACAAGCTAAGATGCACCCCTGGCGTCACGTTTTGTCCCAGTGTCTAGGTCGTAAGGATTTGCGTCAGATTGATATCCAACCGATGGATGTGCAAGCGGACGACAAGCTGCTGCTGTGTAGTGACGGACTTACCGAAGAACTTTCGGATAATCTGATTGGGACTTACCTTAAATTACCCTCCTTGGAAAAGGCGGCCGAGAACCTCGTTCAGGCGGCTAAAGATAAAGGGGGTAGAGACAATATCACCGTGGTGATCGTGGCACTTGATCCCTCAAGCGGTGATTAGTTATTAGAGGATGTCCCAGAAGTGTCAAAAGTTTTGATCCCCCCCAGCCCCCCTTTTTAAGGTAGGGCTAATTTATTGTGGTGGTAGAAATTATAAAGTTGAGAGGAGGTGAAGCTAGGGGTGTTGTATGAGATCCTCTCTAATTGAATCACTGCAATCTGTCGAAGATTTCCGCGCCTTGCGAGGACGACGATACCCACTGTGGATAATCTTGTTGCTAGCGATTTTAGGCACAGTAAGTGGTTGTTATGGATATTGCGCCTTGGAAGACTTTTGTGTGAGGCATTATGCAGCGTTGTGTGAACACTTGGGAGTCAAGGTGAAACGCTGGCCGTCAGACACAACATTTAGAAGGATATTTCAGCAGTTGGACTTTGAAAAGTTGACAGAGCAATTTAACCAGTGGGCAGGGAAAGAATTCGAGCCAGAGGCAGGGGAATGGTTGGCGATTGACGGCAAAAGTATTAAAGGAACAGTGCAAGGCTACTCCCAGTCCTACCAAAATTTT